>CAYZYC010000038.1:0-20527 GCA_964481165.1 uncultured Limnobacter sp. | reverse complement strand
TGCTAGTCGGCTGTGAACCAATGATCGAAAAGGTGATTCTCCACGCGCACGAGCGTCGCATCGCGCGGCTCGAGGAAGATGTTGGCGCGATCTCGCAGACGGTCACGAAGATCGAGGCCGACGTGCGTCAGGGCAACCGGCTCACGAGCGAGCTGTGCCGCGACACGCGCGAGATCCGCGAGATGGTCGCGGGTGCGAAGACGATCGGTCGCGTGATCGCGTGGGGCGTCGGGCTCCTGGGCGGCCTGCTCGGCATCGTGGTGGCGCTCTACGCGCTCGGGTGGATCGCGAAGTGACTGCGCGTCTGGATGAGGCGCTGCGCTCGCCGAACGTGCGCGCGTTCCTGCGCGCGATTCGCCTGGGCGAGGGCACGTTCGACGACGACGGCTATCGACGAATCGTCGGCGGCGGGCTGTTCGACGACTTCACCGACCACCCGCGCCAGCGCGTCTGGATCGAGCGTTACAAGGTCTGGTCGACGGCCGCCGGCGCGTACCAGGTCATCGCCGGCACCTGGGACGAGATGCGCGCGAAGTACGGCTTGCCCGACTTCTCGCCCGCATCGCAGGACCGTGGCGCCGTCGGCCTGCTCATCCGCCGCAAGGCGCTCGATGACGTCCTCGCCGGGCGCATCGAGCAGGCGATCGCGAAGTGCCGGCTCGAGTGGGCGTCGCTCCCGGGCTCGCCCTACGGCCAGCGCACCGAGAGCATGCAGCGCGTGCTCGACACCTACGTCGCGGCCGGCGGGTCGTTCGTGCCGGCGCCGGCTGAGGCGGCGCCCGAGCTCGTCGCCGAAACCCCGACCCCGCAGCAGATCGCCGACTCCCCTCTCTCCGTCCCCGTGGAGGCTCAACCGATGGAACCGTTTACCGCCGCTGCCGTTGCCGCGCTCGTGCGCGAGATCCCCGGCCTGATCCGATCGTTCGGCAGCGAAGGCCGCGTCACCGAGCGCAACGCGAAAGCGGCCGAGATCCTCATCAACAGCGTGCAGGCGGCGACCGGTGCGCCGAACGCTCAGGCCGCTGTCGAAGCGGTGCGCTCGTCGCCGGAGGTCCGCGCGCAGGTCGCGCAGCGCCTCGAGGCCGAAGGCTGGTTCGAGATCACCGAAGCCGGCGGCGGCGGGATCGAGGGCGCCCGGGCCTACAGCACCGCGATGAAGGGCGAGGACGTGCGCCACATTCCCGCCTTCTGGATCACGATCGCGCTGCTGCCACTGCTGTACGGCACGGTCTGGATCGTGCTCACCGGCTCCGACACGGCGTTCTCTGGCGAGCTGCGCGCAGCGATCGCCTCGAGCGTTGTCACCGGCATCCTGGGCGGCGTGATCGGGTATTGGCTGGGCCTGAAATTCTCGGCACCGCGCACCCAAGTGCTGACGACGGGACAGCAGCCGTGACCGCATCGATGTTGCATGCGGTGGCCACGCCGAGTGTAGAGGGCGCGCCCGCGCGCGTCGCGATCCTGGGGGCCGGCGTCGTCGGGCGCGGGATGGCGCGCATCTTCCCCGATGCACTGATCGTCGACCCGCCGCGCGGGATGTCGAGCTACGCGCATGCCGCCGGCGCCCGGCTGGCGATCGTGTGCGTGCCTTCGCCGATGCGCGCCGACGGCGCCTGTGACGTCTCCTACGTGGAGGCGGCAGTGCGTGAGATCGATGCGGAGTTGGTGCTCGTGAAGTCGACCGTGACCCCGGGCACCTGCGACCGGCTGCGCAGCGAGACCGGAAAGCGCGTCGTGTTCTCGCCCGAGTACATGGGCGAGTCGCGCTACTGGACGCCCGCGCAGTACCCACAGCCGACCGACCCGGTCGGCCACGGGTGGATGATCCTCGGCGGCCTGGCGGTCGATTGCAGCGCTGTGGCGGACCTCTTCCTGCCGCGCCTGGGTCCCTGTACGCGCTTCCGATTCATGACGGCGCTCGAGGCCGAGACGGTGAAGTACGCGGAGAACAGCTTCTTCGCGCTGAAGGTGACTTTCGCCAACACGCTGCGCGACATCTGCGAGGCGGCCGGTGCGAACTACCACGTCGTTCGCGAAGGGTGGCTCGACGATCCGAGGGTCGGGCCGATGCACACCGCGGCGTTTCGCGACGAGCGAGGGTTCGGAGGCAGGTGCCTGCCGAAGGACATTGCGGCGCTCGCGCACTACTGCCGGCAGATCGGCGTGGATGCGACCGTGCTCGATGCCGTGATCTCGTCCAACGATGCCGTGCGCCAAGGGGAGCCGTAGCCATGCAGCAGCCTGACGACAATCCGTTTCGCCCGCTCCTGTGGACGCTCGCCGTGACGATCGCGATCGCGGCGCTCGTGCTCTTCCTGACTGCATGCGCGGCGCCTGCGCCGATGGCCGCGCCCGCCGCGGCGAAGCCGGTGTTTCCCACCGACATGCGCGTCGTCTGCTATCAGGGTGCGTACTACATCGCTTCGATCAGCGCCGACCAGGTCGTGCGGCTGCCGCTGTCATGCAGCTGATCGACGCGCTGCTCGACTGGTGGGCGTGGTGGCTGTCGCGCTGCGTGGCGTTTGTGCTGTAGGTGGGCGTCGGCTCGCGACGCGGGCGCAGGCGCGGCGATCGGCGGGGCGGTAAGGGGTAGGTGCGGCGGGGCGCCTTCGCGCGCTCCTACGCCGCGATTCGGATTCCTCGTCGGGATTCGCCCTTGCGCCGCTTCGGTAGTACGATCACGCGGGCTGCCCACGAAACCGGGGACATTTCCGAACCCCTACGGGACGCCAGAGATACCCCGGTTAGCCGGTAGTGCAGCCGGCAATCCAGCGTCGTCGGATCGAGCTCGATCTTCTCCACGAGCTCGGCCAGCACCGGGCGCAGCGAAGCCCGATCCTCCGCGTCTTCCATTTCCTGCCGTAGCGTCTTGAGCGCTGCGCGCACCTCTGCCGGGCCGATCGTCTCCACTTCCTGAGCTGCTGCCTGCTGGCGCCGCAGGAGATCGAGTCGCTCGACCACGCCCGCGCGCTCGGCCTCGAGCTCGGCCACTCGGCGCAGCACCGGCGCCGGGTCGTCCATTCGGCCCGCCAGGTCGACGGTGCGCCCGATCTGATGCGATAGCCCGGCGACGCGCTTCTCGAGCCCGGCGATCGTCCTGCCGTCGACCGGCTCGGCCAGCGCATCGCGCATCGCGCGCGCCACCTTCGCCGCGGTGAGCTCATCGTCCAGGTCGTCGAACATGCGCGCGAGCACTGCCTCGTCGACGCGGTACGCGGCCACGCGCGGGCCCTTCGCGACGCGATAGAAGCCGCCACTGTCGCCCGCCCACGCGGCGCCCTCCGGCGTCTGCAGGAGCCCAGTGAGCAGGTAGCTGCCCGCGTCCTGCCGGGTGAAGGTCGCGCGCTGGCGCTCGAGCTGCGCGAGGATCGCCTCGGCCTCGTCGTCGGTAATGAGCGCCTCGTGCGTATCGCGCTGAATCATCCATTCGCTGCGCGGCCGTCGCTTCGTTCCGGTCTTGCTCGACCCGCCCTCGCGCTCGGCGTGCATGTTCCAGACGGTGTGCCCGGCGTAGGTCAGCGCCTGCCACTCCATCCCGTTCAACGACGACGCCTGCCAGTCGAGCCCCAGGCGCGCGAGGATCTGCCCGCGCATTTCGCCGGTGGCGCGCGCGCGCAGATACGCCGTGACCTGGTGCGCGATCTCGTCGGGAACGAGCCGGGACTTCATCACCGGCGCGCCGTCCCGGATGGCGCCGGTCGCGTGGTACTCGAGCCGATAGCCGCGGGGCGCTCGGCCGCCGGCGCGCCATCCCTGCCGCACGTTCTCGGCCATGCCGGCGAGGCCCTTCTGCCGGCTCGTGAGCGAGTGCCATTCGTCCATCGCGCGCAGGATGGACTTGAGCAGCGTCATCGTGATCGGGTCGGCGTCGGGCACCGCGCGGAAGGTGAGCTTCACGCCGGCGCGCTCGCATTCCTGCTCGAAGATGAGCGCGAGCATCTGGCGCCGCGCGATGCGCGCAGTGTCGAGCGCGAGGATGTGCTCCCACGGGCGGCCCGGCGCTTTCAAGTCGCGCAGCAGGCGCTGGAAGGCGGGGCGATCGTCGTCCTTGCCGGACTCTACGGCGTCGGCGTACTCGGCGACGATGACGAGATTGCGGGTCGACGCGAGCTCGTGCAGCGCGCGGCGCTGCGCGTCGATCGACACATCACTGCGGTCCTTGCTCGATCGCAGGTAGACGGCTGCTCGGTTGCTCATCGGTCACCAGCTCGACGGTCGGCCGCTGCCTGCGGGCGAGGAGCAGCCGGGCCAGCGAGGATACCGCTTCCGGTTTTCCGACGGACTGGACGACGATCGGACGCACCTGGCGGCCGGCGCGTTTGCGCTCGGCCTGCTCGTCGTTCTCGCGCAACGCGGGGTTCATGGTCAGCCGCGCGCCTCGTCGCGAACGTGCTCGATGGGCCCATCGGCCGGCGCCGTGCGCCAGTCGGGCCACTTCCGCGCCTCGTTCTTGGCCTGCTTCGCCGCGAGCGCCTCGACGATGTGCTCGGCGCTGTAGCCGGCGCGCCATGCGCCGTCGAGCGCGAGGATCACGACGTCGATCCACTCGCTCAGGTCGGCGGGCGCGGCCTCGATCTCGACGAGCTCTTTGCGGATGTGCGCCACGACGCCGGCGGTTCGCGCGCCGGGTCCGAACGTGCGCTCGCTGAAGGCCTTCGCGCGCCGGATGTGCGCGACCAGGTCGAAGGTCGAGCGCTTCGGCAGGTCGGCCGCCATCACGATCTTCATGCCGATCCGGTGCGCGAGGTGCACCTCGAGCTGGGCGCCCGCCGAACCCTCCCAGCCGTGCAGCAGTGCGATCGTGTCGCAGTCGAGCATCGCCGCGAGATCCGCGCGCAGGCAGTCGTGCCACGACTTCGCGGGATCGGCATTGATGTCGACCGGGTTCACCACTTCGAAGCCGGCCGCGCGTAGCCGCGCCGCTTCGGCGTTGAACGTGGGGAAGTTGAACTCGGCGATGCCCGACATGGGGCCGCTGAGGTAGATGCGTTTCACCGTGCCGCCTCCTGCGCTTGCTCCCAGGCGCGGTTCACTTCTGCCATGCGATCGTCGCTGCCGCCGCGGTCCGGGTGCGCCGCGCTCGCCGCGCGCCGGTATGCCTCCCGCGCCTGCTCGAGCGTAGACGTCTGCTCGCAGCCGAGTACGGTCCACCAGTCGCTACCGGTCGGCGCCGGAAGCGCCTTGAGCCCGTGGAACGACGCGCGCACGAGCGCGAGCGTCCCGTGGCGCAGCTCAACGCGGCGCGCTTCGACGATGTGGTGGATCGCCTGGAGGTTTGCCGCCGGGGTGTCGTAGCGGTCGACCGGGATGCAGACCTGCTGGAGATCCCAGGTGAACCAGGCTGCCACGCCCGGGTCGGCCGGCCTCTCGACGCCGAGCGTGACGTTCGACGAAAGCACCAGGTCCTTGATCGGCGATCCGCTGTCGTTGCCGAAGCGGCGCAGCGAGTCATCGACGTTGCGCAGCGCGCCGGCCAGCGTCGTCTTGAACGACCCGCGCTCGCGCTGCTGCTTGCGGCGCGGGATCGTCGGCGGCCAGCAGAGCGGGTGCGCGGTGATCGGCTCGCTCATCGCACTGCCCTCCACGCCAGCAGCACGATCGCGAGGAACAGCGCGCCGATGATCCACGGCCAGTCGTCGGCGGCGATGCTGATGGCGATGTGGGTCATGCCGCGAGCCTCTCTTCCTTCGCCGGCGGCTCGACGCTCATCGTCACCTGGCGCCCGATCATCACGCCCAGGCGCCCGGCGAGTTTCTCGTCCACTTCGAATTGCGCGCGCAGCTTGATCGTGACGCTGCCGCCTTCCTTCGGGTCGATCGTGATCGCGTTGATCCGCGCGTCGTAGATCGCGATCTCGGTCGAGTCGTCGATGCCCCACTCGATGCGCAGCGTGTAGCCGACGCCCTCGTAGGCGATGCCGAAGGGGCCGACGAGCTTCGGGCAGCGCAGGTTCGGCTTCTCGGCGATGGGCTCGACGTTGTCGAGCTCGGCCTGCGCGGGCGCCTCGGTCGTCTCGGCGCGCCAGTACAGCGAATCGAGCAACTGCGATCCGAAGAACGCGAGCACGCTGTTCGGCTGGTCCGTCTCGATCTTGAGGTCGCAGGCCGGCACTTCCTCCGGGCCGTGCTTCTCCGCGCGCAGGTTGACGCTGCGGATGCTGGCGGTGATGCGATCGAACTCGAGCATGTGGGCTCCTGGGGGTGGGGTCAGGCAGGTACGGGGATGCCACCGACGAGCGCTGCCGGCGGGCGCAGGATCTCGGTGCCGATCGGCCGCCACAGGTGCAGGCAGAACGGATGGAAGTTCACGTAGTCGCTCTTCGGCGGGTGGTACTGCAGCACGCAGTCCTCGTCGTCCCAGAAGAGCGCCTTGACGCGGCACATCTCGTCCCACGTCGGGCAGCGCGTCGGCGTGCTCACGGACACGTGCTCCCAGCCGTCGCCGTCGCTGGCAATGACCGCGAGCACCGGGCCGCCGCGCACGCCGGGCACGAAGAACGCGCCGTTGTTCCCGAAGGAGTCATCCGACGCGAGCCGCCCGGAGCGGATGCGCCACTTGTCCGGAACGTGGAACGTCACGCCGTCGCCTCGCTCCGCTCGTCGTCGAGATCGAGCTCCGGCTCGTCGTCGGTGTCGAGCACCTTCGCGCCGGCGGTCAGAAGCTCTATGAGCGTCTCTTGGGAAGCAACGGCCGCGCGGTACTCGCTCTTCACGACATGGCGGATCGCCTGCGCCTGGTTGTGCGCGCGGACGAGCCATTCGTCGCCGGTGCGGGCGGAGATCACTCGGTAGACTCGTTTCATCGGTTCCTCGTTGTTGGTGTCGAAACGCGACGACGCACGACCAGCATGTGCGCCTGTCGGTGATGCGCCCGGCAGAGCCATACGACGTCGAGCGGCCGGTCGTAGTCCGGGTGGTGCGCTTCCGCCGCCTCTCCGCAAACGAAGCACGGGAGCGGGCGAATCGAACCGCGGAGAACGGCCTTCTTCACGGCGTTGCGCGCCTTGAACTTCTTCGGGCCGAGAGCCCGTCGGCGCGCGGTCGCCTCTGCGTGCCGCCTCTTCACTTCCGGCTTCGCGTAGTGCGCTCGGCTGCGCGCTCGTTCCTGCTCGGCGTTCAGCAGGTATCGCGCGCGCTGCACTTCGACGTCGCGCTGTCTCTGTTGGTTGAACATTGCGCGCTCCTCTTCGGTCATCGCGCGAAGCCGCCTCTTCCGGGCCGTGTTGAGCTCGGCCGCGCGCTCGCCGTAGTAGCGGGCGAACCGGAGCGCAGCGCACGCCTTGCAGTCGGACCGCAGCCCATCACGCATGCTCGGGTTCTTCTGAAACTCGGATCGCGGTTTCGCGAGACCGCACTTCGTGCAGACCTTCATCCCGATCGATTCCATGTAGGGCGCGGGTTACTCTCCACCCGCAAGTCACGCCTGCCCATCGGAGGAGGATCCCGCGGCGTTCCGGGCGGCGATCTATTCCTTCGCCTTGAGCGCCTTGCGCAGCCGTCCGAACTCGTTGCTCGCGTCGGGCTGCTGGTCGGCGGGCAGCGTCTGGATGAGGTCGCCGAGCTCGTCGATAGCCTCGAGGCTCTTCGCCTGCTGCATGCGCTCGACGAGCTGCGCGAAGGTGATGCGTGGCGCGGCGTCCGACTCGCCCTGCGTCGCCTGCTCGGGGCTCGCGGCCTGCTCGGCGGCGTCGTCTGCGGGCGGCGGCTCGGGATCGCCGTGCTCACCGATGATCGTGAACTCACCGTCGATCGTGTCGAACTGCTGGTCCTTGTCGGCCGCGGCCATGCCGTCGAGCGCCACCGCCGTTTGGAACTCGACCGACAGCGGCAGGTACTTCGCCAGGCGCCGGATGACGGTCTTGCGGCCCATTTCGGTGAAGTGGTCGAGCCACGGGCCGTACTTCCCCTTGCTCTGCGTGGCGGCCATGATCTCGCGCACCTGATGCAAGCTCATGAACTCGAAGGCGTGCCCGCCGCCGACGAGTTTGGCGACCGCGTAGAAGCCGATGATGTTGCCGCGCTCGCCCATTGCGGGCGTGTGATTCAGCCGCTCGTCGAGGCCGTACACGAGCTCGAAGTGATCGTTCTCGCAGACCTCGTGCGCGGCGATGCTCACGATCTGCCCGGAGCGGCGCGCCAGGTCGATCAATCCCTTGTAGCCGATGACGACCTGCACGCTCTTGACCCAGCGCTCGCGACCCTGCGCGTCCTTGCGCTTCGTGTTGAACGGCACGAGGTAGGCGTGCCCGAGCACGGTGTTCGGCTCGAGGCCCATCTGCGCGCACTGTCCGATTGCGCCGATGAGCGAGGGAATGTCGCACTCGGCCAGCGCCGGCGTCGTCGTGGCGGCGATCTGCGCCACCTTGAGCAGTCGCTCGGCGTTCAGGTGCTTCGGCAGCATCTTCGCGATCTCGCCGCGGCGCTGATTCAGCAGGTGCGCGATCTTCTCCTTCGGCTTCATTTCGGCGACGGCGGTGCCGGTCGTGACCGCCTTCAATGCGGCATTGCTCATGGTCGTTTGCTCCTTCACTTGATGCGGAAAATGCGGCTCTCGCTCGCGGCCTTGAACTTCTCGAACAGATCCGGATGCGCGGCCTTGAAGCCGGCCTGGTCGAATCGGTTGCTTGTCTGCGACTTCCACGTGATCGCCGGCTTGCCGTTGATCGTCACGCTCGCGGCGTCGCGCATGAACAGCTGAATGGCTTCCTTCTCGTCGCCGATCGCGCGCTCGAGATCCTTCGCGCGCAGCGTCAGGTCGACCAGGCGGGCGATGCGATCGGCGATCTCCGGCGTCGCCTCGATCGCGTTGCCGGCATCGCGCCGGTAGAGCACGCGCAGGTCTTCGACGTTCGCGGGCGGGGGCGGCGTGCGCGTGAGCACGTGCTCCTGCCAGAACTCGATTTCGCGCTTTCGCAGGGTCGCGATGATTTCCTCGTCGCGCTCGACGCGGTACACGCGCACGTCGTCGAAGCCGATCATCGCGAGCACGTAGCAGAGGTCGCGGGCCCGCACCATCAGCCCGTGTTGCGCCTGCGCGGTCACGTACACCGGGCAGTCGTCGGCCCCCTCGTCGCCCCAATCGCGTGCGGCCAGCGGATGCACGGTCTTGATCTCGACGTTCTCGCCGCCGGCCGTCTCCGCGTCGATCTCGGCCTTGATGAACGCGTGCTCGCGGTCGGTGTATCGCTCGTTGACCGTGACCAGCTGCAGGCCGGTCTTCTCCTGGAAGAGCTCGGCCGCGACCGGCTCGAAACTCTTGCGCCGGCGGAAGAACGACAGACGCTCGGCGCTCGGTGCTTCGGCCTCGCCGACGATCGTGAGGTACTCCTGCAGGGGGGTCTTGTAGGGCGACACGCCGAGGATGCCGGCGACGTTGCCGCCGCCCAGGTAGTGGCGATCGCGCACCGGTGCGTCGACCTGTTCGAGCACGGCGCTCATGTCTCGCTCCTGCTAATGGCCGCCATCCGCTCCTGATGCTGGCGCTCGCGCTCCGCGTGCTCCTCGGCCGTGAGCATCGGATACCGCTCTACGCCGATCTTCGGGTGCGTGAGCTCGACGACCTGTCCGAGCATCTCGTCCCAGCACAGGTGGTCGCAGTAGCGATCGCCCTCGCGCACGGTGTAGTCGCCCGAGCCGCCGTCGTCGACGATCTCGATCGTGATGGTTCGCTTCGTCACGCTGCTCTCCTCAGTCGCCGCGCGACGCGCGGCCGTTGCCCGAACAGCGGCCGGATCTTCGGCGCGAGCCCTTCGGGGTTCTCGTTGACGATCTGCACGATGACGCGCTTGAGGTTCTCGTACTGGTCGACGGCGCGGCGCAGGGCCGCGATTTCGTTGGCGCGGGCTCGGCTCATCGCGCTATGTCCTCCTGCAAGGGCGTCTCGCGCGCGCCATGCAGCAGCGCGAGTACGGCCACCAGCGCGGCTTGTCCGACGATCACGCCGGCAATGAACCACAAAGCTGCTTGCCCCATCAGAGGCCTCCGTCCAGTGCGTCAAGGAATGCGTCGAGCGCCGCGAGGACGCCGCTCGCGCGCCCGTCGAGCCAGTCGAGCAGCGCGATCGCGGCGAGCTCGAAGACAAACAGCGCGAGGAAGAACGCCGCGAGCAGCCCGGCGATGGCGGGCCAGCTATCGCTGTCGGGGGCGCGCATCACTCGGGCTCCACGTCGCCGCGCTCGATGAGCCGAGCGATCTCTCGCGCGAGCTCGGCGCGGATGTCGGCGGCGAGCACGTCTGCGTCGGCGTAGCGGCCGGCGGCGATGTGCCCGCACAGGACGTCAAGCGCGAGGTCCAGGTCGATCCACTGGCTGTCGTGCCTGACCCGCAGCTCGGCATAGACGAGCGTGCCGTCGGCCTTGAGCCGCTTGAGCCGTGCCGGGTCGTGGGCGATGGCGATCGCCGCGTCGCGCGGGTCGACCGGGCGGCGCGCGGGCGTGCGAGGATCGTTCGGATGGTTCGTGCAGCGCGGCCAGGTCGCCTCGTCGCCGGGGCCGGGCAGGTTGTACGGGCCGGCGGTCATCGCGCAAGCTCCGCTGCGATCAGCGCCTCGGCTACGGCGTTGCGCAGGCTGGCCGACAGGTTTCCGTGGGCGAGTACGAGGTCCAGCGCGTCGCGCTGCGCATCGACGATCGCGCGCAGCAGCTGGACTTCTGCGTCGTGCACGTGGGCCGCTGCGATCGGCGCGGTGATCGGCGCCGGGACCGGGGGAAGGTCGGCGGAGAAGGGCGCCGGGCCTTGGGTCGGGCTGGTGGATACTGCGCTGTGCATGGCTGCCTCCATTGAACGTGGAGGCATTACAGCATTGCTGTAGGCAGAAGTCAACAGCAATGCTGTATCCGCTCGTCTGGCCCGACGAACGGCGCTTTCGCGCGGCAACAAAAACCCCCGCCGAAGCGGGGGTTGCAGGCGAGGCGTGGGGAGGGCGGCGGGCTACGACGCCGCGGTCATTGAGGTGCGGCTACGCACTGCCGGAATGCGTGCTGGTTGCTCTCGTACCAGTTCGCGCAGTTCGCCACCTTTTGGAAGCAGGCGGCCAGGGCGTCGCCCGTCTCGCGCTGGCAGAGCTCCTCCGCCTCGCGCTGCCGTCGCTGCGCGTCGGCGGACAGGGGCAGGGAGCCGTCGGTCGCGGCGCCGATCGCGCTCGCGATCGCCTCGCGTGCGCCCTGCAGGGAGAACACGGTGTCCCGATAGCCGCCGGTGAACAGGAAATAGCGCACGACGATGCGCTGACCGTCCATCATCGTGCGGAGGATCGACGCCTTGTCGGGTGACTCTCGGCGGCCGATGACGAAGTGCACCCATTTCGGCTCCCACGCAGCCAATCCTTTCCCGCGCAGCGCCGTGATATCGATCGGCTGGTGCTTGTCGACGCGGGCGATGGGCAGCTGCCTGCTCGAGAGCTGGTCCGGCGTCCGCCCCGATAGCCGGAAGATCGCTTCCACATCGCCGCTTGGCTGGCGGAACACGGTCAGCGTATGCCCCTCGGCGTTCTCGACGCGGGCCCGTCGGACCTCGGCATCGGTGATCGCATCGACGTGCGACAGCACCTCCCAGGCCGATGCAGAGGCGGCAGACAGTGCGGCGGTGAAGGCGAGCAGAAGGCGGAGCATGGGCAGCATCGCGGCAACCTCCCCGAGAAGTCATTTCCCTCGCACGCGCTGCCCGAGCTCGTCGTTCAAGGCTTGAATCATCCCTCTGGTGAAGGTCGGATTTCGATGCGCTTCACCTGCGGTGTTCACGATGTACTTGCGCCGTTTCAGCATCGCGACGTAGGCGACGCCGATCACCTCGCCGGCGCGCGCCATCGTCAGCAGCTCGTCGAGACAGTCGACGGTATCGGTTGAGATCGTGCCAGGGATCAGCGAGAAGGGCGGGCGCCTCATTTCTTCCGACGCCCGGTCGCTTTTCGCGGACGCGACACCTCGTCGGCCCCCTCGCCGAATGTTCGTCCGCTCGGCCCGGAGGGGCTACCGTCGTACTCCCGCGGAGGCTTGCCTGCAGCGTTGCCCAGGATGCCGGAGATCGCCTCGAGCTGTTGCTCGCCAGCATCGTCGTCACCTACGTACGAGGCGAGCAGCGTCGCGACCATCCGGCGGTCGCTGGCCGAGAGCGCCTCGGCGTGATGGCGCAGGAATTCGACCGCGAGGCGCGCTGCGTGGGCGACCGCGTCCGGTGCGTTGTCCGACGCATCCTCGTAGATCCAGCGAGCGGCGTTCTCCGCTCTCGCACTTAGCGGCGCTGCCTGTTGCTCGACGACCATCCAATCGGCCGTCGGCGGGATGGGCGCCTGGTCATCCAGCCACCACGCTTCGCGTGTGTGGGTCAGCGCGGAGATCTTCGGGATGTGCCCCTTCGCGATTCTGCCGGTGCGCAGCCATTCGGAGATCGCTGAGTCCCCGGCGACGCCGGTCACTTCCCGCAGGCGGGCACGGGTCACGCCCGGCTGAGTCAGCGCCCATTCGATCTTCTTCCGCATCGGTTTGAGCATTGCTGAATACTGGCGAAGCGCGCTCGCCGTCGGCAATGCTGTTGCCAAGGCAACAGCAATGCTGTAGTCTGCGCAGCCATGGAAAACATCGGCATCAAGCAGGCGTGCGCCGCCCCCTATAGCGCCGCTGCGCTGGCAAAGGCTCTCGGCGTCGGGGCAAGCGCCGTCGCGCAATGGAAGAACGGCGAGCGGCCGGTTCCCGCCGAGCGCTGCGTGCAGATCGAGCAGCTGCGCGGCGTGATGCGATGGGATCTGCGTCCCGACGATTGGTATCGCATCTGGCCAGAGTTGATCGGGAGAGAAGGGGCGCCGTTGGTGCCCGCCGAGAAAGCAGCCTGAGCGGTTCGTGTCCATGCCGCGCAGCCTCCTTTTTTTTCTCCGCCTAGGCCACTCAACCGAGCTCAAGCATGACGAGCGCGGTTGAGCAACCCGAGCTGGCGCTGTCCCGGCGTGCCGTCATGCAGGACGTGCCGACGGATCTCGTCGCCAAGCGGAAATCGCTGCTCGGCGCGATCAACCTGTGCATCGATCTCTCCGGGCTCGACGACAAGGAAGTGCAGCTCGCGCTTGAGATCGACGCCGGCCACTTCTCGCACCTGCGCAAGGGCAGGGGCCATTTCCCACCCGACAAGATCGGCGCGTTGATGGACCTGTGCGGCAACGAGGCGCCGCTGATCTGGATCGCTCACTCGCGTGGCTACGGGCTCGTGGTCCTCAAGAGCGAGGCCGAGCGCCGTGCAGAAGAGGCCGAAGCGCGCGCGGCGAAGGCCGAAGAGAAAGCGCGACTGCTGCAGGAGATCCTGCAGGGCAGGGTTGGCGCATGACCTTCGGCCTGCACCCGGGCACCCGCCGGCGCCTCGCCGCTATCTGCGGACTCATGAGCCTCACGCGCGAGCCGGGGTCGATTGAGGCGCTGGTGCGGGAGTACCTGCGGGAAGTGGGGCGGCCGTGCGCGTGATCGACCTCTTCGCCGGAGCCGGCGGATTCTCGACCGGGGCGCAGATGGCCGGCTGCTCGGTCGTATGGGCCGCGAACCACTGGCCCGCCGCAGTCGAGATCCACGCCGCGAACCATCCCGAAGCCCGGCACGTCTGCCAAGACCTGCACCAGGCCGACTGGACGCAGGTGCCTGCGCATGACGTTCTGCTCGCGTCTCCGGCCTGCCAAGGGCACAGCCGAGCGCGCGGCAAGGAACGCCCGCACCACGACGCGCAGCGCTCTACAGCGTGGGCCGTCGTCTCGGCTGCCGAGTATCACCGGCCGGCGGCGATCGTCGTCGAAAATGTTCCCGAGTACACGCGCTGGACGCTGTACCCGGCATGGTGCGCAGCTCTGCACGCGCTCGGCTACGCGCTGGCGCCGCAGATCCTCGACGCGGCCGACCACGGCGTGCCGCAGCATAGGCGGCGCCTGTTCATCGTCGGCACCCGATCGCGCCACCCGGTCGCGTTGAATCTGCCGAGCCGCGAGCACGCACCGGCCGCCGGAATCATCGACTTCAACGCTGGTCGCTGGTCGGACGTTCGCCGGCCCGGGCGTGCGACCGCGACGCTCGCTCGCATCGCCGCGGGTCGTGAACAGCACGGCGAGCGCTTCGTCACCGCCTACTACGGCAACGAGCACGGCGGGCGCAGCCTGTCTCGCCCGCTCGGCACGATCACCACGCGCGACCGATGGGCCGTCATCGACGGCGATCGAATGCGAATGCTCGACGTGCCCGAGGCGCGCGCGGCGATGGGATTTCCGGCCTCGTACCGGCTGCCAGAGAACCGCAAGACCGCTATGCACCTTCTCGGCAATGCGGTCGTGCCGCGCGTGGCCGCCGACGTTCTCGACGCACTGAGGGCCGCCTGATGCTCGAGCAAATCGTCATCGCCGTCTGTGGCGTCTCGTCGCCGTGGCTGTCGCAGTCGCCGGAGTTCAACGCCCGCCGATGGGCGCCGATCATCGGCCTCGCCGCGCAGCCCGCATGGCTCTACGCCTCGGTCATCGCCGAGCAATGGGGTATCGCTGCGCTGTCGCTCGTCTACGCCGCTGGCTGGGCGCGCGGGCTTCGAACGTACTGGTTCGCGAGGGCGGCATGAGCATCGTCACCCGCCCCGCGCTGCGCTACCACGGCGGGAAATTCCGCCTGGCGCCGTGGATCATCGGCTTTTTTCCTGAGCACGATGTCTACGTCGAGCCCTTCGGCGGCGGCGCGTCGGTCCTGTTGCGCAAGTCGCGCGCGCACACCGAGGTCTACAACGACATCGCCGACGAGGTCGTGAACGTCTTTCGCGTGCTGCGCGACCCGCTGCTCGCCGGGCGGTTGATGCGCATGGTCGAACTCACGCCGGCAGCGCGCGCCGAGTTCGAACTCAGCTACGAAGCGAGCGACGATCCCGTCGAGCAGGCGCGGCGCACGGTCGTCCGTTCCTTCATGGGCTTCGGCAGCGGTGCGGTGTACCCGAAGCACAAGACCGGATTCAGGACCGGCGCGCGCGGCCCGAGAAACAAGAGCGCGGCGCACGATCTCGTGAGCTGGCCCGACCAGGTGCCGGCGTTCGTCGAGCGTCTGCGCGGCGTCACGATCGAATCGCGCGACGCTGTGGACGTGATGCAGGCCTGCGACGGGCCCGGCACGCTGCACTACGTTGATCCGCCCTACGTCCACGTCACCCGCTCGGTGGCGCGCGGTACGCGCCAGAAGTACGCTCGCGAACTCTCCGACGACGACCATCGCGCGCTCGCGCAGGTCCTGCATTCCCTTCGCGGGATGGTCGTGCTCTCCGGCTATTCGTGCGAGCTGTACGACGCCGAGCTCTTCGCTGGCTGGGAGCGCCACGAGCGCGTGACACTCGCCGACGGCGCTCGCGAACGCACCGAGGTCGTCTGGCTCAACCCGGCGTGCTCCGCGGCGCTCGCGCGATCGCGGGGCGGGCTGTTCGAGGAGGTCGCTTGATGCGCGCCCCTCGCCGCGGCTCCGTCGCCGCCAAGCTGATCGAGCACCTGTCCAAGCCCGGCGCTCCCGCGCAGATCCGATCTGCCGAGATCGCCGCGATGTTCGGCTTCGAGGCCAAGCAGCTCACGAATCGGCTCGCCGCGCCCATCGCGCGTGGGCAGCTGCTGCGCCAGCGCTGCGGCAAGGGCTACGCCTACCACCTGCCGCGCGGCGCGCAGGCCACCGGCGCGTGTGCGTGGATGGCCGAGCGGATCCTCTCCATCGAGCCGGGTGCGCCGCGCGCACCGGATGCGGTCGAGATCACTGTGCAATGGGCGGTCACGCTCGGGCGCACCGTCACGGCCGACGACGTCGCCGCGCACTTCGGGATCCACAAGACGGCGGGCGCGAGGCGCCTGTCGATCGCGGCGGACCGCGGGCTGCTTGCGCGCGTGGAGCCCGGGAGAAAGACGCGGCCGGTCGGGTATGCGGTGCCGGGGAAAGGGAAGGGATCGGGCCGATGAACTTCTACAAGCGCCATATCGGCGACTACCTGCGCGATGCCGGGCACCTCACGCTGCTCGAGCATGGCGCCTACACGCGACTGCTCGACGTGTACTACACGCGCGAGGGCGCGATCCCGGAAGAGCAGGCCGCGCGCCTCATCGGTGCCAGGACGCGCGAGGAGCGCGATGCCGTCGATCGCGTGCTCGCCGAGTTCTTCGAACTGGTTGATGGCGCATGGACGCAGCGCCGTTGCGAACGCGAGATCGAAGCCGCGACGACGAAGGCGGAGCGAAACCGAGAGATCGGCAGGCGAGGCGGCCGACCGAAGAAAACGGAAACCCAGACGGATACCGACACGGATACCGAAACGGAACCCAGAAAAAACCCAGACGGTTTCCGCGAAGAACCCAACGGAAACCCTAGCCAGACTCCAGACACCAGACTCCATAAGCCAGACAAGGAGGAGAGAAAAGACACGCGCTCCGCGCGCTCTGCTCCTCCCGATCGCCCCGGCGACGTGCCCGAGAAGGTCTGGAACGACTTCCTCGCCATCCGCAAGGCGAAGCGCGCGCCGCTCACCGAGACGGCTCTCGACGGCATCGCCCGGGAGGCAGCGAAGGCTGGCATGACGCTGCCGCAGGCGCTGGCGAAGTGCTGCGAGCGTGGCTGGCAGGGATTCGAAGCGAAGTGGGTCGAGCGCGAAGCCGGCGCAGCGCGCGGCCGCGAATCCGTCTCCGACTTCAATCGCCGATCGACCGAGGAAGCGCTCGCGATGCTCGGCACCAACGCGGGGACCATCGATGCGTGACGCCGACCGCAAGCCGTTCTTCGCCCTCATGGACCAGACGGCCGACTACTACGATCGGCCGCTCACCGCGGGCACGAAAGCGATGTACTGGCAGGGCCTCGCCGACCTGTCGCTCGATGCGATCCGCCTGGCGCTGAACGTGCACATGCAGCACCCGCAGGCCGGCAGGTTCATGCCGAAGATCGCCGACATCCGCGCCGCGCTCGAGGCGAACCGCACCGACGACGGCCATCCGGGCGCCGAGGAGGCATGGTCGATCGCGCTGCAGGCTCGGCACGATTCGGCCTCGGTCGTCTGGACCGAGCAGATCTCGGCCGCGTTCTTCCAGGCCGCGCTGCCGCTGCTCGACGAGGGCGACAAGATCGCTGCGCGCCGGGCGTTCCTCGAGCGCTACGAGCGCGAGCTCGCCGACGCACGCAAGGCCGGCATCGTCGCGAAGTGGGTCGCATCGCTCGGCGCCGATTCCGCGCAGCGCGAGCAGGCGATCGAGCAGGCGGTGCGACTCGGACGCCTCGCCGGCGAGCACGCGCGGCAGCTGCTGCCGCACAGCGAGGAGGTCGCCCACGCGGCCGTGCAGCGCCTCGAGCACGGCGTCGCGCGCACCGGCAACGCGCAGCACATCGCCGCGCTGCGCAAGCTCCTGGGCACGAAATGAGCCGCTACAACGACGACGCCTCCGCAGGCAACGCGCCGGCGGCTGACGCCTACCGCTGCCACGCCAACGGCTGCCCGCTGCCGGGCGCCATCAGCGAGTCGACGAAGGGTGGCGGGCCGTGGTTCTGCCGCTTCCACTTCGGGCGCCAGGCCGATCTGTGGCCGCAGATCACCGACACCGTGCGGGGGACGATGCGCGAGAACGGGCCCGACTCGCGCGCGCCCGCGCATTTCGAGGAGCCGGCGCAGTGAACCCGTGCGAGACCTGCCGCCACGCGCGTCAAGCCGGCGTTCATCTGCTGTGCGAGCACCCGCAGGCGCCGCGCAATCGGTTCGGCGCGATCGCCGCGTCGCTCGTGCGCGTCGACGCGTGCGGCGGCGATTGGTGGGCGAGGCGATGATCCGCTTGACCATCCTGGGGCAGGCCTGCAGCAAGGCCAACAGCCGGCAGATCGTGACGATCAACGGCCGGCCGACGCCGATCAAGTCGAAGGAGGCGCTCTCCTACGAACGCGACGCGCTGCGGCAGATCCCGCCGGCGGCGCGCCAGCGCCTCGAGGGCCCGGTGCGCATGACGATCCGGCTGTGGTACGCGAGCGAGCGCTCGGATCTCGACGAGTCGCTGCTGCTCGACGTCCTGCAGGACCGCTACGCGAAGGACAAGCGCACCGGCGAGCGCGTGCTCGTGCAGTCGGGCGTGTACCGCAACGATCGCCAGGTGCGCGAGCGGCACGTCTACCACGCGATCGACCGGGCGAACCCGCGCGCCGAGATCATCGTCGAGCCGATGCAGTCGCAGCAGGCCGAGCTCGCCATCCCAGAGCGCGAGACAGAAGCGCCTTTCCGTGAAACGAAACGCGCCGCCGGTGAAACGAAGCCGCGCGATCGCGAGTCGGAGTTCCTTTGATGGCGCCGGCCGTCGCCGCCTTCCTCGCCGGCATGCTCGTCGGCGGGCTGGTGGTCTTCGCGGCCGGCGTCTGGTGGGTCGTGCACGGGTGGAGCGGGGATTGACATGGATATGGCGACGAAGCAACGCATCGAGCGTGCAGCGAAAGATCTCGAAGACGCACTCAACGCCGACGGCGGGTCGTTCGCTGTCGAGGTGACCGCCGTGGAATGCACGTCGCTGCACGATGAGCGGAAGCGATTCCGCTACCTCGTGTCGATCGAACACATGGAGCGTATCCGTTGACCGACCTCGAAACGATCGTCCCGGTGTCATCCGATGCGACCGACGGCGCTGCGTTCTCGTCGGTGGAGTCCGCGCTGCGCTTCGCCTTCGGCAACCGCCACCGCGGTGAGCCCGACAGCCTTGCGCAGCACCAGAAGCGCATTGCCGCTCGTGGTGGTAGCGCTCTCTTCGAGAGCGACGAGGAGCGAGCCGCGTGGGCTGGCGTCATTCGCCGGCGAATAAGCACGCTGCACCCGAGTCGGCACGCACTGCTCGTGGTTCGCTTCGCCCCGCGCGCCTTCCCGTGCGCGTGTCGCCGGGCCTGCTGCTCCGGGTGGGCCAGGAACGAGGAATGGGCAGAAGCGCTCGCCACGCTCGTCGCGGATTCGATCGTCGCCGTCGCTGGTCACGTCTCCAATCGGCAGCTGCGCGCCGGCGTCATCGAGCGATGGACGGGTGTGAAGCGCGTGAACATCGGCATCCTCGCGGAGAAGTGCGGCGTGCATCGCGACACGGCCGGTAAGCAGGCGAAGGCCATCCGCAAGTGGCTCGACCAGCTCGAACGCAGCGCGCTCGATGAAGCGGACCTCTGCCTTTCCGTGCAGCCTGTGGACAACTCTCGGCAATCTGTGCTGTAATCGCGCACGTATTCGGCACTGTGGATAGGTGCCTCAGAAGCCCGGCCGGTCGCGAGATCCGCCGGGCTTTCTCATTTCCGGTCGTCTCCTCCTGTGCCAGAGATGGCACTTCGGCCCGCCTCGCGCGGGCTTCTTTTCATTCCCATGCGACTGCGCACACTCAGGCCATCGCTGCGAACGCTGGCGACCGGGATGCGTGCTGTCGCCTACTCGCGACCCGATGCGACCCCGCGCGAACGCGGCCGACGTTGGATGCGGCGTCGTGCCCGATGGCTCGCCGAGCACCCGTTGTGCGAGCACTGCGAAGAGCTCGATCGCGTAACCGCTGCCGAAGAGGTCGACCACCGCGTTCCGCTCTGGAAGGGCGGCGCCGACGACGAATCCAACTTCGCCAGCATCTGCAGGTCCTGCCACGCCGAGAAGACGGCGGCCGAGGCGGCAGAGCGCGCCAGCGCCGGCGATCCGGCGCACGCCCCCGTCCGTCGGCCATATCGGCCGCTCGTCGCGGTTGTCGTGTCGATGCGACACCGGAGGGGTGGGTCGAAAGTCTGAGGCGCTCGAGGCGGAAACCCCGCGCCCCTCGCACGCGGAGATTTTTTTCTCGGCCGGAATTTCGGATTGAGCACCGTTTTATGGCCAAAAAGTCGACACCCGGGCGCCCCGCCCATCAACCGACCGCGGCGACGCGCCGGAAGGTGACGAATGCGGCGGCCGGCGGCATGGCGCACGAGGAAATCGCGATCGCGCTCGGGATCCATCGCCATACCCTCGTGAAGCACTACGAGCGCGAGCTGTCGTCCGGCGCCATGAACCGTCGCGCCGAGGTGCTCGACGCGATGGTGCGCACTGCACTCAAGGGCAACGTCGCGGCGCAGAAGGCGCTCCTCGCGATGGCGCCTGCTCTCGCGGCGCCGCCGGCCGAACCCGAGAAGCCGCTCGGCAAGAAGGAGCAGGCGAACGTCGACGCGCGAACGGCCGCGGCGGGAACCGATTGGGCTGACCTGTTGCCACCTGGCGTGTCGCCGCTGCGCAAGACGGGCTGATGGCCTGGGATCTGTCCTGCACCGACTGGTGGCAGCGCCTGCAGTCGGGGCGGTCGCTCGTTCCCGATCTGCCGCTGACGCCAGACGGCGACCGGGCGGTGCGAATCTTCAACAAGCTGCGCCTGGCGGACGTGCCGGGCACGCCGACGATGGAGGAAGCAGGCGGCGACTGGTTCCGCGACATCGTGCGCGCGATGTTCGGCTGCATCGATCCGGCGACGCGCGAGCGGATGATCCGCGAGCTCTTCGCGCTGGTGCCGAAGAAGAACAGCAAGACGACCGACGGCGCGCTGCTGATGG
>CAYZYC010000037.1:0-21434 GCA_964481165.1 uncultured Limnobacter sp. | reverse complement strand
CATTCTCGACGAGGCGCAGAACACGACGCCCGAGCAGATGAAGATGTTCCTGACGAGGATCGGATTCGGCTCGCGCGCCGTCGTCACCGGGGACATGACGCAGATCGACCTGCCCAAGGGGCAGGCATCGGGGCTCATCGAGGCGCGCCGGATTCTCGCCCGCGTGCGCGGCCTCGCGTTCACCGAGTTCGACAGCACCGATGTCGTGCGCCACCCGCTGGTCGCGCGCATCGTCGACGCGTATGAGGCAGCGTCGGACAAGGAGTGAATCGCGCGGCGGTTCGGGAGAACCTCGCGGCGATTCGCGAGAACCGCGTGCCGCTGCGGCGCCGCGCCCCCGGCTGTCGCTCGCCGTGCAGATCGGCGACGATGTCGAAGCACTCCCGGCATCGCGCGCGCGGTTGCGCCGCTGGGTTGCCGCGGCGATCGAGTCGGATTCGTCCCTGACGCTGCGTTTCGTCGGCGAGCCCGAAGCACGGGCGTTGAACGCGGCATACCGCGATCGCGACTACGCGACCAACGTGCTGACTTTCCGCTACGACGGCCCTGCTCCCCATGTGCACGCCGACATCGCGATCTGCATGCCGGTCGTGCGCCGGGAGGCGCGAGAACAGGGCATCGACGTATCCGCCCACCTCGCGCATCTCGTCGTGCACGGCGTGCTGCACGCGGGCGGCCACGATCACGAAGACGCGGCGGAAGCGGCGCGCATGCAGGCGCGCGAGAGCGGATTGCTCGTGCGATTCGGCTTCGCCGATCCGTGGAACCGGCGCTGACATCGCCGGCGCATCGACGCTGACATCGGCGCCGCCATCGCGGCACCCGGTGTTTGGCGCGTGAACGACGCTTCGGTTATCCTGCCCGCAACGCCATCCCGGTTTCATCCCATGTCCGACGCCCAGACGGGCAGCGAACTCCGAAGACCCCTGCTCGAACGGCTCGCAACGCTGCTGCTGCGTGTCCCGGAAGACCGCACACAACTGCTCGGACTGCTGCGCGATGCGCACGAGCGAGCCCTTCTCGATTCCGAAGCGCTCTCGATGATCGAAGGGGTACTGCAGGTTTCGGAACTGGCGGCACGCGACATCATGGTGCCGCGCGCGCAGATGGACGTGATCGACATCGGCCAGACGCGCGAGCAGTTCCTGCCGAAAGTGATCGAGACCGCGCATTCCCGGTTTCCGGTCGTCGAAGGCGACCGCGACAACGTGGTCGGCATCCTGCACGCCAAGGAACTGCTGCGGTTGTACGTCGACGACCGCCTCGAGTTGCGCGACCTGCTGCGCCCGGCAGTCTTCATTCCGGAATCGAAGCGGCTGAACCTGCTGCTGCGCGACTTCCGCGCGGACAAGTTCCACCTGGCGCTCATCGTCGACGAATACGGCGGCACTGCGGGACTGGTCACGATCGAAGACGTGCTCGAGCAGATCGTCGGCGACATCGACGACGAGTTCGATCTCGACGACGAGAGCGAGTGCATCGTTCTCGTCGAGCCCGGTTCCGTCGACGCGCCGCGATACCGCGTGCGCGCTGCGACCGGGATCGCCTCTCTCAACGAGACGATGGGCACGCACTTCCCCGACGAGCCGTTCGACACGGTCGGCGACCTCGTGAGCGGGCAACTCGGTCGCGTTCCGCGGCCGGGCGAGCGCGTCGAACTCGACGGCGTGCGTTTCGAGGTGCTGCGCGCCGACGTGCGCCAGGTGCAGTTGCTGCTCGTCGAACGCATGCCGCCCGGCCACCGCCGGGAGTGCGCGCCCAACGGCGGCTGAGCCTGCGGTGCGCTGGCGCGACGCGCCGGTCGTTGCGGCGGCATTCGGCGCCGGAGTCGCGCAGGCGGCGAGTTTCGTTCCGCTGTCGGCATGGTGGCTGCAACTCGCGGCACTGGCGACACTCGCCGCGCTCGTGCTGCGCGACCGCAGCGCGGCGCCGCAGGCGCAGGGCGGACCGGCATTGCCTGCCGGCTTTCGGCCGGCGTCGACTTCCGGCGCGCGACGCGCCGCTTCGATCGGCTTCGCGTTCGGAATCGGATGTTTCGCGACCGGCGTCTCGTGGGTCTACGTGAGCATGCACCGCTACGGGGGGATGCCGGCGCCGCTGGCTGCGCTGGCGTTGCTGCTGTTCGCCGCGTACCTCGCGCTCTTCGGTGCGCTCGTTGCCGTCGCGCTCGCACGCGCCGATCGCGCGATGCGCGCGAGCGCCGGTTCTCCTGCGGCGCGTGTTCTCTGCCTCGGCCTGCTGTTCGCCGGAGCGTGGACGCTCGGTGAACTCGCACGCGGCTGGCTGTTCACCGGCTTTCCGTGGCTCGCGATCGGCTACGCGCACGTCGACGGACCGCTGTCGGGGTTCGCACCCGTTCTCGGCGTCTACGGAGTCTGCGCAATGGCCGCACTCGCCGCGTTCGGCATCGCGCAGGCGTTGCGCAACCCGCACGGCGCGCGCGCCGTCGCGCTCGGCTTCGTGCTGCTTCCACTGCTCGCCGGGTGGGCGCTTCGTTCGATCGCGTGGTCGACACCGCACGAAGCGCCGCTGCGCGTGCGCCTGTTGCAGGGCAACGTGCCGCAGGACATGAAGTTCGATCCCGCGCGCAGCCTCGCGGCGATGCATGCGTACGCGTCGGGCATCCGCAGCGGCGACGCGGCGATCACGATATTGCCCGAGACCGCGTGGACGCTGCCGTGGCCGCAGACGCCCCCGCCGTTGCGCGAAGCGATCGGCGCGCGCCTGGCCGACACCGGCGGCATCGCCGCGATCGGAATGCCGCTGTTCGCTCGCCATCCCGATGCCGCCGACGATCGCACGCTGACCAACAGCGTGGCGGTGATCGACGGGAGCGGGCAGATCGCATGGCGCTACGACAAGCGCCACCTGGTCCCGTTCGGCGAGTTCGTACCCTTCGGCTTCGAATGGTTCGTCGACCTGATGCACATCCCGCTGGGCGATTTCGGGCGCGGGTCGGCTTCGCAACCGCCGCTGGCCGTCGGCGGCCAACGCGTCGCGTTCAACATCTGCTACGAGGACCTGTTCGGCGAGGAGATCGCCGTGCAGGTGCGCGAGGGCGCGACGGTTCTCGCCAACGTGAGCAACATCGCGTGGTTCGGCGATTCGCACGCGCTGCCGCAGCACCTGCAGATCGCGCGCATGCGCTCGATCGAACTGGCGCGTCCGACGTTGCGCGCGACGAACACCGGCGTCACCGGCGCGATCGACGCCGGCGGCCGGGTGATCGGCGTGCTGCCGACCTACGCTGCAGCGCATCTCGACATCGAAATCCAGGGGCACGAAGGCCTCACGCCGTACGCGCGCCACGGCAACGCGCTCGCCCTCGGCCTGGCGATGTCGTTCGTCGCCGCAGGCGCGTTTCCTTCGTTGCGCGCACGGCGTCGCGGGGCGGGTCGCACTGCGCAAACCCGCTAGAATGGCCGCTTTGATCGTCCCTCGGGAACGATGCCCACCTTCCAGCAATTGATCCTTCGCCTGCAGCAGTACTGGGACCGTCGTGGCTGCGCGTTGCTGCAGCCGTACGACATGGAGGTCGGGGCGGGCACCTTTCACACCGCGACGTTCCTTCGCGCGATCGGTCCCGAGCCGTGGCGCGCGGCCTACGTGCAGCCGTCGCGCCGCCCGAAGGACGGCCGATACGGCGAGAATCCGAATCGCCTGCAGCACTACTACCAGTTCCAGGTGGTGCTCAAGCCGTCGCCGCTCGACATCCTCGACCAGTACCTCGATTCACTGCGCGCGATCGGCATCGACACTTCGGTCAACGACGTGCGTTTCGTCGAAGACGACTGGGAATCGCCGACGCTCGGTGCCTGGGGACTCGGATGGGAAGTGTGGCTCAACGGCATGGAGGTCACGCAGTTCACCTACTTCCAGGAAGTCGGGTCGCTGAAGTGCCAGCCGATCACGGGCGAGATCACCTACGGACTCGAACGCCTGGCGATGTACCTGCAGGGAGTCGAGAGCGTCTTCGACCTGCAGTGGACCGACGACATCACGTACCGCGACGTGTTCCACCAGAACGAAGTCGAGCAGTCCGCGTACAACTTCGAGCACGCCGACGTCTCGCGGCTGTTCCGCCACTTCGACGATCACGAGGCGGCGGCCGTCGCCCTGATCGAGGCGGGGCTCGCGCTGCCCGCGTACGAGCGCGTGCTCGACTGTTCGCACACGTTCAACCTGCTCGATGCGCGCGGCGCGATCTCGGTGACCGAACGCGCGGCGTACATCGCGCGCGTGCGCAAGCTCGCGCGCGCCGTCGCGCAGGCGTATTACGAGTCGCGCGAGCGGCTCGGTTTTCCGATGCTCGGCGCGGTGCCCGATGCAGCCTGAGCCGGCAGGCACCGTCGTGCAGGCGACAACCGTGAAACAAGCCCCGGCGACACGCGCCCCGCTGCTCGTCGAACTGCGCACCGAGGAGTTGCCCCCGAAGGCGCTGCAGCGACTCGGCGACGCCTTCGCGCACGGCGTCGCGCAGGCGCTGCGCGAGCGCGCGCTGGCGCCCGCCGATGCGCGCGTCGAAGCCTTCGCGACCCCTCGCCGGCTCGCGGTGCGCGTCGACGCGGTGGCGGCGCAGGCGGGCGACCGCGACATCGAGACGAAAGGCCCGTCGGTCAAGGTCGGACTCGATTCGGCCGGCCAGCCGACGCAGGCGCTGCAGAAATGGGCGCAGAAGATCGGCGCTCCGCTCGACGCACTCGTGCGCGCGAGCGACGGCAGGCAGGAGTGCTTCTGGTATCGCAGCACGGTGCGCGGGGACACCCTCGAGGCCGTCGTCGGCACGGCGATCCGGCAGGCGCTCGATGCGCTGCCGATTCCCACGACGATGCAATACCAGCTCGCCGACGGGCGCACCACCGTGAGTTTCGTCCGGCCGGCGCACGGCCTCGTCGTGCTGCACGGCGCGAAGGCGCTCGAAGCGAGCGCACTGGGGCTCGCCGCCGGTCGCACGACCGCCGGGCACCGGTTCCAGTGCGATGGCGCGATCACGATCGAGCACGCGGGCAGCTACGAAGCGCAGCTCGAGCATCCGGGGCGCGTCGTCGCGGCTTTCGGCGCGCGCCGCGCGCGCATCGAATCGCTGCTGCGCGAACGCTGCGCATCGCTCGATGCGTCGATCGGCGACGATCCGCAGGTCGTGTCGCTGCTCGACGAAGTGACGGCGCTCGTCGAATGGCCGGCGGTCTACGTCGGCGAATTCGACCGGGATTTCCTGCACGTTCCGCAGGAATGCCTGATCCTCACGATGCGCACGAACCAGAAGTACTTTCCGCTGTTCGACGCGCAGGGCCGGCTGCTTTCGAAGTTCCTGATCGTCTCGAACATGCAGCTCGACGACCCCCACTGGATCGTCGAAGGAAACGAACGCGTCGTGCGCCCCAGGCTGGCCGATGCGCGATTCTTCTTCGAACACGACCGCAGGACCCGCCTGTCCGATCGGGTCGACCGGCTCGGCGACGTCGTCTACCACGCGAAGCTGGGCACGCAGGCGCAGCGCGCGCAGCGCGTGCGCTCGATCGCGCGCGCCATCGCGTCGATGCTCGGCGCCGACGAGGCGCTCGCCGATCGGGCCGCGTTGCTGGCCAAGGCCGATCTTCTGACCGGAATGGTCGGCGAGTTCCCCGAACTGCAGGGAGTGATGGGAGGCTACTACGCGCGCAACGACGGCGAGCCCGAAGCGGTCGCGGCGGCGATCGCCGAGCAGTACCGGCCGCGCCACGCCGGCGACGCACTGCCCGCCACTCCGATCGGCACCGTGCTCGCCCTCGCCGACAAGCTCGAAACGCTTGCCGGCATGTTCGGCATCGGCCAGCAGCCCAGCGGCGACAAGGATCCCTTCGCGCTGCGCCGCCATGCGCTCGGCGTGATCCGGATGCTGGTCGAGAAGCAACTCGACCTGCGGCTCGATCGACTGATCGCCGCGGCCTTCGACGCATTCGGCGAGCGCACGCAACGCGCCGGCGACGAACTCGAGACCTTCGTGCTCGAGCGCCTCGCGGGCTATCTGCGCGAGCGCGACTACGGCACGCAGGAGATCGCCGCCGTCGTCGACCAGCGGCCTGCGCACCTGGCGCGGGTGCCGGCGCGACTCGAGGCGGTGCGCGCGTTCTCGCGACTTCCCGAAGCGCAGGCCCTCGCGGCGGCGAACAAGCGTATCGTCAACATCCTGAAGAAGGCGGACGAAGGCGTCGGCGACAGCGTCGATCGTGCGTTGCTTTCCGAGCCGGCCGAACAGGCGCTCGCCGAATGCATCGACGTCCTCGCTCCGCAGGTGGAGGCACGGATGCGGGAGGCCGACTACACCGGGTCCCTGTCGGTGATGGCACGGGCGCGCGAACCCGTCGATCGATTCTTCGACGAAGTCATGGTGATGGCCGACGACGGCCGCGTGCGCGCCAACCGGCTTGCACTGCTGGGCGCGCTGCGCCGGCTGATGAACCGCGTCGCCGACATCTCCCGGCTGTCCGGCGCCTGAGGGCGCACCGATCGGCATGCAGGCGGCCATGAAGCTGATCGTTCTCGACCGCGACGGCGTCATCAACCACGACAGCGACGCCTTCATCAAGACGCCCGACGAGTGGCGCCCGTTGCCGGGAAGCGTCGATGCGATCGCACGCCTCGGCGGCGCGGGCTACCGGATCGTCGTCGCGACGAACCAGTCCGGCATCGCGCGCGGGCTCTTCGACGTCGCGACGCTCGGCAGGATCCACGAGAAGATGCACCAGGCGGTCGCTGCCGCGGGCGGGCGCATCGACGCCGTCTTCTTCTGTCCGCACGGACCCGACGACGACTGCGAATGCCGCAAGCCGCGCGCCGGGCTCTTCCGCGAGATCGTCGATCGATTCGGCGCGGTCCCCGGCGAGGTCCACGCCATCGGCGACCAGCTGCGCGACCTGCAGGCTGCGCACGAAGCCGGTTGCGCACCGATCCTCGTGCTCACCGGAAAGGGCTCGCAGACGCTGAAGGCCGGAGGCCTCCCGTCGAACACCACGATACGCGTCGATCTCGCCGCGGTAGCCCGCGAACTCGCACCGTGAGCCGCCGCCGAAACATCCCGGGCGAAGCCCCGGCGAACCGGCCTCAGGGCGACGCCGCGTTGCAGCTGAGCCTGCCTTTGTTCGAAGCGACGCCGCCGGTCGTTGCGGGCAACGCGACGACGAAGGCGCCGGCGAAGGCCGACGTCCGGACGACGCGCGTCTGCGAACAGCTGTTGCACTACGAGCTGCGCCGTTCGCGCCGGCGCACGATCGGTTTCGTCATCGACGATCGCGGTTTGCGTGTCACCGCGCCGCGCTGGGTGCCGCTGGCCGAGATCGAGAACGCGCTGCAGGAGAAGGCGCGCTGGATCACGCGCAAGCTCGTCGAGTGGCGGACCCACGAGGCGCGCCGCGAGCGCATGGCGGTGCGCTGGGAGCACGGCGCCCCGCTGCGGTACCTCGGGGCGACGTTGACGCTGTGCGTCGCCGCGGGCGCGCGCGGCGTCGAACGGCACGACGACCGGCTCGTCGTGGGACTTCCGGCGGCGGCCGGGGTCGATCAACTGAAGGATCGGGTGCAATGCTGGCTGCAGGCGCGCGCGCGCGAGGTGTTCGGACAGCGCATCGCGTTGTTCTCCGATCGGCTCGGGCGCGCGCCCAGCCGCTGGGCGCTGTCGTCGGCGCGCACCCGCTGGGGGAGCTGCACGCAGGACGGCGCGATCCGGCTGAACTGGCGGCTCGTGCACTTTCCGCTCGACATCGTCGACTATGTCATCGTGCACGAGCTCGCGCACCTGCGCGAACTCAACCACGGCCCCCGCTTCTGGGCGATCGTCGGCGATCTGTTCCCGGGATTCGACAGCGCGCGCTCGCGGCTGCGCGAATTCCCCGACGACATGCCCGCGGGCTAGCAGGCGAATCGGCTGCGCGCCGCGGTCCGCCGAAGGAGACTTCTGCATGCGAATCCTGCACACGATGTTGCGCGTCGGCGACCTGCAACGCTCGATCGACTTCTACACCCGGATCATGGGGATGCGCGTGTTGCGCACGACCGAGCGACCCGAGCAGAAATACTCGCTCGCCTTCGTCGGATACGGCGACGAGTCGACCGATGCGGTGCTCGAACTGACGTGGAACCACGGGGTCGACCGTTACGAGCCCGGCACCGCGTACGGGCACATCGCGATCGAGGTCGACGACGCGAAAGCCGCATGCGACCGGATTCGTGCCGCCGGCGGCAACGTCGTACGCGAGGCGGGTCCCGTGAAGGGCGGCTCGACCGTGATCGCCTTCGTCGAGGACCCCGACGGCTACCGGATCGAACTCATCGAACTTTCCGGCAGGTCGCCCACCTGAGTCGATGCCTGGGTGGACACCTGGGCGTTCGGCGCAGTGTCCGCCTGGGTGTTCGGCGCAGTGGCCGCCTGACCGCCCGGCTCCTCCGGTCCGGGCCGCCCGGACTCGGCGAGCGCGGCATGGGCATCGGACGCATTGCGCAGCAGCAGCAGCGCGACGATGAGCATCGCGAGCGCTTCGACGACGCGCACCGCGATTTCGTTGCCCGGACGGGGGCCCGACGCCCAGCGCAGCGCCAGCACGGCGGCGGGAAGCAGCACCATGACCCCGACCGTCGCGACGAAATACAGGCGCTCGCGCAGGCGCCGCGTCTCGCGCTCGAAGTCGATCGCCGCGAGTCGACGCAACGCAAGAGCCGACGCCGCCATCGTCGACGCGAGCAGGGGTAGCCCGGCCACGAGCATCCACAGGCGCAGCGGCCAGGCTGCGACGCCGGGCAGCGTCGTCAGCGTCGCGAGCGATCCGGCAAGCAGCGTCGCACACACGCTTACCGAAGCGATTGCCGAGACGCGCAGGAGCCCGAGCCAGGCCCCGGCCCGGCCGGCGTTCGTCGGTGCGTTGCGGGCTCCGAACATTGCGTCGAGCCTCCGATACGCGAACCCGGGAGCGCTGCCCTGCGACGCATTCGCGAAGGTGCGAACGGCGCAGGCGCGATACGGCCATTCACTCTGCGCCGAATCGAATCGAGCGTCAACGGACTACACGCGTCCGCGCACGGCGCCACCCGACGACAGCTGCTTCGCCAGCGCGAGCCACGTCGGCACATCGAGTTGCTCGGGTCGCAGCGTGGGATCGAGATCGGGAGGGGAAACTCCCTGCGACGCGAGCCACGGCAACAGGGTGCTGCGGATCATCTTCCTGCGCTGGCCGAAACCGGCATGGAGCACGCGCTGCAGCGGCGCGGGATCCTCGGCGGCCCTGTCGCGGCGCACGGTCATCCGCACGACCGCGGATTCCACGCGCGGCGGCGGATCGAAGGCGCGTGCCGGCACGTCGAACAACCACTGCACGTCGTAACAGGCCTGCAGTAGTACCGAGAGGCGGCCGAAGTCCCGGGTTCCGGGCTGCGCGACGATCCTTTCGACGACCTCCTTCTGCAGCATGAAGTGCTGGTCCTCGACGATGTCTCGAAACGCGACCAGTCGCACGAGCAGCGGGCTCGAGATGTTGTACGGGAGATTGCCGACGATCCGCAGGCTGTCGGCGAGGCTTCGATAGTCGAACGCGAGGGCGTCGGCCTCGTGCAGCGCGACGCGCTCCGGCGCGAAGCGGCGCCGCAGCCGGCCCGCGAGATCGCGGTCGATCTCGATCGCGTGCAGTCGGGGAATCCGTTCGAGCAGCGCCTGCGTGAGCGCCGCCAGCCCCGGGCCGATCTCGACGAGCGTCTGGCCGCCGCGCGGGTCGATCGCCGCGACGATCGCCGCGACGACGGAAGGGTCGATCAGGAAATGCTGGCCGAAGCGCTTGCGCGCACGGTGACCCGGAGCGCGCTCATTCTCCACCGGAGGACTGCGATGCCTGCGCGTGCTGCTCGAGCTTGTACTCGACCCAGGTCGAATCGCGCAGCTGGCGCAGCCAGTCTTCGTAGTTCTCGTCGATGCGACGCTCGCGCAGGATCTGGCGCGCCTGCTGTCGCACCCGGTCGGGCGAACTGGCGTCGGTGCGGCGTTCGATGACCTGGATCAGGTGCACCCCGAACGGGGTACGCACCGGGTCGCCGATCTGCCCGGGCGCCAACGCATTCATCGCCCTCTCGAACTCCGGAACCGTATCGCCGGGGTAGATCCAGCCGAGGTCGCCGCCGCGCCCCGCGCTGCCGTCGACCGAGTACTGGCGGGCGAGTTCGGCGAAGTCCGCGTTGCCCGACTCGACGCGCTGCCGGACCTCGCGCAGCCGCCGAATCGCCTCGTCCTCGCCGAGCACCTCGTTCGGCCGGATCAGGATGTGCCGCGCGTGCGTCTGCACCACGGGTTGCCCGGCGGCCACCGACGGCGCAGCCGAGTCGCTTCGCCGGTCGAGCAGCTTCAGCACGTGAAAACCGGCGGCGCTTCGCTGCAATGGCGCAACCGCACCCGGGCGCAGCGACGCAACCGCCTGGACGAACAGCTCGGGCAGCCGGTCGGCCGTGCGCCAGCCGAGCGAACCGCCGCTCATCGCTTCGGGCGCGTTCGAGAACGCTGCGGACAGGCGCCCGAAATCGGCGCCTGCCTGCAATTGCCGGATGATCTCCTCGCCGCGCAGTCGCTCGCGCTCGATCTCCTCGGCGCTGGCGCCCTCGGGGATGCGCAGCAGGATCTGTGCGATGTGCAGTTCGTCGCCCGACTGCTGCGCGTCCTTCGCCTGCGATGCGAGGAACGCATCGATGTCGGCATCGCTGATCTGGATCCGGCTGTCGATCTCGCGCTCGCGCAGGCGCTGGCGCACGATCTGTCCGCGGACCTGCTCGCGGAACGCCGCGAAGTCGACGTTCTCGCGGCGAAGCTGGTCGCGCAACTGCTCCACGCCGAGCCTGTTGTCCGCGGCGATCGCGGCGATCGCCCGTTCGATCTGCGCATCGTCGACGCGCACGCCCGATTCGCGCGCAAGCTGCATCTGCGCACGGTCGACGATCATGCGCTCGAGCACCTGCCGCTCGAGCAGCTCGGCCGGAGGAGCTTCGATGTTCTGGCCGCGCAACTGGCGCTGCACGATCCGGACCTGTTCCTGCAATTCGAGTTCGGTGATCGCCTCGCTGTTGACGACCGCGGCGATGCGGTCGATCCCGACCACCCCCTGCGACTGCGCAGCCGCCGGGGAAAGCGCGAGGATCGTCAGCAGCGCGGCCGCTGCGGGCAGGAATCGTTTGGGTTGCATCATTCGTAGCCGAAGAAGCGCGACGGCGACTCGGGGCGATCGTCGGGCAGGCGATAACCGGGGATGTTCCGTCGCAATATACCAAAGGGGTCGGAGCCCAGCCGGCCGAGCCCCTTGAGTTCGAGCTGGATGAAGAAGGCCGTGGTCGAGCGGCCCACCGCGGTGCGGAATCGCTGGACCACGAAGCGCGTGCCCCAGCAGCATTCGTCGTACTCGAGTCCGAGCACCGACTCGACCACGCCGCTTTCGTTGGGCACCGCGCTGATCGGGTCGACGCCCTCGTCGAGAAACGAGTAGTTCAGCCGCGCGAGCACCCGCCAGCGCGAGGACACCGGCCAGAGGAACGACGTGTCGAACTGCCCGATCTGCTCGCTGCGGTAGCGCACGCCGACGTTGAATATGCGGCGTCCATCCGGCGGCAGGTAGCGCCACAACGCCGTGTACCGCGGAACGTCGGATTCGCGCACGCTGTACTGCAGCCCCGCGTCGAAGCTCATGTGGTTGCCGAGGTCTCCGGCCGCCGCCAGCAGCAGGTCGGAGCGTTCGTCGGTGCGCGGCGCGACGCCGGGAATCGACACGCGCTGCGGCGAGAAGTGGATGCGCTGGCCGATCGCGAAACGCAGCCGCTCCGCGCCGCTTCCCGGGTCGATCATCCGCGACACGGCGGCGATCGTCAGCTGGTTCACGTCGGCGATCCGGTCGTTGCCGACGAAGGTGTTCTCGGAGAAGAGCTGCGCGAAGTTGAAGTCGGCCACCGTGGTGTCGAAGACCGGAAGTTCGGCCTGGTCGCGAAACGGCGTCCGGGCGTAGAAGAGCCGGGGCTCCAGCGTCTGCGTCACGTCGCGCCCGAAGAAGCGGGCCGGACGTTCGAAAACGAGTCCGCTGTCCAGCGAGAACGTCGGCACGACGCGGCTGTGCGACTCGTCGAACATGCCGTCGGTGTCGACGCGGTACGTGCTCAGGTGCAGCGCGGTCTTCGGGATCACGAACCACCCCGGGCGCACGATCGGGTAGCTGAGCTGCGGATGGGCCACCAGCCGCCAGCCCTCGCGCTGCAGCGACGTGGGCGCCGCGAATCGCGTCACGTCGATCTGCGTGTCCACGTCGAAGCCCTGGTAGTCGCGCACGATGTTGCGCAGCTGCACCTGCGGAACCCGCTCGTACGGCCCGGGCCGCGCATCGAGGATCGATTGCCACTTCTGCACGCTGACGAAAGCCGTCCAGTCGCGACCCAGCGAACGCGACGCGTGGAACACGCGCGGCAGCAGCCGATCCGAGCTCGCGACGATCGACCGCCCGTAGTCGACGAAATAGTTGTCGTCCGATACGCCGCGCACGTTCCAGCCGCCGGACCAGCCGCCCCAGTCGACGAAGGTGTTGCGCAGGTCGAAGAGATGCCGGCTGTTGCCGGTGACCTGATCGTCCGGATTCACTTCGACGGCGGCGCTGCCGTGGAACGATCGCTGCAGGTAGCGGAACTCGGCGCCGAGCTGCAATCCGCGTCGGGCGCTCAACCGCGGATACAGCGTGAGGTCGCGGTTCGGCGCCATGTTCCAGTAATACGGAAGCACGACTTCGCCGCCCGATCGCGAGGTCATCGACAGCGAAGGCGCGAGGAAGCCGCTGCGCCGTTCGTCGCTCAACGGAAACGCGAAGACCGGCGCGCCGAGGATCTGCACGCCCTTGAAGTACAGCTTCGCCGATCGCCCGGTGCCTTCGTCGGCGTCTTCGTCGATCGTCATCGAATCGGCGAGCAGGATCCAGTCCGGGTCGTCGGCCGGGCAGGTGGTGTAGCTCGCGCCGTGCAGCTGCGTCAGGTGCGGGCCGAGAAAATCGACCCGCTCGGCGCTGCCGCGCCCGTTGTAGCGCGGAAGGTAGTACCGCGGCGAATCGAACCAGCCGGTGTTCGCATCGATCTTCAGCTTCAGCTGCGGCCCGGTGAAGACGCTGCCCTGCCGCGAGATCCGGACATCGCCGACGGCGAACACTTCGTCGTCGGCCTCGTAGTACGTGAGCCGGTCGGCACGCACGACGGTACCGGCCTTGCGCACTTCGGCATTGCCCTGCAGCGTCGTGTCGCGACCCGGGCGGCCGTACAGGCGATCTCCGCTGCCGAACACCGGCCTTCCCTCGGTGATGTCGGCGCGCGCCTCGCCGAGCCGCGGATCGAGCTTCAGCGAAAAGCCGCCTGCGCCCTGCTGCGCCGCCGCCGGCGCGCACGCGACGATCGCGGCAACGGCAATCGCGCGGGTGACGAACGCATGTCGGAATGCGGGCGACGCGCTGGCATCGGACGGCGCGACGATCGATCGGATACGGGGGCGGATACGGAACCGGCGCATTCGTCGGGAGAAGGACCGGGCCGGCGCGTGCCGGGCGAGCGAGGCGCGGCAGTCGCACGCCCCTCGACTATTATACGGACTGCCCTCGTGCCCGCCGCTCGATGAATCCGATCGCCGAAGACAACCGCCCCGCGCCGGCAACCGGCGAAGACCCGCGAAGCACCGAGTTGCGCGACTGGCTCGCGGCGCTGGCGCCGCAGCATCGGCTGGCGATCGGCACGATGCGGCCCGCGTCGAACGATGCGAGTTTCCGTCGCTACTTCCGCGTCGACGCGAGCGCCGCCGGCGCGCCGGCGCGCATCGCGATGGACGCCCCGCCGCCGCACGAAGACTGCGCCCCGTTCGTGCACGCAGCCGAAGTGTTCGGGCAGGCCGGAGTCAGCGTGCCGAAGGTGCTCGCTGCCGATCTCGGGCGCGGCTTCCTGCTGCTCGAGGACTTCGGGTCGACGACGTACCTGTCGCAGATGCAGGCGCACCGCGACGACACGAAGCGCATCGACGCGTTGATGCGCGATGCGATCGGCGCGCTGGTGCGGATCCAGCGGGCGAGCCGTCCCGGCGTCTTCCCCGACTACGATCGCGAACTGCTCGAACGCGAGCTGCAGCTGTATCCGCAGTGGTACGTGTCGCGTCATCGCGGAGTCGCCCTCGACCTCACGATGCAGTCGGCGCTTTCGCACGCCTTCGAGCGGATCCTCGCCAACAACCTCGCGCAGCCGCGCGTCTACGTGCACCGCGATTACCACTCGCGCAACCTGATGGTTCTCGACGGCGCGGCGAACCCGGGAATCCTCGATTTCCAGGACGCCGTGTACGGTCCTCTCAGCTACGACCTCGTGTCGCTGCTGCGCGACGCGTACGTCGACTGGCCCGAGGACCGGCAGCTCGACTGGGCCGTTCGCTACTGGGAAGCCGCGCGCCGGGAGGGCCTGCCGGTGGCCGGCGATTTCGGCGAGTTCCATCGCGATTTCGAATGGATGGGACTGCAGCGGCACCTGAAGGTGCTCGGCATCTTCGCGCGGCTGTATCACCGCGACGGCAAGAGCGGCTATCTGAACGACATGCCGCTCGTGCTCGACTACGTGCTGCGCACCGCGCGGCGATACCGCGAGTTCGCCGAACTGGTGCGCGTCGTCGAAGCCGTCGAGCAGGCGGCGGGACGGGCTCCCGCCGCGTCGACCGGTTACACGTTCTGAGGCCGGCCGCACCGATGCGCGCGATGCTGCTCGCGGCCGGGCGCGGCGAACGGATGCGCCCGCTCACCGACGAATGTCCGAAGCCGCTGCTGCGCGTCGGCGGCCGTCCGCTGATCGAATGGCACCTGCAGGCGCTCGCGCGCGCCGGATTCCGCGACGTCGTGATCAATCACGCGCACCTGGGGCTGCGCATCGAGCAGGCACTCGGCGACGGCGCCCGATGGGGCCTTCGCATCCGCTATTCACCCGAAGGCGAGGCGCTCGAGACCGCAGGAGGCATATCGCGGGCCCTGCCGCTGCTGGGCGAATCGCCGTTTTTCGTCGTGGCTGCCGATGTCTTCTGCACATTCGACTTCGCGCGCGCGAAGACGATCGCCGCGCAGATGCAGGCAGCGCAACTCGATGCCTGGTGCGTGCTCGTGCCGAATCCGCCGCATCACGAGCACGGCGACTTCGGGATCGACGGCGGGTGGCTGATGTGCGAAGCGCCGCGGCGTCACACGTTCAGCGGCATCGGCGTGTATCGCGCCGCGTTGTTCGACGGCACCGATCCGGACCGCAAGGCGCCACTGGCGCCGCTGCTGCGGGCGGCGGCCGACGCGCGCCGCGCCGGGGCCGAACTTTTCGACGGCCGATGGGTCGACGTGGGCACGCCGCAGCGGCTCGCCGATCTCGATGCACAATTGCAGTCGGCCCGCTGACGGAACGCGCATGCAGCCCTACATCGAACGCAGGAAGAGACTCATCGAGACGATGCGCCGGCACGGCGGCGGCGCTGCCGTCGTCGTCACCGGGCGCGAGGTGATGCGCAACCGCGACAGCGACTATCCCTATCGCGCCGACAGCTATTTCCAGTACCTGAGCGCTTTTCCGGAACCCGAGGCCGCCATCGTGATCGTCGCCGGCGCGACCGAAGGCGACGACGAATCGATCCTCTTCTGCCGCGAGAAGAACGAAGAGCGCGAGACCTGGGACGGGTTCCGCTACGGGCCGCAGGCCGCGGCGGCGCAGTTCGGTTTCGATCGCGCGTTCCCGGTGGATTCGCTCGACGCGGAGGTGCCGCGACTGCTCGCCGACCGCCCGTCGCTGTGGTATCCGCTCGGATCCGACGAAACGCTCGATGCGCGCGTGCGCCGCTGGCTCGCCGCAGTGCGCGCGCAGGCGCGCGCCGGCGTATTCGCTCCGGAACGCGCCTTCGACCTGCACGCCGTCCTCGACGAGATGCGCCTGTTCAAGGACGAGCACGAGATCGCGACGATGCGGCGCGCGGCGCGCATCTCGGCGGCCGCGCACGTGCGCGCGATGCGCGCGACACGACCGGGCGCCCTGGAGTACGAGATCGAGGCCGAGATCCTGCACGAGTTCCGCCGCAACGGATCGCAGTCGCCGGCCTACGGCTCGATCGTGGCTGGCGGGCGCAATGCCTGCGTGCTCCACTATCGCGCGAACGACGCGCGCCTGGCCGACGGCGAGCTGCTGCTGATCGACGCCGGCTGCGAACTCGACGGCTACGCGTCGGACATCACGCGCACCTTCCCGGTCAACGGCCGCTTCAGCGCCGCGCAACGCGCGCTGTACGACATCGTGCTCGATGCCCAGCGCGCGGCCATCGAAGCCACGATGCCCGGCGCGCGTTTCACCGACCCGCACGACGCGGCGGTGCGCGTGCTCGCGCAGGGAATGATCGACTGCCGGCTGATCGACGGATCGCTCGATGCAGCGATCGAGTCGGGCGCGTATCGGCGCTTCTACATGCACCGCACCGGACACTGGCTCGGCATCGACGTGCACGACAGCGGCGACTACCGGGAACCGGGAAGCGCAAGCACGACACCGCCCGACACGACGTCGCGCATCCTGCGCCCGGGAATGGTCACTACGATCGAACCGGGGATCTACGTGCGCGCCGCCGACGACGTGCCGAGCGAGTTCCACGACACGGGCATACGGATCGAGGACGACGCGCTGATCGTCGAGGGCGGCTGCGAGATCCTCACGGCCGATGCGCCCAAGCGCGCCGAAGACATCGAAGCGCTGATGCGCGGGTGACGGCGTGACGCGAGCGCGCGTGCGCATCGAGGGTCGCGGGCCCGTTGCGATGGCGCTGCGGCTGTTCCTGGCGCGCCAGGGTTTCGATCCGCCGTCGGTGCAGGCGCAAGGCTGCACAGCGTCGCTGCCGTCGTGGCTCGCCGCGCGCCCGCTCGCACTGTCGCTCGGCAGCTGGCAGTTGCTCGGACGCATCGTCGCGCTGCCGGCGTGCGCGCCGATCCGATCGGTCGAGGTTTCGCTGGCGCGGCGTTCCGGCAACACGCGCATCCGCGCGGCGGATCTCGCCGCACCGACGCTCGGCTGCGTGGTGCGCTACGGCGAGCTGCATCGTTCGCTCGAACAGGCACTGACGCGCATCGCAAGCCCGGAGCCGGCAACCGACGGCGAAGGCGATGCGGACGTCGCCGTCGTTGCCGACGGCGAGACGCGCACCTCCGAGGCGCAGCACCGCGGCTGGCGCGTGCACGACTTCGGGCAATCGGCGCTGCTCACCGAAGTGCTCGCCGACGGCTCGGGCGACGGCGTCGCCTTCGAGCGTTTCACCGAAGAGGGTCCGCTCGCACTGCTTCCGCTTCCGGAGCCGCACCGGCATGCGGTCGTATGGTGCGCGCCGCCCGCGAAGACGGCACGGCGCGTGACGCTCCCGAAGCCGGAGTTCGATGCCGAGCTGCTCGCAGCCTTCGGTCCCCGGCTCGGCGCGCTGCACGTCGACGCGGCGCGACACGAGTCGCCGCTGCAGCGGCGCATCGGCGTTCGCGAGGACGACGCACGTCGCGTCTGCATCGGCAACGCGGCGCAGACGCTGCATCCGGTGGCCGGACAGGGGCTGAACCTCGGGCTGCGCGATGCGTTCGAACTCGCGCAACGGCTCGGCGAGGCGCGCGGATCGGGCCGCCCGCTCGAGGAGGCGGTCGCGCGCTTCCGGCGTTCGCGCATGTTCGATCGCGCGCTCACCGTCGGCGTCACCGACGCGCTGGCGCGCGTGTTCACGCTGCCTGCGCTCGCGCCGCTGCAATCGGGCGCGCTCGACGCGCTCGATGTCGCGGCACCGTTGCGCAACGGCTTCGCGCGCGCGCTGATGTTCGGTGCGCGTTCGCGCTCTTTTCGATAGAATCGCTCTCCCCGTCGCGTTCTTCCGCAGTGCCTGCACCGGTGTCGTCCGCCCGCGACGGAAAAATCGTTCACGTTCCATTCCTTCGATCCCGAGGATCGCCGCCGCGCGATGATGAGTCCTGCATTCCGGATCGGCCCGCACGCGATCGCGAATCGCGCGCTGGTGGCGCCGATGGCCGGTGTCACCGACCGGCCGTTCCGGCAACTGTGCAAGCGTCTCGGCGCAGGCTACGCCGTGTCCGAGATGGCCGCGTCGAGTCCGGCGCTGCGCGACAGCGTCAAGACGTCGCTGCGCACCGATCACGCAGGAGAAATCGAGCCGCGGGCGGTCCAGATCGTCGGCTCCGATCCGCGAACGATGGCCGAGTGCGCGCGCTTCAACGTCGATCGCGGCGCGCAGGTCATCGACATCAACATGGGGTGCCCGGCACGCAAGGTGTGCAACGTTGCCGCAGGCTCCGCGCTGATGGCCGACGAAACGCTGGCCGTCTCGATCGTCGACGCGGTCGCGCGCGCCGTCGACGTTCCGGTCACGATCAAGATGCGCACCGGACCCAGTCCGCAACGACGCAACGCGGTGCGCCTGGCGCGCGATTTCGAGCGTGCCGGCGCCGCGATGCTCGTGGTGCACGGCCGCACCCGCGCATGCGCGTTCCGCGGCACCGCCGAATACCGGACGATCGCCGAAGTCAAGGCCGCCGTGTCGATTCCGGTGGTCGCCAATGGCGACATCGATTCGCCGCAGGCCGCACGCGACGTGCTGCGCGCCACCGGCGCCGACGCCGTGATGATCGGACGTGCCGCACAGGGCCGCCCGTGGATCTTTCGCGAGATCGTGCACTTCCTCGACTCGGGCACGCTGCCGCCGTCTCCGACGCTCGACGAACTGCGCGGCGTGCTGCACGCGCACCTGCTCGATCACTATGCGTTTCACGGCGAGGCCACCGGCGTTCGCACCGCGCGCAAGCACGTCGCGTGGTACCTGAAGGGCACGCCGAACGCAGCGGCCTTCCTTCGCAGTTTCCACGCGCTTGCCGACGCCGACGCCCAGCTCGCGGCGATCGACCGTCATTTCGCCGCCCGAACCGACGATGCCGGCGATCCCGTCGGATTCGCGGCCGACGCTGCGGCGAACGACACGCTGTTCCGGAGGAGCAACGCAGCATGACCCGCAAGTCCGTCCTCGACGTCGCCGTCGTGAGCAGTCTCGAGCGTTACTTCGACGACCTCGAGGGCACGCAGCCGAACTGCATCTACGAGATGGTGATCCACGCGGTCGAGCGCCCGATGCTCGAAGTGGTGATGCGCGAGGCGCACGGCAACCAGTTGCGCGCGAGCGAAATGCTCGGGATCAACCGCAATACGCTGCGCAAGAAGCTGCAGCAGCACGGAATGCTGCACAGCTACACCGGGAGCCCACGATGAACCATGCGGTACGGCGCGCGCTGATCAGCGTCTCGGAGAAGACGGGCGTCGTCGAACTGGCGCGCGAACTCGCCGGGCTCGGCGTCGAGATCCTGTCCACCGGCGGCACGGCCCGGCTGCTCGCATCGAACGCGGTTCCCGTCGTCGAGGTCTCGGAGCACACCGGATTCCCGGAAATGCTCGACGGGCGCGTCAAGACGCTGCATCCGAAGATCCACGGCGGCCTGCTCGCGCGACGCGAGCTCGAAACGCACATGCGAGCGCTCGACGAGCACGCGATCGAACCGATCGACCTGCTCGTCGTGAACCTGTATCCGTTCGAGGCGACGGTCGCGCGATCCGACTGCACGCTCGACGAGGCGATCGAGAACATCGACATCGGCGGGCCGGCGATGGTGCGCTCGGGCGCCAAGAACTGGCAGGGCGTGGGCGTGCTCACGCATCCCGGCCAGTACGCCGCGGCGCTCGACGAAATCCGCGCGAAAGGCGGACTGAGCGACACGACGCGTTTCGCGCTCGCAGTCGCCGCCTTCGATGCGATCGCCTGCTACGACGGCGCGATCTCCGATTACCTTTCGTCGCTGCAACCCGACGGCACGCGCGGCGAGTTCCCGGGCCAGTCCAACGGCCGCTTCGTCAAGCTGCAGGACCTGCGCTACGGCGAGAATCCGCACCAGCGCGCGGCGTTCTACCGCGACCTGTACCCTGCCCCCGGTTCGCTGGTGACTGCCCGGCAGGTGCAGGGCAAGGAACTCTCGTACAACAACATCGCGGACTCCGACGCCGCCTGGGAATGCGTGAAGTCGTTCGACGCGCCTGCGTGCGTGATCGTCAAGCACGCGAATCCGTGCGGCGTTGCGATCGGAAGCGATCCGGCCGACGCCTACGCGCGCGCGTTCCGCACCGATCCGACGTCGGCCTTCGGCGGCATCATCGCGTTCAACCGCGCAGTCGACGGCGAGGCGGCGCGTGCGGTCTCGAAGCAGTTCGTCGAGGTCGTGCTCGCGCCGTCGTACACCGACGAGGCACGGCAGGCGTTCTCGGCGAAGGCCAACGTGCGCGTGCTCGAGATCGCGCTCGACGAAGTGCGCCGCGACGCAGCGAGCGACTTCGAACGCGGACACAACGCGCACGACGTCAAGCGGGTCGGCTCGGGCCTGCTGATCCAGAGCGCGGACAACCGCGGCATGACGCTCGATGAACTGAAAGTCGTGACGCGACGCGCGCCGACCGACCGGCAGCGCGAGGACCTGCTCTTCGCGTGGCGCGTGGCGAAGTTCGTCAAGTCGAACGCGATCGTCTTCTGCGCCGACGGCGCGACGGTCGGCGTCGGCGCCGGGCAGATGAGCCGCATCGATTCGGCGCGGATCGCCTCGATCAAGGCGAAGAACGCCGGGCTCGAGCTCGCGGGCTCGGTGGTCGCCTCCGACGCCTTCTTCCCGTTTCGCGACGGGCTCGACGTGCTCGCCGACGCCGGCGCCATCGCGGTGATCCAGCCCGGCGGATCGGTGCGCGACGACGAGGTGATCGCCGCAGCCGACGAACGCGGCATCGCGATGGTGTTCACCGGCGTTCGCCATTTCCGGCACTGAGCACGCCGCGCGATCCGGCCCGGGCGGCGGCAGCATGCGCATCCTCGGCATCGACCCCGGATTGCGGCTCACCGGTTTCGGCGTCATCGACGTCGATGCAGGAAGGCTGCGCTACGTCGCGAGTGGCGTGATCCGCGTGCCGGCCGGCTCGCTGCCTCCGCGGTTGAAATCGATCCACGACGGGATCGCCGAGGTCGTCGCCGAGTACCGTCCACAGATCGCGGTGGCCGAGATCGTCTTCGTGAACGTGAACCCGCAGTCGACGCTGCTGCTCGGCCAGGCGCGCGGCGCCGCGATCACGACGCTGGTCGCGTGCGGCCTGCCGGTGCACGAGTACACGGCTCTGCAGGTCAAGCAGGCGGTCGTCGGCTACGGGCGTGCGGCCAAGGCGCAGGTACAGGCGATGGTGCAGCGCCTGCTGGTGCTGCCCGGCGTACCGTCGACCGATGCCGCCGATGCGCTCGCCTGCGCGATCTGCCACGCGCACGCGGCCGCGGTGACGCGTGCGGCGCTGGGCATCGCGAACGC
>CAYZYC010000036.1:18339-22136 GCA_964481165.1 uncultured Limnobacter sp. | reverse complement strand
ACGCAGACGCCGTAGCATCGCCACCATGCCGTAGGTTGCGCCGGTGGGCTCCCCCGACTTGTTGCGCAGATCCGGAAGCGCGTGGAAAGCGCGATACAGATACCCCGACCCGTCAACCAGCAGAAGCGTTTCTTCAGACATGTCCAGCAGCAAGCAGGTGCCGCAGTTGCGCGCGATCGAAAGCCCTGAGCGGTCGACGTCGCTGAAGGCGCGCGAGTCATGGCATATCTTCGGAATTATCTCAGAGTTCGTCGAAGCCACCGAGCGCCTCGCCGACATCCGTCCGGCGGTGTCGATCTTCGGCAGCGCGCGCGTGCACGAAGGCAACCCGTGGTACGACCGCACCGTCGAGGTTGCGCGACGCCTGTCCGATGCGGGCTTCGCGATCATCTCGGGCGGCGGCCCGGGAATCATGGAAGCGGCCAATCGCGGCGGCCACGAGGGCAAGTCGGCATCGGTCGGGTTGAACATCCAGCTGCCGATGGAGCAGAGCGGCAACGACTTCCAGGACATCTCGCTTCGGTTCCGCCACTTCTTCGCGCGCAAGGTCGCGTTCGCGAAGTACGCCACCGCATTCGTCGCGGCACCCGGCGGGTTCGGTACGCTCGACGAGCTGTTCGAAGTGCTGACGATGGTGCAGACCCGCATGGGTCGCCGCATACCGGTGATCCTGATGGACACGGCCTTCTGGGGCGGCCTGCTCGAATGGATGCGCGTGCAGCTGAGCGGCAACGCACTGATCTCCGACGGAGACCTGGAGCTGATCCAGGTGATCGACGACCCGGCGCTCGTCGTCGAGGCGATCTTCGACTTCTACCAGACGCGCGGATTCGTACCGACGGCCGACGAGCGCGAACGCATGCTCTACCTGTAGCACGCCTGCCGACATGGCCGTGTTCACGCCCGTCCCGCGCGACGAGCTGGCCCGCTGGCTCGAGCGGTACGAAGCCGGCGCGCTGGTCGAGTTCGAGGGCATCGCTTCGGGCATCGAGAACAGCAACTACTTCGTCACGACGCGCGAGGGCCGCTACGTGCTGACGCTGTTCGAGCGCCTGCGCGCCGAAGACCTGCCGTTTCACGTCGGCCTGATGCACCGGCTCGCCGAGCACGGGATTCCGTGCCCCGATCCGGTTCCCGATCGCGACGGCGTCGTGCTGGGGCGCCTGGTCGACAAGCCCGCGGCGCTGTTCACGCGGCTCGAGGGTCGCGCGGTCGCCGACCCCGATGTCCGGCACTGCCGGCAGGTCGGCCAGGTGCTCGCCCGGATGCATCTGGCGGCGGCCGGCTACGAAGGCCGCTTTGCGAATCCCCGCGGACTCGCCTGGTGGCGCGAGGTGGCGCCGCGACTCGAAGCTTTCCTCGAAGCGCAGTCGGCCGCAATGCTCGCCGACGAGATCGAGCAGCAGAGCCGCTTCGCGAAGACGCCGCTGTACGCGTCGCTGCCCTCGTCGGCAGTCCACGCCGACCTGTTTCGCGACAACGTGCTGTTCGAATCGGACGCGCACGGCGAGCCGCGACTCGGCGGGGTCATCGATTTCTGGTTCGCCGGGGTCGACACCTGGCTCTTCGACCTCGCCGTCGCGGCGAACGACTGGTGCATCGACGATTCCGGCGAACTCGACGAGGCGCGCCTGCGTGCGTTGCTCGACGCCTATCGGTCGGTGCGCGCGACGAGCAGCGCCGAAGACGACGCCTGGCCGCTGATGCTGCGCGCAGCCGCACTGCGCTTCTGGCTGTCGCGCCTGTTCGACCTGCACGTCCCGCGCCCTGCGCAGATCGTGACCCCGAAGGATCCGTCGCGCTTCGAGCGCATCCTTCGACTGCGGCGCGCCGCAAGCCCGGCCCTGCGCTGACGGAAAAGGCGAGCGATGCAGATCCGGTTGTTGCCTGCGGCGACGGGCTGGCGTTGGATCGCCAACGGTTTCGCGATCCTGCGGCGACAGCCCATCGCGCTGCTGGCGATCACGTTCCTGAACCTGTTCCTGCTTTCGCTGTCGGTGGTCTTCCCGCTGGTCGGCTCGATCGCTCCGCTGGTTCTTGCTCCGACGCTGATGGTGGGGCTGATGCACGCGGTTCGCGCCGCCGACGACGGCCGCATGCCGCTTCCGTCGATGCTGTTCGCTGCGTTCCGCGAAGATGAAGGCAGGGCGTGGCGCCCGCTGTTGCTGCTCGGAGCATTCAACGCAACCGCCACGATGCTCGCGCTTGCGCTTGCGGCGATGTTCGACGGCGGCGAACTGATGCGGATCGCCACCGGAAGCGGCGCCGGCGACGAAGCGGCGCCCGGCGCCGCGGCGATCGACGAATCGTCGCTGTGGATCGCGGCGTTCGCGTTCGTGCTCGTCTACGCGCCGGTACAGATGGCCATGTGGTATGCGCCGCTGTTCGTGGCCTGGCATCGCACGCCGGTGGCGAAGTCGCTGTTCTTCAGTCTCTTCGCCGTCTGGCGCAACCGCCGCACGTTCGTCGTCTACGCCGTGGGCTGGTTCGCGATCGCGCTCGCCGGTTCGCTCGTCGTGCGTTTCGTGCAGGGCGCCTTCGGGACCAACCCGCTGCTGATGTCGATGATCCTCTCGCCGCTGACGCTGCTGCTGATCACCGCGATCTACTGCTCGTTCTGGTCGAGCTACCGGGACGCCGTCGCGCCGGACGCCGTCGCGCCGGACGCCGGGTGATCGCCGGCCGGCGGGCTGCCGACCCTCAGCCGGCGGGCTGCAGCTTCGCGATCAGCCGGCCGGCTGCAGTTTCGCGATCGACAGCGCGAGCCACTTGATCCCGTCGCGGCCGAAGTTGACCTGCGCGCGCGCATCGTCTCCGCTGCCCTCGATGCTGACGATCACGCCTTCGCCGAAGCGCTCGTGCGAAACGCTCTGCCCGATGCGGAACGCGACGCCGCGATCGAAACGATGCGCGGCCCGCTGCTCGTCGCGCGAGAGCCGGCCGGTGTCGACCGCGTTGGCCCCGGCGCGCCGCCCGGGCGAAGCGCTCCACGACGCGGTTTCGGCCGGACCCCGCGCCGCACCGCCGTATGCCCCCGGATGCAGCCGCGGGCCGAGCCACTTCAGCAGCGTCGGCGGCAACTCGTCGAGAAAGCGCGAACGCATGTTGTAGCGCGTGTGCCCGTGCAGCATGCGCGTCTGCGAGAACGACAGGTACAGCCGCCGGCGTGCACGCGTGATCGCGACGTACATCAGGCGGCGTTCCTCCTCGAGGCCCTGCGGATCGGAGACGGCGTTCTCGTGGGGAAACAATCCCTCCTCGAGCCCGGTGATGAACACGGCGTCGAACTCCAGGCCCTTGGCCGAGTGCACGGTCATCATCTGCACCGCGTCGCTGCCCTCGCCGGCCTGGTTCTCGCCGGCCTCGAGCGACGCGTGCGCGAGGAACGCCGCGAGCGGCGTGACCTGCATCGCCTCCGGCGTTTCGGCATCGAGGATTTCCACGCCGGCTCCCGCGGACTGCGCCACCGGAGCCGCGACGCTCGCCTGCGGCCCCGGATCGCGAAGCCCCGCGACTCCGAAGTTCGCCGGAGTCCCGGCGACGATCCCCTCCTCGGCCAGGAACGCCGCCGCTGCGTTGACCAGCTCGCGCAGGTTCTCGATCCGGTCCTGGCCCTCGCGTTCGTTGGCGTAGTGCGCGACGAGGCCGCTGTGCTCGATCACGTGTTCGACGACTTCGGGCAGCGGCAACGACAGCGTCTGCGCGCGCAGGCCTTCGATCAGCTGCACGAAGGCCCCCACGCGCGCGGCCGCCGCGCCGCCCGCGCGAGCCGACGCCGATGCCGATGCCGATGCCGA
>CAYZYC010000036.1:14399-18239 GCA_964481165.1 uncultured Limnobacter sp. | reverse complement strand
GCCGATGCCGACGCCGATGCAAAGAGGCTGCGCGCGCCGGCGCGCGCGGCGTCCTGCAGCGTTTCGAGCGTGCGCGCCCCGATGCCGCGCGCGGGAAAGTTGACGACGCGCAGGAAGGCGCCGTCGTCGTCGGGATTCTCCATCAGGCGCAGGTACGCGAGCGCGTGCTTGACCTCCGCGCGTTCGAAGAAGCGCAGCCCCCCGTAGACGCGATACGGCACGCCCGCCGAGAACAGCGCATGCTCGATGACGCGCGACTGCGCATTCGAGCGGTACAGGACGGCGACGTCGCTGCGCGACCAGCCGTCCGAGATCAGCGAGCGGATCTCTTCGACGAGCCACTGCGCCTCGAGCGTGTCGCTCGCAGATTCCTGCACGCGCACCGGTTCGCCCTCGCCGGCATCGGTCCACAGGTTCTTGCCGAGGCGGCTGCTGTTGTGCGAGATCAGCGCATTCGCGCAATCGAGGATGTTGCCCTGCGAGCGGTAGTTCTGCTCGAGCCGGATCAGGTTGCCGACGCGGAACTCGCGCTCGAACGCGGCCATGTTCGCGACCCGCGCGCCGCGGAAGGAATAGATGCTCTGGTCGTCGTCGCCCACGGCGAACAGCACCGCCGATTCTCCCGCGAGCAGCTTCAGCCACGCGTACTGCAGCGTGTTCGTGTCCTGGAACTCGTCGATCAGGATGTGCCGAAACCGCGCACGGTAGTGCTCGCGCAGCACCTGGTTGCGCTCGAGCAGTTCGTGGCTGCGCAGCAGCAGTTCGGCGAAATCGACGACCCCCTCGCGCTGGCACTGTTCGTCGTACGCCGCATACAGCTCGACCATGCGCCGCGTGTAGTCGTCCCAGGCCTCGACCTGCGCAGCGCGCCGTCCTTCGTCCTTGGCCGAGTTGATGAAGTGCTGCAGGTTCTTCGGCGGGAACTTCTCGTCGTCGACGTTCAGCGTTCGCAGCAGGCGCTTGATCGCCGCGAGCTGGTCCTGCGAATCGAGAATCTGGAACGACTGCGGCAGGTTCGCGTCCCGGTGATGCGCCCGCAGCATCCGGTTCGCCAGCCCGTGGAACGTGCCGATCCACATCCCCCGCGTGTCGATCGGGAGCATCGCGCCGAGTCGCGTCAGCATCTCGCGCGCGGCCTTGTTCGTGAACGTGACCGCGAGCACGCCTTGCGGGCTGACCTGCCCGGTCGAGATCAGCCATGCGACGCGCGTCGTGAGCACGCGCGTCTTGCCGCTGCCGGCGCCGGCGAGCACGAGTGCGTGCTGCGCCGGCAACGTCACGGCGGCAAGTTGCTGTTCGTTCAGGTTGGCGAGAAGCCCCGACATGCGCTGCAGGCTGCCTCGCTCGCGAAGGAAAGACGGTGTTCCGGACCCCGGTTCAACGACGCGAGGTCTTGCGGCTGCGCTGCGACCAGACCGGCTGGCGCGGCGAAAGCGCTCCGTGGCGGATCTCGACGCAACGGTTGACCCAGCTCACCGACTCGTCGCTCAGGTCGACGATCGGCGCATTGGCACCGTGGCTCACCCGCACGATCCGGTGGCTCTGGACGCCGAAGTGCTCGAGCAGCGCCGCGACGGCCTGCGTGCGATGCATGCTGAGCTGGACCGCCGCTTCGGGCTCGTCGACCGGATTCGCGTGTCCGGATACGATCAGCGTGCCGCCCGGCCCGGCGTTGAAACGCTCGGCCTGTTCGCGAATCACCTCGTGATACTGCTCGTTCACGGAAATCGAATCGCCCTCGAAATACACGCGGGCGGCGTCGGCGGCGGCATCGGCCGGGGCGGACGCACCGTTCGAAGCGCGCGAGGTGCGCCGGTTCGGCGCCTCGGAAAGCTGGGCAACGGACGAAGACTGGTGTACCTGGTGCAACGCGGCCTCCTTGCTGGCGTGGCACGCCCGTGCATTGCCGGCTCACGCCGGTCGGGCATGTATCGAGAAAGGGGAAACCATTAGTTTATCAAATAACCGGCGGTCGGGCCCGCCGCGCGCAGGACTGCGGTCCCGGTTCAGAACGCGTCTTTTCAGAACGCGTCTTCCCAGCGTTCGCTCAGCCGCATCGCGCAGTTGATGATGCCGACCATGCTGTAGGTCTGCGGGTAGTTGCCCCACAGCGCGTGGCTGACCGGGTCGATGTCCTCCGACAGCAGGCCGAGGCGGTTGCGATGACCGAGCAGGTTCTCGAACAACTCGCGCGCCCGCTCGCGCTCGCCGATCTGCGCCAGCGCCTGGATCCACCAGAACGTGCAGACGATGAACGCGGTCTCGGGCATCCCGAAATCGTCGGGCTGCGCATAGCGCAGCAGGAAATTGCCGCGGCGCAGTTCGCGCTCGATCGTCAGCACGGTCGAACGAAGCCGCGGGTCGTTGCTCGGCAGGAAACCGAGCGGACCGATCAGCAACAGGCTCGCGTCGCAATCGCTGCCGCCGAAGGTCGAGGCGAACGCACCGAGCCGTTCGTTCCAGGCCTTCGCCTCGATCGTCGCGCGGATCCGCGCGGCCCGATCGCGCCAGAACTCCAGCCTATCGGCGAGACGCAGGTGCGCGGCGATCCGTGCGAGCCGGTCGCAGGCGGCCCAGCACATCAACGACGAGAAGGTGTGCACCGCCTCGCGCCCGCGGTACTCCCAGATACCCGCATCCGGGCGCGCATGATTGAGCCAGGCCTGCTCGCCGAAGCCTTCGAGCGCCTCGAAGAGCTCGGTTCCCGCGGGACGCGCGAGCCGGCGGTCGTAGAACGCGTGCGCGACGGCGAGGATCGCCGAGCCGTAGACGTCGTGCTGCTTCTGCAGCCAGGCGAGATTGCCGATGCGTACCGGACCGATCCCGCAATAGCCGCGCAGCGCCGGAGCGACCGCCTCGTCGAGCTGCGTCGCGCCGCTCATGCCGTAGACGGGCTGCAACGTGCCGTCCGTAGCGTCGGTGACGATGTCCTCCAGATAGCGCAGGAAGCGTTGCATCGACCCGGTGGCTCCGAGCCGGTTCAGCGCGTCGACCGTGAAGTACGCGTCGCGCAGCCAGCAGAAGCGGTAGTCCCAGTTGCGCTGCGTGCCGGGCGCCTCGGGAATCGACGTGGTCAGCGACGCGACGATCGCTCCGGTGTCTTCGAACGTGTTCAGTTTCAGCGTGATCGCGGCGCGGATGACGGCATCCTGCCATTCGAACGGAATCGCCAGGTTGCGCACCCAGCGCGCCCAGTACCCGCGGGTCTCGTCGAGCAGCCGCCGGCCGATCTCGCGAGGCCCGCCGGTCAGCGTCTCGTCGGGACCGAGAACGAAGGTCAGGTCCTCGTTCAGGCGCACGTATGCGCTCTCCATCACCTGCGTGATCGGTGCATCGGTGGTCAGGCGCAACGGATACGCAGGCACCTGCGCACGGATGTGGTGGCTGCCGAAAGTCAGCGGCGGGCGATCGGCACCGTAGTTGCTGCGCGGCGCGAAGACCACGCGCACGCGCGGCCGCCCGGCGACGCGCCGGACGATGCGCACGAGCGTCACCGGCGCGTACAGCCGGCCGTGCTGGTAGAAGCGCGGGCAGAAATCGAGCACTTCGAGCTGCTGGCCCGCACGGTCGATCATCGCGGTGCGCAGGATCGCGGTGTTGCGCAGGTACGCCTGCGATACCGACGCGACGTTCTCCATCTCGATCGCGAAACGGCCGTCGTCGCTGTCGTCGTCGAGCAGGCTGCAGAAGACCGGATCCCCGTCGAATCGCGGCACGCACATCCAGTGCACGACACCGCTTTCGTCGATCAGCGCCCCGATGCGCGAATTGCCGACGACGCCCGACTGCAGCCCCGGCCGGCTCGCCTGCACGTTCTTCGGCTCGATCTCGTTCTTCGGC
>CAYZYC010000036.1:0-14299 GCA_964481165.1 uncultured Limnobacter sp. | reverse complement strand
CGTTCTTCGGCTCGATCTCGTTCTTCGGCGCGATCTCGTTCATCGGCTCAGTCTCGTTCATCGGCCCCGTTTCCCGTCACGAGCAGTCCCGGCGCGCGGCACTGTCCGTCGGTGATCCGCGCGAGCCCGCGAAACGCGAGATCGTCCGCGAGAACGCGCCGCACCGGAACGAGACGCTGGCGGTCCGAATAGCGGCCCTTGTCGTCGAAGGCGTCGAGGAAGGCCGCCTCGTCGAAGCCGCCGGCCCGATCGAGCCCGTCGAGCACGCCCCCGGTCAGCCACACGCCGCCGTCGGCGCCGAAGGCCAGGCACAGGTCACCGGCGAAGGCGCCGAGCAGCCGCGAGAACCAGCTCGCCGCGCGCAGCGCCCCCGCATCGCCGGCAGACACGCGTGCCGACACCTCGCGCGCCGAAACGGCGCGCGCCGACGCCTCGATCGCCTTCGGATCCGGCGCGCCCGGCGTACGGGCGACTTCGTCCTGCCACGCCAGGAACAGGCACAGGCCCTCGCCGTTGAGCAGGCGCTCCCACGACAGCCGCGGCCAGCGCAGCGCTGCCGCGGCGACCAGCGGCGCGAGCTCCGGTTCGTGGCCCGCGAAACCCATGTGCCCGGCTTCACTCGCCAGCACGCGTTCGGCCCCGGTTCCCGCGTCGAGCAGCGCAGCGGCGCCGAGCCCCGTGCCGGGACCGATCAGCAGCAGATGATCCGAAGCCGCGGAACCCGGGCGGACAACGCGCAGCGCGTCGTCCCCGAGCGATGGCAGGCCGGCGGCGGCAGCGACGAAATCGTTCACCAGGTGCAGCGTGTCCAGTCGCAGCTCGCTGCGAAGACGGCGCGGCTCGATGGACCAGCGCCGGTTGGTCATCTGCAGCACGGCGTCGCGCACGCGCACCGCCACGGCCAGCGCCGCGTGCCGTGCCTGGTCCGGTCGTCCGCGCTCGAAGGCCTCGACCGCATCGGACAGGCTGTCGAAATCGTCGGCGGGCGAACGAACGATCGGGCCCAGGCCGCGATCGCGCCGCCAGCGTCCGAAACGCGCATTGGTGCCGCCGATGTCGGCGAACAGCCATTCGACCGGAGCACCGTGCGTCGGGTCCTGCGGAACGATGCGGGTCGGGCCGGGCATGCGCGAACTATAGCGTTCCGCACGCGCACGCGCCTCGAACGCCGCGCCCGCACGAGCGCGCCGGCCGCGGGTCGACCGATAGCGATGGTTTATATTCAGGCGTTATGTTCCGCACCCTGAGGCTGTCGCTGCGCTTCGTCGTGCCGCTGGCCGTTGCGCTGCTTGTCATGGCGATGCTGGTCGTGCCGTGGATCGACACGCTGACGACGCGCTGGTTCGTGCGCGACATCGAAATCCGCGCACAACTCGTCGGAGGCGCGCTCGAGGACAGCATCGCGCCGGCGCTCGCCGCCGGCGACGTGACCGATGTCGAGCAGCGTTTCGCACGCGCGATCCGCGACGAACGGCTGTACGCGCTCGCGCTGTGCCTGCCCGACGACACGCTGGCTGCGCACACCGACCCGTGGCCCGGAGTCCTCGATTGCGTCACCCGTGCCAACGAACCGCGCGTCGCGAAGATGCTCGCCGACGAAGCGCTGCACGTCACGGTGCGCCCGCTGCGATGGAACGACAACGAGGTCGGGCGCGTGCTGATCGTGCACGACATGAGCTTCGTGCAGCGTCGAAGCGCGGACACGAAGTTCTGGGTGATCGGTCTGTTCGTGATGGTCGGGCTCGTCATCGCCGGCATCACCGTGCTGGTCGCGCAATTGAGCCTGCGCGGCTGGGTCGCCGGCGTGCGCGAAATGCTGCGCGACGAATCGACCGGCACCCCCACCGTCAAGAGCGCTCCCGAACTCGCTCCGCTTCTGGGCGACCTGCGCGAGATGCTGCGCGACATCGAAAGCGAGCAGCGCCTGCACGACGACATGACGCTGCACTGGACTCCGCAGACGCTGCGCAAGCTGTTGCACGAGCAGCTCTCCGGCGACGAAGTGATCGTGGTGTCGAACCGCGAACCGTACATCCACGAGACGGGACCCAACGGGCCGGTCGTTCGTCGTCCCGCCAGCGGCCTGGTGACCGCCGTCGAGCCGGTAATGCGGGCGTGCTCGGGGACGTGGATCGCCCACGGCAGCGGTTCGGCCGACCGCGAAACCGTCGACGCGCGCGATCGGGTCGGCGTGCCGACCGGCGATCCGTCGTACACGCTGCGCCGCGTCTGGCTGAGCACCGAGGAGGAGAACGGCTACTACTACGGCTTCGCCAACGAAGGCCTCTGGCCGCTGTGCCACATCGCGCACGTGCGACCGGTGTTCCGCAGCGCGGACTGGGAGCACTACCAGGCGGTGAACCGGCGCTTCGCCGAAGCCGTCGTCGCCGAAGCGAAGACCGAGGATCCGGTCGTGCTCGTGCAGGACTACCACTTCGCGCTGGTGCCGCGATTCGTCCGCGAACACCTGCCCAGGGCGACGATCATCATGTTCTGGCACATACCGTGGCCGAATCCCGAGTCCTTCGGAATCTGCCCGTGGAAACGCGAGATCCTCGACGGCCTGCTCGGCAGCGACATCCTCGGCTTCCACACGCGCTTTCACTGCAAGAACTTCCTCGAGACCGTCGACCGGTTTCTCGAGGCGCGCATCGAATACGAGTCGTCGACGATCACCGTCGCCGGGCGTCCGACGCGCGTCGAGGCCTATCCGATCTCGATCGCGTGGCCCGAGCCGTCCGCCGAGGGAAGCGGCGAAACGACGCGCGCCGAGGTCTTCGAGGAGCAGGGGCTCGAGCTGTCGCAGCGCCTCGCGGTCGGCGTCGACCGGCTCGACTACACGAAGGGAATCATCGAACGCATGCGCGCGGTCGAACGCCTGCTCGAACTGCATCCGGAGTGGATCGGCCGCTTCACGCTGCTGCAGATCGCGGCGCCTTCGCGTTCGTCGCTGGACGAATACCAGCGTTTCGAGTCGCAGGTGCGCGAAGCCGCGGCGCTGATCAACGAACGTTTTGGCGGCAGCGGCGTCGAGCCGGTGCGCCTGCTGATCGAGCACCACGACAGCGCAGCGATATTCCGCTACTACCGGGCCTGCGACGTCTGCGTCGTGACCAGCCTGCACGACGGGATGAACCTGGTGGCCAAGGAGTTCATCGGGTCGCGCGACGACGAGCGCGGTGTGCTGATCCTGAGCCAGTTCGCCGGTGCGGCCCGCGAGCTGCACGAAGCGCTGATCGTCAATCCGTACCACATCGACCAGGTGGCCGAGTCGATCCACGCCGCGCTGACGATGCCCGAGTCCGAGCAGCAGGCGCGCATGCGCAGCATGCGGCAGCTCGTGCGCGAGTTCAACGTGTTCCGCTGGGCCGGACGCATGCTGCTCGACGCCGGCCGGCTGCGCAGGCGTGCCCGATTGCGTGCGCGCCTGGGAAGCGCCGCCCAGCCGATGCGATGAAAGCGATGGCACCGAAGCCGCGCACGAAGGTCGCGCTCCCCCCGATTCTCGAAGCCGAAGGCGATGCGGCCATGCGCAGGCTGTTCGCCGGTCCGGCACTGATCGCGTTCGATTTCGACGGCACGCTGGCGCCGATCGTCGAGCACCCGCCGCGCGCGCGGCTGCTGCCCGGTGTCGAGGACTCGCTGCGCAGGCTCACGCCGCTGGCGAGGGTCGTCGTCATCTCGGGACGGGCACTGGACGACCTGCGCGAGCGCGCACCGCAGGGCACCTACCGGCTGATCGGCAACCACGGCAACGAAGGCGTCCTGGCCGACCCGGTTGCAGCGGCGCGCGCGCATGCGGTGTGCAGGCAATGGCGCAGCGAGCTCGAACGCCTGTTTCGCGAACACCCCGGCGATGCGCAGGGCCTGGAGATCGAGGACAAGGGAGCGACGTTGTCGGTGCACTACCGGCGCGCGCCCGACCCCGCGCGGGCATTGCAGGTGCTGGACGGCTTCGTCGGGCAGCTCGAGCCCGCGCCGCGCCGGATCGGCGGCAAGCTCCTCGTCAACCTGCTGCCTCCCGGGACGCAGACGAAGTTCGAAGCGCTGCGCCAGCTCGCCGACGAACTCGGCACGCAGCGGGTGCTGTTCGTCGGCGACGACGACACCGACGAGATCGTGTTCGAGCGCGCTCCCGACGACTGGCTGACGGTGCGGGTCGAACCGGGCGGGAACAGCAGCGCACGCTATTCGCTGGCAACGCAGGACGACGTCGAGCACCTGATCGAGCGCCTCGTGGCGTTGCTGCGCGACGCAGGTACACAGGACGCCCCCTCCTCGCCTTGATATCGCGCAAGGCAGTCCCGCGGACCGTCGCACTACAGTGGCGGGTTCACCCTCGGCATTCCGATCGGTTCTCGAACCCCGTGCCTTCACACTCCGATGGCCGGCCGGTGCAGCCGCGGCGACACGGTGGCCCGAAACCGCCGTGGCGCCTCGCGACGCTGCTCGCCGCGCCGCACCGGCTCGCGTTCTCTGCCGCGGCGGCGATGCTCTCGGTGTCGGCACTGTGGTGGCTGGCGACACTGGCATCCGGTTACGTCATCGATGCCCCCGTCGCCTGGACGATCGCGCCGGGAAACGCGCATGCGCTGTTGATGGGTTGCTCGTTCATGCCGATGTTCTTCGCCGGATTCGTCTGCACCGCAGCTCCGCGATGGCTCTCGTTGCCGGCGGTCGAAGCGCGCAGCCTGCTGGGAATCGTCGCGGGCTGGCTCGCCGGCTGGGCCGCGTTCGTTTTCGGTGTGCATTTCTCGGCGATCGTCGCGGCGGCCGGACTCGCGGCCGTCGCGTGGTCGTGGAGCGTGTTCTGCCTGCATTTGCTGCGCATGCTCGGTGCGAGCCGCGTGGCCGATCGTGCGCATCTGGTCGTCATCGCGACGGCGTGCGCGGTCGGAGCCGCGGCGCTGTGGCTCGCGGCTACGGCGACCGCTGCCGCGACCGCGACCGATCTGGATTCGACCACCGCGGTGCACCGGATCGTGCCGCCGATCCTCTGGTGGTTCCTGGCCCCGGTGTTCGGCGCCGCGGTGCACCGGATGGTGCCGTTCTTCGGCACGGTGGGTGCGTCGTTCGACCTGCGGCACCCCAACTGGCTGCTGCAGGCGTGGCTGCTCGTTTTCGCCGTGCAGCCGCCGCTGGCCTGGGCGCTCGCGCATGCGCGCGCCGCGACGGTCGCGGCGACGCTGATCGACACGGCCGCCGCGATCTTCCTGCTGTGGCTGTGCGCGCGCTGGTGGTCCCGGCACCGCCCCGTCACGCGCCTGCTGCAGATGCTCTTTGCCGGTTTCGCCTGGCTGGGCATCGCTGTCGCGCTGCAGGCCGCAGGTGCCGCGGCGCTGTGGACCGGTGCGCCGGGTTTCGACCTGCAACGCGCATCGGTGCACGCACTGTCGATGGGCTTCTTCGGCTCGACGATGGTGGCGATGGTGAGCCGCGTCACCTGCGGACAGTCCGGGCGACTGCTGAGCGCGGAACGCCCCGTGTGGCTGCTCTTTCTCGTGCTGCAGGCCGCGACCGCACTGCGCATCGGCTCGGTGTTCGTCCCCGCGTATCCTGCGGTGCTGCTGGCCGCCGCGTTCGCGTGGGCGCTCGCGGCCTGCGCCTGGTCGCTGCGATACATCGGCTGGTACGGACGCCCGCGCGCCGACGGCCGCCCCGGTTGACGCGATTCCCCGATTCCTGCGAGACACCCATGACTGCGCACCGCGATTCATCCCCACGCAAACCCGATCTCGTCTGCCCGGCCGGCTCGCTGCGCGCGCTGATGCTCGCCATCGATGCCGGCGCCGATGCCGTCTACATGGGACTGAAGGACGCGACGAACGCGCGCAACTTCGCCGGCCTGAACTTCGATCTCTCGCAGGCGCGCATCGGCATCGACTACGCGCACACGCGCGGCCGCCAGGTGCTGATGGCGCTGAACACGTACGCCGATGCGCGCGATCCGGCGCGATGGTGGCGCGCCGTCGACATCGCCGCCGAGCTCGGCGCCGACGCGCTGATCTGCGCCGACATCGCGGTGCTCGCCTACGCGCATTCGCATCATCCGCAGCTGCGCCTGCACCTGTCGGTGCAGGCGTCGGCGACCACCTGGGAAGCGATCGAGTTCTATCGCGAACGCTATGCGATCCAGCGCGCGGTATTGCCACGCGTGCTCACGCTCTCGCAGGTCGGCCATCTGGCGCGGCACACCGACGTGCAGATCGAGGTGTTCGGCTTCGGCAGCCTGTGCGTGATGGTCGAGGGTCGTTGCGCGCTGTCGTCGTACGCCACCGGACAGTCGCCGAACACCGCGGGCGTGTGCTCGCCGCCTTCGGCCGTACGCTGGGAGGAAAGCTCCGAAGGCGTCGAGGCGCGCCTGAACGGAGTGCTGATCGACCGCTATGCGCCGGACGAGCCGCGCGGCTATCCGACCCTGTGCAAGGGGCGTTTCGACGTCGAAGGCGTGCGCGACTACGCGATCGAGGAACCGACGAGCCTGAATACGCTTGCCGTACTGCCGCAACTGATGGAGTTCGGCATATCGGCGATCAAGATCGAGGGGCGCCAGCGCAGTCCGGCGTACGTCGAGCAGATCACCCGCGTATGGCGCGCGGCGATCGACCACTGCGCCGCGCAGCCTTCGCGCTACGGCGTGCAGCCGCAGTGGACGGCGGCGCTGGGTCGCTGGTCCGAAGGCCAGCAGCACACGCTCGGCGCGTACAACCGGCCGTGGCGTTGAACAGGAACGATCGCGCATGAACGACAGTCTCGGGAACGGCTCGCCCTGCCGCGAAGCCGCCACGACCGGCGCGGCAGCGCCTTCGGGCACCGCACGGATCAGGCTCACCGCGGGCCCCGTGCTCTATTACTGGTCTCGCAGGACGCTGACCGACTTCTACGCGCAGATCGCCGACTCCGCGATCGACACCGTGGTGCTCGGCGAGGTGGTCTGTTCGCGACGCCACGAAATGAAGCGCGACGACTGGCTCGCGCTTGCACGCGACCTGAATGCCTGCGGCAAGGAGGTGGTGCTGGCGACGCAGGCGCTGCTCGAATCCGAATCCGACCTGCGCGAGATGCGCGCTCTCGCCGGGCAGAACGACTACCTCGTCGAGGCCGGCGACGCGTCGACGTTCCGCACGCTGGCCGGGCGCCGTTTCGTGCTCGGCCCGCACATCAACGTATACAGCCGGCCGGCGCTCGACGAATACGCCGGGCTCGGCGCACATCGCTGGGTCGCTCCGGTCGAACTCGACCTGCAGGCGATCGCGACGATCAACCCGCCCGATGCGCCGGTGCGCGGAGGTCCGCGTCGCGACACGCCGATCGAGACCGAGGTGTTCGCATTCGGGCGCCTGCCGCTCGCGTTCTCGGCACGCTGTTTCACCGCGCGCCACTACCACCTGCCCAAGGACGAATGCGCGTTTCGCTGCATCGAGCACCCCGACGGGCTGCTGCTGAGCACCGGTGAAGGGACTCCGTTCCTCGCACTGAACGGGATCCAGACGCAATCGGCGGCCTGGCACTGCCTGATCGGCGCGGCCGACGCGTTGCGCAGCGCGGGCGTATCGCGCGCGCGCCTGTCCCCGTGCGCATCGAACTTCGCCGAGGTGGTCGCGCTGTTCGAGGCGGTCTACAACGCGGGGGCCGACGCCGCGGATGCCACGCGCAGGCTGCAGCAGATGAGTCTTCCCGGCGGGCTCGTCGACGGATTCGCACACCGGGGCGCCGGCCTCGACAGGATCGGAACATGAACGCGTACGCCGCCTCCAACCGCAATACCGCGCTTCCGATACCGGCGGCGCTGCGCACCTTCGTCTCGCGCCTGCCGATCCTGCCCCCGTCGGTGGTGCTCGCCGCGGCGCTCGACCGGCTGCTTCGCCCACGGCTGTCGCCGGACGACGCGGCGCAGCTCGCCGGGCACGTCGTCGAGATCGAGGTCTGCGACCTCGGACTGCGCTGTCGCGTCGTCCTCGGTCCCCGCGGTTTCCGGCGTGCTCCCGACGGCGGCCCGGTGACGCTGCGCGTGGCCGCCGACGCTTCGAGCTACCTGCGGCTGCTGCGTGGCGAGGAGGACGCGGACCGCCTGTTCTTCGAGCGCGCGCTGGTGATGGAAGGCGACACCGAGTACGGGCTGATCCTGAAGAACACGCTCGATGCGATCGGGCCGCTGCTCACGTGGCCGTCGCAGGCCCGCTGAACACATCGCCGATGCCCGGAAGCTTCATCCTCTCGCTGTCGTGCCCGGATCGCCCCGGGATCGTGCACGCCGTCTCGGGTTTCCTGCTCGGGCACGGCGGCAACATCCTCGAGGCATCGCAGTTCGACGATCGCGACACCGGGTTGTTCTTCATGCGCATGCACTTCGAATCGTCGTCGCACGATGCGTCGGTCGATTCGCTGTCCGCGGCCTTTGCGCCGGTCGGCGAGGCATTTTCGATGCGCTGGAAGTTCTTCGACGCCGCGCGCCCGGCGCCGACGCTGATCCTCGTTTCGAAGCTCGGGCACTGCCTGAACGACCTGCTGTTCCGCCACCGGTCGGGGCTGCTGCCGATCGACATCCGCGGCGTCGTCTCGAATCACCGCGACTTCTACCAGCTCGCCGCTTCATACGACGTGCCGTTCCACCACGTGCCCGTCACGCCGACGACGAGAGCGCGTGCCGAAGCGCGCCTGCTCGAGATCGTCGAAGGCGAGCAGATCGAGCTGGTCGTGCTCGCACGCTACATGCAGGTGCTGTCCGACGAACTGTGCCGCCACCTCGAAGGCCGCGCGATCAACATCCACCACTCGTTCCTTCCGAGCTTCAAGGGCGCGCGCCCGTACCGCCAGGCACACGACCGCGGCGTCAAGCTCATCGGCGCAACCGCACACTACGTCACCAGCGCCCTCGACGAGGGTCCGATCATCGAGCAGGACGTCGAGCGCGTCGATCATTCGATGGACGTGCCCACGCTCACGGCGATCGGCCGCGACGTCGAGAACGTGGTGCTCGCGCGCGCGGTGAAGTGGCATGCCGAACGCCGCGTCGTGCTGGACGGAACCAAGACGGTCGTGTTCCGCTGACAAGGCGGGAGGGCGAGCCCGGGCCGGGGGTCGCGGTGCGCGCGATCGGGCGCGAACCGCGAAAGACCCGGCCGCGCGCTGCGGATTGATTCGCCGGTCCCGCGCTTTCTGTGCGAGACTCGTCCGGCTCCACTCACGACACATCGGGGTCTGCTGCGCATGTGCGGGTTTGCGGGCGAAGTCCGCTTCGATTCGAAGATTGCCGACATCGGTGCCGTCGCGCAGATGGGCGAAACGATGCACCGGCGCGGACCCGACGGCGCGGGCGCCTGGCTGCAGGCGAGCGCCGCGATGGCGCACCGCCGTCTGCGCATCATCGATCTCTCCGAACACGCCCAGCAGCCGATGACCGACCCGTCGCTCGGGTCGACGATCGCCTTCAACGGCTGCATCTACAACTATCGCGAGCTGCGACGAGAGCTCGAGGCGCTCGGCTACCGTTTCTTCTCCGAAGGCGATACCGAAGTCGTGCTCAAGAGCTTCGACGCATGGGGCAGCGCGTGCGTCGAGCGGTTCCACGGCATGTTCGCTTTCGCGATCCACGAACGCGACAGCGGTCGCCTGACGCTGGCGCGCGATCGATTCGGCATCAAGCCGCTGTATTTTTCCGAGCGGCCCGGCGCACTGCGCTTCGCGTCGACGCTGCCGGCACTGCTCGCCGGCGGCGGCATCGACACGACGATCGATCCGGCCGCGCTGCACCACTACCTGAGCTGGCACGCCGTCGTGCCGCCGCCGTTCACGATCCTGGCCGGCGTGCGCAAGCTCGAACCGGCGACCGTCACGACGTGGGAGTCCGACGGGCGTCGCGAGACGCACCGGTACTGGCAGCTGCGTGTCGAAGCCGACCCCGTGCTGGAGGCGATGCCGGTCGAAGAGCGCGAACGCCTCGTCGAGCAGGCGCTGCGCACCGCCGTGCGGCGGCGCATGGTCGCCGACGTGCCGGTCGGCGTGCTGCTGTCGGGCGGTGTCGACTCCAGCCTCGTCGTCGCGCTGCTCTCCGAGCTCGGCCAGCACGGCCTGCGCACTTTCTCGATCGGGTTCGAGGCCGCCGGCGGCGAGGAAGGAGACGAGTTCCGCTATTCCGACCTGGTCGCGCAGCGGTTCGCCACGCGCCACGAGCAGATCCGCATTCCGACCGCGGAACTGATGGACGCGCTGCCGGGCACGATCGCCGCGATGAGCGAACCGATGGTCAGCTACGACAATGTCGCGTTCTACCTGCTGGCACGCGAAGTGTCGAAGCAGCTGAAGGTCGTACAGAGCGGCCAGGGGGCCGACGAAGTGTTCGCGGGGTATCACTGGTATCCGGCCCTCGTCGGCAGCGTCGATCCGGTCGGCGACTACGCGAAGGCGTTCTTCGACAGCGACCACGCCGGGTTCCTTCGGACCGCAGGCGACGCGTTCGCCACCGACGATGCCAGCCGCGCGTACGTGCAGCGAAGTTTCGCCGCCGACGGCGGCACGGCCGTCGAAAAGGCGCTGCGGCTCGACACCACGATCATGCTCGCCGACGACCCGGTCAAGCGCGTCGACAACATGACGATGGCCTGGGGGCTGGAAGCGCGCGTGCCGTTCCTGGACCACGAACTGGTCGAGCTCGCCGGCCGGCTGCCCGAGGCGGACAAGCTGCGCGATGGCGGCAAGGGGGTGCTGAAGTCGATCGGGCGCCGCCTGCTTCCGCACGAAGTCGTCGACCGGCCGAAAGGCTACTTCCCGGTGCCGATCCTCAAGCACATCGACGGCCCGGTGCTCGCGCTCGTGCGCGACGCGCTGTCGAGCCGGCGTGCACGCGAGCGCGGGCTGTTCCGGGCGGACACCGTTTCGTCGCTGCTCGAAGCGCCCGGCAGGCACATCACCGCGCTGCGCGGGTCGCGACTGTGGCAGGTAGCGCTGCTCGAGCTGTGGCTGCAGGCACGAGGGCTCTGAGCCGATGAACGGCAGCGAACGCGACGAAAGCGAACGCAACGACGGCGAACGCAACGACGGCGAACGCAACGACGCGCTCGATCCGACGCGGATGGCGACGCTGCGGCACTGGCGCGAACTGCCTGCCGAGATCTCCGAACAGTTGCGCGACGAAGCGTGGGTCGACTGCGGCTGGGGCCGGCTGATCTTCGCGCACACGTATGCATCCCCCGAACGGCTCGCCGCGGAGATCGGCGCCGAGGAGCAGGGCCGTCGCGACGTCGCGATCTACGTGCGCGATCCGCATGTCGTGACGGCGCTGGCGCCGCAGCAGCTGTTCCTCGACCCGTCGCACACGTTTCGCCTGGCGCTGCAGCGGGCCGCGCCCGGGGAAGCCGATCCTCCGCACGGGGTGACGATCGTCGCGGCACGCCCGCAGGACGAGGAAGCGGTGAACCGCATCTATCTCGCGCGGGGCATGGTTCCGGTGCGCGAGGGGTTCCTGCGCGACGCGGCGGGCGACGACACGGTCGCGATGCTGGTCGCGGAGGATCCCGACACCGGCTCGATCGTCGGCGTGGTGACCGCGGTCGACCACGTGCTCGCCTGCAACGACCCGGACGCAGGCACGAGCCTGTGGTCGCTCGCGGTCGATCCGCAGTGCGCGGTGTCGCGCGTCGGCGAAGTCCTCGTCCTCGCGGTGGTCGAACGTTTTCGCGCGCGCGGACGCCGTTGGCTCGATCTGTCGGTGATGCACGACAACGGCGAAGCGATCGCGCTCTACGAGAAGCTCGGCTTCGAGCGCGTGCCGGTGTACTGCCTGAAGAACAAGAACCCGATCAACGAGAAGCTCTTCGTCGGGCCCGACGACTACGGCGGACTGAACATCTATGCGCGCATCCTCGCGAACGAGGCACGGCGCCGCGGAATCGGCGTCGAGGTGCTCGACGCCGGGCACGGTTACTTCCGGCTGATCCACGGCGGTCGCACGATCGTCTGCCGCGAATCGCTGTCCGAGCTGACCACGGCGATCGCGATGAGTCGATGCGACGACAAGCGTGTCACCCGCAACGTCCTCGTGCGTGCCGGCCTGCGCGTTCCCGACCAGATTCCGGCCGGCGACGACGAGGCGCTGCGCGAATTCATCGAGCGGCACGGCCGGGTCGTCATCAAGCCGGTGCGCGGCGAACAGGGGCACGGCGTGCGCGTCGACCTGCGCGACCTGCAGGCGGTGAGGAAGGCGATCGACGAAGCGCGGCACTTCTGCGACGAAGTGATCGTCGAGGAACTGGTGGCCGGCGACGACCTGCGCATCGTCGTGATCGACCACCAGGTGGTAGCGGCCGCGACGCGCAGGCCTGCGCAGGTGGTCGGCGACGGCGCCAATACGGTGCAGTCGCTGATCGCCCGCCAGAGCCGGCGCCGAGAGGCGGCAACCGGCGGCGAGAGTTCGATCCCGGTCGATTCCGAGACCGAACGCTGCGTGAACGAAGCCGGCAGGCGGATGGACGAAATCCTGCCGCGCGGCGAAACGCTCGCCGTGCGCAAGACGGCGAACCTGCACACCGGAGGAACGATCCACGACGTCACCGCGCGCCTGCATCCGGCGCTCGCGGAAGCCGCCGTGCAGGCCTCGCGCGCGCTCGACATCCCGGTGGTCGGGCTCGACTTCCTCGTGCCCGACGTCGAAGGCGACCAATACGCGATCGTCGAGGCCAACGAACGGCCCGGGCTGGCCAACCACGAACCGCAGCCGACCGCCGAGCGATTCATCGACCTGCTGTTCCCGCAGACGCGCTCGGGGTGACGATGCCGGTGCTCCCGCCGATCGACCGCGCGTACCTGCTCGACGTGCTCGCGCGCCTGCTGGCGATCCCGAGTCCGTCGGGAATGACCGACGAGATCGTCGTCCACGTGACCCGCGAACTCGAGGCGCTCGACATCGCGTACAGCCTCACGCGGCGCGGCGCGATCCGCGCCGATCTCGAGGGCGTGCGTCACAGCCCCGACCGCGCGATCGTCGCGCACCTCGACACGCTGGGCGCCATCGTCAAGCAGTTCAAGCCGAACGGGCGGCTGGAGGTCGTCCCGATCGGCACCTGGTCGTCGCGGTTCGCCGAAGGAGCGCGGGTCACGGTGCATGCGGACGACGGCAGGCGGTTTCGCGGGTCGATCGTGCCGCTGAAGGCCTCGGGACACGCGTACAACGAGGAAGTCGACAGCCAGCCGGTCGCCTGGTCGCAGGTCGAGTTGCGGCTCGACGAACGCTGCACCGGCGTCGACGACCTGGTGCGGCTCGGGCTGAACATCGGCGACACGGTGTCGATCGACTCCCAACCCGAGTTCGCCGACAACGGTTTCGTCAACGCGCGCCACCTCGACGACAAGGCGGGCGTCGCGACGCTGCTGGCGGTCGCCAGCGCAGTGCGTCGATCGGAGGTTCTTCCGCCCGTCGACTGCCACCTGCTCTTCACGATCTCGGAGGAAATCGGGGTCGGCGCTTCGCACGTGCTGCACGGCGACGTCGCCGAACTGGTGTCGATCGACAACGGGACGATCGCGCCGGGGCAGAACACCAGCGAATCCGGCGTCACGATCGCGATGCAGGATTCGTCCGGCCCGTTCGACTGGCACCTGACGCGTCACCTGATCGGCCTGTGTCGCGAGGCAGGCATCGAACACAGCCGCGACGTGTTCCTCCACTACCGCAGCGACGCGGCTTCGGCGCTCGAGGCAGGCAACGACATCCGCACCGCGCTCGTGTGCTTCGCGCTCGACGCCTCGCACGGGTACGAGCGCACGCACATCGACTCGCTCGCGGCGCTCGGTCGCCTGCTGCAGGCGTACGTGCACAGCGCCCCGCTCTTCGAACGCGATGCGGCGCCGCTCGGCCCCCTCGAGGACTTTCCGCAGCCGCCGCCGAGCCCGAATCCGCCGTCGGCCGAACACGGCTCGCCGGACCCTGCCCGCACGCGCGCGGCGTCGGGCGGATCCGACGCAGGCTGATTCGTCCGCCGTCCGTCGCGCGCCTTGGTTCCCGGTTCGCCGCCGGCATCGAAGCGGCTAGAATCGTTTGCATATCGAACCGTCCCGGGGGACCTGCATGCGGTTGACACCATCGACGGCTCGCGACTTCGTGCTCTCGCGCGTCGGCCACGAATTCGCGCAGGATCCGTACCCCGATTTCGCGATGCTGCGCGACCATGCACCGCTGTGCCATCAGCCCGACGGCTCGGTGGTCGTCAGCCGCTACGACGACGTGCGCACGGTGCTCACCGACTCGGCACGGTTCTCGTCGGACAAGCGGGTCGACTTCCTGCCGAAGTTCGGCGACAGCCCG
>CAYZYC010000035.1:20028-22738 GCA_964481165.1 uncultured Limnobacter sp. | reverse complement strand
AACCCACTCTGCGCTCTCGCGTTTGCCAGTCGGTGCCGCGCGAAGCACAATCGGCTCGCCTGCGGTCACCCGCGAGTGACTCGCGCTCTTTCGAACCCCGAACGGAACCCACCATGCCCGGCCTTCTCCCCGACGTCGATCCCGACGGCCTGACCGAGTACTCGGTCGTCTACACCGATCGTGCGTTGAACCACATGTCGCGCAGGTTCCAGCGCGTCATGGTCGATATCTCGGAGACGCTGAAGGAGGTCTACCGCGCGCAGTCGGCGGTCGTCGTGCCGGGCAGCGGCAGCTTCGGGATGGAGGCGGTGGCGCGGCAGTTCGCGACCGGCCGGAAGTGCCTGGTCATCCGCAACGGCTGGTTCAGCTTCCGCTGGAGCCAGATCTTCGAGATGGGCAGCATTCCGTCGGAGACGTCGGTGCTGATGGCGCGTGCGTCCGAGAGCGGCAGGCAGGCGCCTTTCGCGCCGCCGCCGATCGACGAGGTCGTCGCGGCGATCGGCAGCGAGCGTCCCGATCTCGTCTTCGCTCCGCACGTGGAGACTTCGTCGGGAATCGTGCTGCCCGACGATTACCTGCGTGCCGTCGCCGATGCGGTGCACGCGGTCGGCGGGCTGTTCGTGCTCGATTGCATCGCATCGGGCGCGATCTGGGTCGACATGGCCGCGGCCGGCGTCGACGTGCTGGTCAGCGCGCCGCAGAAGGGGTGGAGCGGCCCGGCCTGCTGCGGCTTCGTCCTGCTCGGCGCGCTCGCGCGCGAACGCATCGAGCAGACCGAGAGCACGAGTTTCTCGTGCGATCTGCGCAAGTGGCTGCAGATCATGGAGACCTACGAGAAAGGCGGGCACGCCTACCACGCTACGCTGCCGACCGATGCGCTGGTCCGCGTGCGCGACGCAATGCGCGAGACGCGCGAGTTCGGCTTCGCGAACGCACGCTCGCGCCAGCAGGAACTCGGCGATCGCGTGCGTTCGATGCTCGACGGCATGGGCGTGCGCAGCGTCGCGGCTGCGGGCTTCGCCGCACCGGGCGTCGTCGTTTCCTACACCGACGACGAAGGCGTTCATTCGGGGGCGAAGCTTGCGCAGCAGGGCTTGCAGATCGCCGCGGGCGTTCCGCTGCGATGCGGCGAGCCCGACGATTTCAGGACGTTCCGCATCGGGCTGTTCGGCCTCGACAAGCTGCAGGACGTCGACCGCACGGTAGCGACGCTCGAGGCCGCGCTGCGCAAGGTGCTCTGAAGGGAAACCCGATCTCGTCCGACGTTGGCGCACGCGGTAGCGTGGTGCGCGCAGTAGTACCGGCCTCGCCGCGACGACACGCGCGGCAAGCGCCTCGCGCGCGTCACTCCGCCCCGCCGCGCTCCTTCGCCCGCAGCATCGCGACGCCGGCGCTCGCCGGCAGCACGGCGAGGAGCACGAACGCGATGCCGTACGTGCCTCCGGCGCGGATGATCTCCGCGAACAGCACGGGTCCCGACATGCTGCCGGCGAAGGTCAGGAACTGCGATGCGCCGGCGACCGTCGCGAGGTCGGCGCGCTGCGCGGCGACGCGCGCGAGCTCGGCGAAGTAGACGCCGTTCCACCCCATCGCCGTCGCTGCGCAGAAGATCGCTGCGGCGACGATCCACGCCGGGTTCGTGTCGGCGTCGGGCAGCGCGAGCGCGATGAACGATGCGCCCATCGCGAGGCCGAGCATGCCGAGCAGCCGTCGCGGCTCGATCCAGCGGTCGCCGACGTATCCGAACGCGATGCGCGAGACGGTGCTGACGACCTGGGCACCGGCGAGCACCCCGGCGGACCAGGCGAGCGAGTGTCCGAGCTGCAGGTTCAGCAGCGACACGAGGAACGTGACGAAGGCGAGTTGCGTGCACGCGAAGGTGAGCGAGGCGAGGCTCAGCCGTCGAAGCTCGGCATCGCGCAGCACCGACCGCAACGCCGCGAGCCCGTTCGTGCTCGTGCGCGCGCCGACGGCAGGGGGCTCGCCCGCATCCATCGCGCGCACGCGCTCGCCTTGCGCCGCGTCCGACGGTTCGTGCGCGCCTGAACTCGTCGGCACGTTCAACGGCTCGGCCGACCACTGTGCATCGGCTGCCGGGCTGCGGTCGCGTTCCGGCTCGAGCCGAAGCCTCGCGGGAATCAGCGCGGCGGCCAGCGCTGCGCAGGCGACGCCCGCGACGACGACCGAGACCTGCCAGCCGAAGGCGACGAGTCCCCACGGAAAGAACAGCCCGGCGAGCGCCACGCCGATCGGCACGCCGGTCTGCTTGATCGAGAAGAAGAGTCCGCGTCGCGCCGGCGGCGAATGCCGCTCGAGGATCGTCGACGACGACGGGTTCAGCACCCCGTATGCGCCGCCGATGACGACGGCGGAGGCGAGCAGCGCCATCGTGCCGCCGGCGATCGCGGCGAACGCTCCCGCGGCGCAGGCGATCATCGCCACCTGGCACAGCCGTACTGCGCCCAGGCGCGCGACGCCGCGTCCGCTCCACAGGCCCGAGAGCATCGCCGCGAGATAGGCGACGCCGACGAACAGTCCGACGCGTTCCGGACGAAAGCCGAGCAGCGGCGCTACGGCGGGCGCAAGTACCGACGGCCCGGTGAGCAGCGCGCTCCCGAGAATCTGCACTGCGAGCGTGGCGGACAGGGAGAGCGAGGGGCGGGGGCCGTGCTGCATCTTGATCGTTTCGATCGAGTGTACCTGCGCGTCG
>CAYZYC010000035.1:0-19928 GCA_964481165.1 uncultured Limnobacter sp. | reverse complement strand
GGGGCGGGGGCCGTGCTGCATCTTGATCGTTTCGATCGAGTGTACCTGCGCGTCGTTCCCGCACGATTCGAATATACTGGGTGGGGTATACTCCGACCCGACACGCCTTGGGGAGACATCCGATGTCAAGCGAGCATTCGATCGACCCGGTTCGCCGCCGGCTGCTGGGAGCAAGCGCTGCAGCCGGTGCCGGCGCTTCGCTCGCGCTGCGTCCGCGCAGCGCGCAGGCGGCGCGCATCCGGACCAACGCGCGCATCGTCATCGCGGGCAGCGGTCTCGGCGGGATCGCGCTGGCCAACCGCCTGCTCGGCCTGCTCGACGGTGCCCGCATCACGATCGTCGACGCGAAGAAGGAACACAACTACCAGCCGGGCTACACGCTCGTCGCCACCGGAATCTGGCCGGTCGAGAAGGTGCGCGACGCGAACGCCGATTTCATTCCCGACGGTGTCGAGTGGATCCAGGAGATGGTCGCCGGCTTCGACCCGGTCGCGCGACGCGTCGAGACCTCGTCGGGCCAGTCGATCGACTACGACTACCTCGTCGTCGCGACGGGCTTGCATCTGGACTACGCGCAGATCGAGGGAATGGACGTCGCGGCGATCGGCACGAACGGGCTGGCCAGCGTCTATGCGAGTCCGCAGGCGGCGGCAGCGAGCTGGGCGGCGATGGACACGTATCGGCAGAAGGGCGGCGCCGCGGTGATGACCTTGCCGTCGACGCCTTTGAAGTGCGCCGGTGCGCCGCTGAAGATGACGTTCATGGTCGACGACCGGCTGCGCCAGGCAGGCACGCGCGACGGGTCGACGGTGCACTTCCACTCCGCCCTGCCGCACGACACGGTGTTCGGAGTGAAGGCGGTCAACGACAACGTGCTCGCGCGCTGGAAGGCGCGCGGCATCGAGAGCACCTACCTGAGCCGGCTGGCCGCGGTCGACATCGGCGCGCGGCGCGCCGTCTTCGCGAGCCCCGAAGGCGAGCGCACCGAGGTCGACTACGACTTCCTGCACGTCGTGCCGCCGATGCGCGCGATCGACGCGGTGAAGAACAGCGACCTCGCGTGGAAGGAGGGCCCGTTCGCGGCCGGCGGCTGGCTCGAGGTCGATCCGGTGACGCTGCGCCACCGGCGTTTTCCGAACGTGTTCGGCGTGGGCGACATCAACGGAACGCCGCGCGGCAAGACCGCGGCGACGGTCAAGAAGAGCGCGCCGATCGTCGCCGGTCACATCGCCGACGCCATTGCCGGGCGCGAGCCGTCGATGCAGTTCGACGGATACACGTCGTGCCCGCTGCTGCTGCGCGTAGGTTCGGCGATGCTGATCGAGTTCGACTACGAGGGGCGGCTGCTGCCGTCGCTGCCGTTCATCGACCCGCTGCAGGAGAGCTGGTTCGCGTGGCTGATGAAGTACCGGATGCTCAAGCCCGCCTACGTGGCGGTGCTGCACGGGCGCGTCTGACGGAGAACCGCGATGTACGAAATCTGGCTCGCCTTGAACATCGTCTGGGAGACCGCGGTCGACAACGTTGCGATCGCGATCGGCATCGTCGCGCTGCTCGTCGTGCTGTACGGCGCCGCGATCGCGCGGCGCGGCGCGTCGTGGCGGCGCGGGATCGGCGTCGCGCTGGTCGTCGGCGTCGTCGTCGCGCTGGTCTCGGTCTTCGCGGTTCCGCCGGCGACGCTTTCGTCGCTCGACGACATGAAGTACTGGATCGACTGGGCGACGCTCGTGGGGCTCGCGCTGGCGATCGGCGCGATCGCCGCGGCGCTCGCCTGGCCTCTGGCTGCAATGCTTCGACGCCCTTCGCAGTGAAAGCGCGAACCTGCGTTACGCTTGCCGTATGCGGGCGAAACGAAGGGGTTCGGCATGGGGGCATCGACGGGGCGCGCGCCCGGCGTTATTCGTGTCTTGCTGGCGCTGGCGGGCGTTCTCGTAGCTGCATCGCTCGCAGGGTGCGCGGCATTGGGGCTGGGCAGCGACGGTCGACCGCCGGTGATCTTCGTTCACGGCAACGGCGACAGCTCGGCGTTGTGGAGCACGACGATCTGGCGCTTCGAGTCGAACGGCTGGCCGCGCAACCGGCTGCATCCGATCGATTTCCCGTATCCGTACGCGCGCGACGACGACACCCGGGAACAGCCCGGTCGTTCGTCGACCGCCGACCAGATGCAGCACCTGTCGGAAGCGGTCGAGCGCGCGCTCGCGGCGAGCGCAGCCAGGCGCGTCGTGCTCGTTGCGCATTCGCGCGGCGGCTACGCGGTGCGCAACTACATCGAGAACGGCGGAGGCGCGAACAAGGTCTCGCACGCGATCCTCGCCGGCACTCCGAACCACGGCGTCTGGGCCGGCGACTACCTGCCGGGAAGCGAGTTCAACGGTAGCGGCCCGTTTCTCGCAGCGCTGAACATGCTGCGCGGACCGCGCGAACTGGAGATCACTCCGGGGCCGCGATGGCTGACCCTGCGCTCGGACGGCAACGACAAGTACGCGCAGCCCGACGGCCGCTGGATCGGCAAGCCCGGTTTCGCGACGAACGTCGACGAGACCGGCCCTGCGCTGAAGGGCGCGCGCAACGTCGCGCTGGGCGCGCTCGATCACCGCGAAGTCGCGTTCCACCCGCGCGCCTTCGAGTACATCTGGCAGTTCGTCACCGGCGACTGGCCGACGCGCACGGCGATCGCGGCCGAATCGTCGCCGGTGCTCGACGGCCAGGTGCGCCGGCCGGGAACCAACCTGCCGATGGCCGGCGTGCGCGTCGAGGTCTACGAAGTCGCGCCGCACAGCGGCGAGCGCCTGGGCGACGCGGTGCACGCGCGCACGACCGATGCCGACGGCCGATGGGGTCCGTTGCTCGTGCGCCCCGACGCGCCGTACGAGTTCGTCGTCACCGCCCCCGGCTTCGCGACCACGCACGTCTACCGTTCGGCGTTCCCGCGTTCGTCGGCCGTCGTGCACCTGCGTCCCGAGAAGCTCGGCGACGAAGCGAAATCCGCCGGCAGCGTGGTCACGATGTCGCGACCGCGCGGGTACTTCGACCTGCGCCGCGACCGCATGAGCCTGGACGGCGCGACGCCGCCGGGGATCCCTCCCGGCGTCGCCGGAGTTTCGGTGTCGACGCTGCTGTTGCCCGAGGGCCCCGTGCGCACCGTCATCGCCGAGTTCAACAACGAACGCATTGCGGTGCGCAGCTGGCCGGCGAGCGCGAACCACGTCGTGATCGCCGAACTGCACTACTGATGCGGGCTATTCGAGTTCGAGCAGGATCGGCTGGTGGTCGGATGCCTGCGTGTCCCCGCCGACGGTCAGCGCGTGCAGCCGCGGCGCCAGGTCGCCGCTGACGAACGCGTAGTCGCAGGCATACGATTCGGGGAATTGCTCGCGGTCGTACACGGCCATCGTGTGCGCGTGCGGCATCATCGGGTGCAGCTGCTGCCACGCGTCGATCAGTTCCGGCGTGCCGTCGTCGAACGGCGCGCGGATTCGCGCGTGCAACGCATCGTCGGGCCGGAAGTTGAAGTCGCCGACGAGGATCGCCGAGACGCTTCGCGGCACGCTGGCGAACGGGTCCTGCGAATCGTCGCGCTCGTGCTCCGTGCGGGCATGCCCGCACGCTTCGGCGTGCCGGGCGCGCAGCGCTTCGACCTGCGCGTCGCGCTGCGATGCCGAGTAGTACTCGAGATGCGTCGCCATCACGCGCACCGTGCCGAACGGCGCGGCGATCGACGCCTCGACCGCGATGCGCGGCATCGAGCGCCGTGCCTGCGGATCGTGCGGCCACGGCAGCTGGATGCGCAGTGCCTGCTGCACCGGCAACCGGCTGAGGATCAGGTTGCCGAAGACCCGCCGCTTGCCGTCGGGGGCCAGCGCATCGACTGCGGCGCCGGGAATCGCCGTGTATCCCGGCAGCAGTCGTGCGATCGCCTCGAACTGGTTTTCGCCGCGGCTGCCCGGCAGCGCCGGAAAGTTCGCCGCGACTTCCTGCAGGCACAGCACGTCGAAGTCGGCGAACGCGCGCGCGTGCGCGACGATGCGGCGCGGGTCGACCCGACCGTCGACGCCACGGCACCACTGGATGTTCCAGGTGATCAGTTTCATCGGCCACGAGAATACCCGCTGTCGCCGGTGCGTTCCAGCGAAGGCGCGCTGCGTCCGTGCGCCCGCGCCGGCGCGGTCCGTCGTCGTTGCCACGCTGCCGCCGCTACGTCGGCGTGATCCGGAACTCGCGCACGTGTTCGTGCCGGCTCCACGTCTGCGCCAGGCGATTCAGGTTTTCGCGGTTGCGCGAACGCAGCGTCATCCGGTACTCGAAGACACGGCCGTGGTTGTCGAGCCGGTAGCTCAGGTTGCTCAGGCCCATGCCGTGCGCGTCGATGATGCGGCGCAGGTTGGCCTCGGTCGGCGCGTGTTCGCGCGGAAAACTGACGTCGTGATACGCGTAGTGGAAGACCGGCAGCAGCGATTCGAGCCAGCGGAACAGCGACAGCGTGCAGATCGTCGACAGCGTGCCGAGGATCACGGGGAAGTAGAAGCCGATCCCGGCGAGGATGCCGATCGCGGCGGTGATCCAGATCGACCCCGCGGTCGTCAGTCCGCGTACCGAGAGCCCTTCCTTCATGATCACGCCGGCGCCGAGGAAGCCGATCCCGGTCATGATGCCCTGCGCCATCCGGGTCGGATCGATGCGCACGATGTCGGCTTCGCCGCCCGGGAACCAGTGCGACTGGTAGGTCGTGACCAGCATCAGCAGCGCCGACGCCATGCAGACGAGCACGTGCGTGCGGAAGCCCGCGGGACGGCCGTGGTAGCTGCGTTCGATGCCGATCAGCGCCCCCGCCACCAGTGCCGCCACCAGATGCGTGGTGATGTCGATCATGTCCTGCGTGATGATCTCGGGCAACGAGTTCATGCCGCTTTCTCCAGCGCGTCGATCCAGGCCGAAAACCCCGCGCGTTGCGCGGCGCTCATGTGCAGTCCCGCCTTCGAGCGGCGCCACAGCACGTCGTCGGCGCTGCGCGCCCACTCGCGGGCGACGAACCACGCGGCCTCGCGCTCGTGCAACCCGCCGCCGAAATCGATGCCGAGCGACTCGATCGTCGTCGCGTCGCCGAGCAGTTCGGCGGCGAGCGTGCCGTGCCGGCGAAACAGGCCGTCGAGCCATTCCGGCGGAAGATGCGGGTAGCGCGCGGCGAGCATCGCACGCGCGGCCTGCGGGTCGGCCGGTGCACCGGGCAGCCGCTCGCCGTGCGTCCAGCATCCGCGCCGGTATCGCAGCCACGGCGAAAGCCGTTCGAGCACCGCTTCGGCGAGCCTGCGGTAGGTCGTGATCTTTCCGCCGTAGACGTGCAGCTGCACGGCGCCGCCGTGCCCGTCGACGACGAGCGAATAGTCGCGCGTGGTCAGCGACGGATCGTGCGAGCCGTCGTCTTACAGCGGACGCACGCCGGTGTAGCTCCAGGCGACGTCGCCTTCGCCGAGCGGGCGCGCGAGGTAGCGGTTGATCGCGCGCAGCAGGTACGCGATTTCGGCGGCGTCGATCGTGCGCGCTTCGTCGATGCGCGAGATCGCCACGTCGGTGGTGCCTATCAGCGTGAACGCGCGCTCGTACGGGATCGCGAAGACGATCCGTCGGTCGTCGTTCTGCACGATCAGCGCGTGCTCGCCGTCGTGCACGCGCGGCACGACGATGTGACTGCCCTTGACGAGCTGCACCGGCGCGTGCGCGGGCTCGCCGCCCGAGCACCGGGCGACCGATTCGACCCACGGCCCCGCGGCGTTGACGAGCACCGGCGCGACGACTTCGAAACGCGTGCCGCGCGCCGTATCCTCGAGGCGCGCCGTCCAGCGGCCGTTGCGGCGGCGCGCCGCGACGAAACGCGTGCGTGGATACAGCGTCGCACCGTGCGCGGCCGCCGACAGCAGGTTCAGGATCACGAGCCGCGCATCGTCGACCCACGCATCCGAGTACAGGTATCCGCGATCGAAGCGCGGATCGAGGCCGGCGCCGTAGCGGTCTGCCGACAGGCGGATCGCGCGCGATTTCGGCAGCGTGGTCGGCCCGCCGATCCGGTCGTAGAGCCACAGCCCGGCGCGCAGCATCCACGCCGGGCGCATCGCGTCGGCGTGCGGCATCACGAAGCGCAGCGGCCACGCGATGTGCGAGGCGATCCGCAGCAGCACCTCGCGTTCGGCGAGCGCCTCGGCGACGAGGCGGAACTCGTACTGCTCCAGGTAGCGCAGCCCGCCGTGGATCAGCTTCGTGCTGGCCGACGACGTCGCGCCGCCGAAGTCGCCCTGCTCGACGAGCGCGACGCGCACGCCGCGCCCGGCGGCATCGCGCGCGATTCCCGCGCCGTTGATTCCGCCGCCGACGACGAGCAGATCGAATTCGCGCACCGCGTTCATGCGAGACTTCGGTACCGCCCGGGGAACGACCTGTGCTCATGAACGCGACGATCCGATATCTGTCCAAGATCTTCGTCACTGGCGCGCTCGCGGCACTTCCGCTGGCCGCGACGGTGCTGATCATCGTCTGGGGCGTGCGCCTGGTCGCCGACTGGCTCGGGCCGGGCAGCCTGGTCGGCGGGCTGCTGCTGTCGCTCGGTCTCGGACTCAGCGCTTCGGAGCTCGTCAATTACCTGATCGGGCTGACGATCGTGCTGCTCGCGATCTTCCTGCTCGGCGTGCTCGTCGACACCCGGTTGCGCACCGTGCTGGCCGGGATGACCAACCGGGTCGTCCAGCGCATCCCGGTCGTGCGCAGCGTCTACGACACCGTGCGCCGTTTCGTCGAACTGGTATCGCAGCGCGACAGCGAAGGCCTGCGCTCGATGCGACCGATCTGGCTGCATTTCGGCGGTGTCGGCGGCGCTGCGGTGCTGGGCCTGCTGTCGAACTCCGAGCCGGTGCGCATCGAAGGCCGCGAATACCTCGCGGTGCTCGTGCCGACGGCGCCGGTACCGGTGGGCGGCGGGCTGCTCTACGTGCCCGTCGACTGGGTGACCGACGCCGAGGTCGGCGTCGAAGGACTCACCAGCATCTACGTGTCGATGGGAATGACCTCGCAGCAGCACCTCGGGGCCAATCGCGCGACGCGACCGTGACTGCGCCGGCCATCGGATGCACCGGCCGGCGGGAGCGGCGACGGCGACCGCGTCGGCGGTCAGACGCCCCAGGTCACGTCCTTGCCGGCGCGCCGTGCGGTCTCGAGCATCTCGATGAACGGAAACGCGCGCTGCGCGAGCGACACCTTGTAGGCTTCCGGATCGCCCTTCGCGTCGGCATCGTCCGCGCCCGGGCTGCCGTTCAACGGCGCGTCGCGCTCCTCGGCTTCGGCGGCGCGCAACTGCTCCTTTTCGGCGGCGATCGCGCGGTTCAGCGCGTCGATCGCAGACGGCATCTGCGCCACCGTGATGATGCCGGTCGGCCCGGGCGACTTGCCGACGATCTGCAGGATCCATTCGGCAATCGGCTTGGTCATGATCACCGACCCGGTGGCGCGTGACTTGAATTCGTAGATCATGGTGGACCTCCGATCGGGCACGTTCCCGTTGATACCATTATCCGATGAACTTCCGCCAGGCGACCCGCCGGCTCCCGCTTTCGCTGGCATTTCTCGCCACCGGTATTTCCCTGAGTGCGTGCTCGCCGGCCTGGGACTGGCGCGAGATCCGCTCCGAGGATGCCGGGTTTCGCGTGCTGCTGCCGTCGAAGCCCGTTTCGATGGCGCGCGACATCGACCTCGACGGCCTGAAGGTGACGATGACGATGACCGGAGCGCGGGTCGGCGAGACGACCTTCACCGTCGGCTCCGTCGTGCTGCCCGATGCATCGGATGCGACGCGCGCGAAGGTGACCGCGGCGATGCGCGCCGGCATGGTGCGCAACCTGCGCGGCCGGGAAAAGGCGGCGGTGCCGGTCGAAGTCCCGGTCGTCGACGCGGCCGGGCGTGCGGTCGCGCATGAACCGGCGTCGCGCATCGAGGTCGACGGAATCGCGTCGGACAAGCCCGTGCACATGAGCGCGACTTTCGTGTCGCGCGGCGATCACGCGTGGCAGGCGGTCGTGATGGGGCCGTCGCTCGACGCGGAGAACGCGAAGCTCTTCCACGATTCGCTGCGGATCTCGGACTGAGCCGATGAGCGCCGTCCTGCCGGCGGCTGTCGGAGTGCGCGTCTTCCTCGCGTTCGCCAGCGGCTACTTCATGTCCTACGGCCTGCGCTCCGTGAACGCGGTGATCGCGCCGGAGCTGATCGCCGAGTTCGGGCTGTCGAACGCGCAGCTCGGCTCGCTGTCGGCTGCGTACTTCCTCGCGTTCGCCTCGGTGCAGATTCCGTTGGGCGTGCTGCTCGACCGCTTCGGATCGCGGCGCACCAATGCCACGCTGCTGCTGCTGGCGGCAGCGGGCTGCGCGGTCTTCGCCCTCGCACGAAGCGAAGCGATGCTGTGGATCGGGCGCGCGATGATCGGCGTCGGCGTGGCCGGCGCGCTGATGTCGTCGCTGCGCGCCTTCCGCTTCTGGTTCGCTCGGGGCCGCCAGCAGCAGCTGACCGCCTGGATGCTGGTCGCCGGCACGCTCGGCGCGTTGACCACGACGGTGCCGGTGCAGCTCGCGATGCCGCTGATCGGCTGGCGGGGCGTGTTCTGGATCTCGGCGGCGCTGCTGTGCGCATCGAGCGCGGCGATCTTCTTCCTGCTGCCCGCCGAACCGGTGCAGGAGCGGCGCGCCGACGAAACGTCGTGGGACGTCTATCTGCAGGTCTTCCGCGATCCGTACTTCTGGCGTTTCGGAGTCGTGTCGCTGACCGTGCAGGCGAGTTTCGTCGCGTTCCAGGGATTGTGGATCGGCCCGTGGTTCCGCAGGGTGCTCGGCATGGGTGCCGACGAAGCGGCGCAGGCGCTGTTCGTGTTCAACCTCGTGCTGATGCTCGGCTACCTCGGGCTCGGCCTGGCGATTCCGCGCCTGGTGCGACACGGCTGGTCGACGCTGCAGATCGTCGCCACCGGCACCGCGCTGATGCTGCTCCTCGAGCTTGCGATCGCCTTCGCCGAAGGGTCGTGGGCGTGGTTGCTGTGGGTCGCGCTGGCCGTCGTCGCGACCTGCCACACGATGTCGCAGACGCACGTGAGCCTTTCGTTCCCCGAGCGGCTGACCGGCCGCGCGTTCACTTCGTACAACCTGCTCACGATGGGCGGGATGTTCTTCGCGCAGTGGCTGTTCGGCGTGCTGGTCGACGCGCTCGGCGCCGGCGACGGCACGCACACCGAGCAGGGCTTCCGGCGCGCGATGCTCGCCTGGGTGGCGATGCAGTCGTGCGCGCTGTTCGTGCTCGTGTTCTGGCGCGTGCAGCCGCGCTCGAACCGGTGAATGGCGCAACGCGTCGCAGTCACGCGCCGCGGTCGAATTCGATCGTGTCGCCCGGGCGTGCGAACGGCGTGTCGCGGAACAGGCCGTTGGCCAGGTTGTGCGCATCGCGCGCCGCTTCGGCGAAATCGAGCACCGGCGAAAGGCAGGCGTCGCGATCGAGCGCTGCCTGCGCCCATTCGTCGCGCGTGCGCGTCGCAAGACGCGCGCCGAAGCGTTCGATCGCTGCCGGCCACGTCGCTGCGCGGTACTGGTCCTTCGGATCGAGTTCCGCATCGAGTCCGACGACTTCGAGCAGCTGCCGGTAGAACTTCGGTTCGAGCGCGCCGACGGCGACGAACTTCCCGTCCGAGCACCGGTACACGCGATAGAACGGCATCGCGCCGTCGAGCAGGTTGTTCTGCCGCTCGAGATTCCAGACGCCGCCGGCGATCAACCCGTAGAACATCGGCGTCAGTCCGACGGTGCCCGCGAGAATGCTCGTTTCGACGACGCCGCCGCGCTGCGAGATCGATCGCTGCACGAGGCGCGCGAGCACGCCGACCAGCAGGTGCATCGCGCCGCCGCCGAAATCGGCGACCAGGTTCAACGGAATCGTCGGCGCATCGCGCGAGCCGATCGCGTTGAGCACCCCGGCGCGCGCGAGGTAGTTGATGTCGTGTCCCGCGCGATCGGCGAGCGCTCCGCGCCGTCCCCAGCCCGACAGCCGGCCGACGACGAGCCGCGGATGCGTCCCGAGAAGGCTCGCGGGGTCGAGCCCGAGCCGCTCGAGCACGCCGGGGCGAAAGCCCTCGAGCAGCACGTCGGCGTCGGCGAGTTCGCGGTGCAGCGTCTCGAGTCCGTCGCGTTCCTTCAGGTCGACCAGCAGCGTGCGCTTGCCGACGTTGAGCAGGTCGCATTCGGGATCGACGGCCACGCCGAGCCCCGGGTCGTTCGGCGGGGACACGCGCAGCACGTCGGCGCCCAGCGAGCGCAACACCTGGCCCGCGTACGGGACCGGGCCGATCGCGTGCAGCTCGACGACCTTCGCGCCGTGCAGGGGGAGGGGTTCGGACATCTGCGGCCGATGCTAACGCGCCGGGTGCCCCGCGTCGAGCGCCCTGCGGTAGCCGACCGCTTCGGCGACGCGCCGCGCCGAGATCGGCGTTTCGCCGCACAGGTCGGCGATCGTTCGCGCCAGCTTCTGCACGCGATGCAGCGCACGCGACGACCAGTGCCGCTGTCGCGCGACCCGGCGCAGCAGCGACGCCGCCGGTTCGTCGAGCGGGCAGTGCAGGTCGACCTCGGGCGGCGACAGGAACGCGTTCGGCCGGCCCTGCCGCGACACCTGCCGTGCGCGCGCACGCGCCACGCGTTCGGCGATCGCACTGCTCGGTTCGCCGTCGCTACGCTGCATCAGCTGCGTCTCGCTGACCGGAACCACGTCGATCAGCATGTCGATGCGATCGAGCAGCGGCCCGGACAATCGAGCCTGGTACCGGCGCACCTGCTCGGGCGTGCAGCGGCACCGATCGTCGCCGAGATAGCCGCAGGGGCACGGGTTCATCGCGGCGACCAGCTGGAAGCGCGCGGGAAACTCGACCTGCCGCGCGGCGCGCGCGACGCCGATGCGTCCGGTCTCGAGCGGCTCGCGCAGGGCTTCGAGGACGGGCCGCGCGAACTCGGGCAACTCGTCGAGAAAGAGCACTCCGTGATGCGCGAGGCTCGCTTCGCCGGGTCGCGGGTTCGCGCCGCCGCCGACGATCGCCGCGGCCGATGCGCCGTGATGCGGCGAGCGAAACGGCCGTCGTCCCCAGTCCTCGAGGCGGAACCCGCCGTGCAGCCCGGCGAGGGCGGCGCTCTCGAGCGCTTCGTCGGCGCTCAGCGGGGGCTGGATCGTCGGCAGCCGCTGCGCGAGCAGCGACTTGCCTGCGCCGGGCGGGCCGACCATCAGCAGGTTGTGCGCTCCGGCGGCAGCGACTTCGAGCGCGCGCTTGGCGCTCGCCTGTCCCTTGACGTCGGCGAAGTCGTCGCCGCCGCGCGCGGCGATCGCGGGCGTGCGCGCCTCGATGCGGGTGAGCGGACTCGACCCGATCAGGTGCGCCGCGACTCCGACGAGATCGTCGGCGCCGAGCAGGCGCACGCCGTCGACGAGCGCGGCTTCGTCGCCGTTGCACGTCGGCAGCAGCAGCGCCCGCGCGCGCGGTTCGCGTGCGACGGCGAGCGCCATCGCGAGCGCGCCGCGGATCGGGCGGATCGCGCCGGTCAGCGAGAGTTCGCCCACCAGCTCGAGCTCGTCGAGCGCGGCCATCGGCACCTGGCCGCTCGCCGCGAGAATGCCGACCGCCACCGGCAGGTCGAAGCGGCCCGATTCCTTCGGCAGGTCGGCGGGCGCGAGGTTCACCGTGAGGCGCCGGTTCGGAAAATCGAAACCCGCGTGCAGCAGCGCGGCACGAACGCGGTCGCGGCTCTCGCGCACTTCGGCTTCGGGCAAACCGACGATGTGGAACGCCGGCAGGCCGACGCCGATGTGCACTTCGACGGTCACCGAAGGAGCCGACAGCCCGATCAGTCCACGGCTGTGCACGACGGCGACGGTCATCGGATGCGGCCCGCCCGCGCGAGCGGGCGGCGAAGCGCTCAGTCGGCCGACGTGTCGGCCTGCGGCGGGGCCTGCGAGGCCCGAGAAGACTGCGAAGCCTGTTCCGGCGTGCCGGCGCCCGTCGTTTCGGCGAGTCGCTTCTCGAGTTGCGCGACGCGTTCCTGCAATCGGGACAGCCGCTCGAGCTGCGCATCGAATTCGTCGCGCGTGACGAGTTCGACGCGCTGGAAGGTCTGCGCGAGCATCGCCTTCATGTTGCGTTCGATGTCGGCCGCCGGCGTGTTGCGCAGCAGTTCCGAAACCCGCGACTGCAGTTCGCCGAGCAGGGATTGCGGAGTCGTGTTCATCGTGAAACGAGTCTAGCACGCGGCCTGGCGACCCCGGCCGCCTTGCGCTACGACCGATGGCCGCATCGAACGGCTGTCGTGTTCCGCTCTGGTGCACGCCCCGCGTTCGGCCGCACCACGACGGAGCATCGGCCGATCGGTCGCCCGCCGGACTCCGAAAATGCGCGCCGCTCGCACCCTTCCACGCACCGTTTCCCGGCACCGATCGCGTGTGGCACGGAACCTGCCTGTATCGGCTTGGTCATCCACGGAGTGTCGCCACCATGCTCTCGCTTTCGCGCTCGTCCTCGTCCTCGTCCTCGTCGTTCCCGCTTCGCCTCTCTTCGCTCCTGTTCGCAACCGCGGCCGTCGCCGCAGCGCTGTCGGCGACACCGGCCGCGCACGCGCAGTCCGCCCAGCCGCACTCGCCGCACACGCTGAGCGGCAACGTCGGCATCGCCACCGAGTACCGGTATCGCGGCATCGCGCAGACCGACGGCGATCCCACGGTGCAGGGCGGCTTCGACTACGCGCACGCGAGCGGCCTGTACGCCGGCACCTGGGGCTCGAACGTGAGCTGGTTGTCCGACGCAGGCGGCGGCGCCGTCAGCAGCAGCGTCGAGCTCGACGTGTACGGCGGATACAAGGGCGCGTGGGGCGACTTCGGCTACGACGTCGGCGTGCTGCGCTACTTCTACCCGGGCAGCTACCCCGCGGGATTCACATCGCCGCATACGACCGAGGTCTACGTCGCCGGCACGTGGCGGATGCTCACGCTGAAGTATTCGCACTCGGTGACCAACCTGTTCGGCGCGCCCGACAGCGAGGGCTCGGGCTACTTCGACATCGGCGCGAACTTCGACATCGGCAGCGGCTTCGTGCTGAACGCGCACGCCGGACACCAGTCGATTCCCTCGGGATCGCAGGGTGGCGTGCGCATCCGCTCGGGCAGCGACTGCAGCTACACCGACTGGAAGCTCGGCGTGTCGAAGGAATTCGTCGGGCTGAACTGGGGGCTCGCGTACATCGACACGAACGCCAAAGGCGATGCGGGCGAGTGCTACCGCAGCGCGCGCAATCGCGATCTCGGCAAGTCCACCGTCGTCCTGTCGGTCGGCAGGACGTTCTGACAGCGACGAGTCCGGCCGCAACGCCGCAACGGAGGAACCCATGAAGATGATCACCGCCGTCCTGAAGCCCTTCAAGCTCGACGAGGTTCGCGAAGCCCTGTCGGCGATCGGCGTCCAGGGAATCACCGTCACCGAGGTCAAGGGCTTCGGCCGCCAGAAGGGCCACACCGAGCTGTACCGCGGAGCCGAGTACGTCATCGACTTCCTGCCCAAGGTGAAGATCGACGTCGCGGTCGCCGACGGTCTCGTCGAGAGCGCGATCGAAGCGATCCAGCATTCGGCGCGCACCGGGAAGATCGGCGACGGAAAGATCTTCGTCTACGCCCTCGAACACGTGGTGCGGATCCGCACCGGAGAAACCGGAACCGATGCGCTGTAGGACCGGCGCCCCTGGAGAACACGAATGACTGCCTTCCTTCGGCCGCTCCGGCCTTCCCGATCGATGTTTGCGCTGGCCCGGTCCTTGCCCTTTCTCGTGCCCCTGTTCGTGGCCGCGGCACTGCTGCTCGCCTGCGGCAGCGCATTCGCACAACCCACCGTGAACAAGGGCGACGTCGCCTGGATCAGTACCGCAACGATGCTCGTCATCCTGATGACGATCCCCGGACTCGCGCTGTTCTACGGCGGCATGGTGCGAACGAAGAACATGCTCTCCGTGCTGATGCAGGTCTTCGTCGTGTTCTCGCTGATCGTCGTGCTGTGGGCGATCTACGGGTACTCGCTCGCCTTCGGCGGAGACGGCGCCTTCTACGGCAACTTCTCGAAGCTGTTCCTGTGGGGCGTGACGCCGGAATCGATGGGCGCGACGTTCAGCAAGGAGGTGTACCTGCCGGAGCTGAGCTTCGTCGCGTTCCAGGCGACCTTCGCCGGAATCACCTGCGCGCTGATCGTCGGCGCGTTCGCCGAACGTGCGCGTTTCGGGGCGGTGCTGCTGTTCTCCGTGCTGTGGTTCACGTTCTGCTACCTGCCGATCGCGCACGCGGTGTGGTACTGGGCCGGGCCCGATGCGATCACCGACGCCGCGTCGCTCGAGGCGGTCACCGCCGGCGCGGGCTTCATGTGGGCGCGCGGTGCGCTCGACTTCGCCGGAGGCACCGTGGTGCACATCAACGCGGGCGTCGCCGGGCTGGTCGGCGCGTGGGTGATCGGCAAGCGCATCGGGTACGGACGCGAATCGATGGCGCCGCACTCGCTGGTGATGACGATGATCGGCGCTTCGCTGCTGTGGGTCGGCTGGTTCGGCTTCAACGCGGGCTCGAACCTCGAAGCCAACTCCGGCGCGGCGCTCGCCTTCGCGAACACGCTGATCGCGACCGCCGCAGCGACGTTGTCCTGGACGCTCGGCGAATGGCTCTTCAAGGGCAAGCCGTCGATGCTCGGCGCCGCGTCGGGTGCGGTGTCGGGGCTCGTCGCGATCACGCCGGCGTGCGGCTTCGTCGGTCCGATGGGCGGACTCGTGATCGGCCTGGTCGCCGGCTTCGTCTGCCTGTGGGGCGTCAACGGCCTGAAGCGCATGCTCGGCGTCGACGATGCGCTCGACGTGTTCGGCGTGCACGCGGTCGGCGGGATCGTCGGCGCGTTGCTCACCGGAGTGTTCGCCGCGCCGTCGCTCGGCGGCATCGGCATCTACGACTACGTCGCCAACGCCGCGTCGCCCGACTACTCGATCGGCGGCCAGCTGTGGGTACAGTTGCAGGGCGTGCTGCTGACGATCGTCTGGTCGGCCGTCGTCGCCTACCTCGCGTTCAAGGCGGCCGACGTGACGATCGGGCTGCGCGTTTCGCAGGAAGACGAGCGCCAGGGCCTCGACATCGCGGCCCATGGCGAGACGGCCTATCATTCCTGAGGAAGATCGAACGAGCCGGAAGAAACGAAGTTGTCGATTGCGCTCCGGGGGCTGCCGTCGCTGCTGCGACGGGCAGCCCCTTCGCTGTTGCGACAGGCGGCGCCCGCGCTCGTCGCGCTGGCGCTGGCGCTGCTCGCGCGATACCTGGTCGTCGAGCCGGCGCCGATCGCGCACGACTGCGATCCGCGACCGTGGTCGGGCCTGTGCACGCTGCGCACGCTGTTGATCGCCTCGTTCTCGACGCAGGGCCTCGGCTGGGTGGCGCTGGCGGCCGGCGTCGTCGCCACGCTGCTGCGCAGCCGGCGGCTCGCGCAGCTTGCGCTCTTCTTCGGCGCTTCCGGGTTGGTGCTCTACTCGTTCGAATCGTCTGCTGTGGGCGCGCTGCTCGGCATGCTGGTGCTCGTGCGCGTGCGCAGGCCGGGGAGCCCGGCGCAGGCGGCGGCGTAGAGCGCAACCGACGCGAGGAAGAACAGCGCCTGCGTGTTGCGGAAGGTTTCCAGCACGAGCGACAGCGCCGCGCCGATGCCGATCACCGCGCACAGCAGCCGTTCCTCGCGCGCGTCCGGTGCAAGCCGTTCGCCGCGCAGCGCGAACAGCAGCGCAGCGGCCAGCGGCACCGCGAAACTCGCCCACGGAAATCCGCGGTAGCGCGCATCGAACACGAGCAGCACGACGGTCGTCGCCGCGGCGAACAGGAACACGAAGCGCAGCAGCGTGAGCAGCGCATCGCCGCCGGCCGCACGATGCCGTGCGCCGGGCAGGCTGCACACGAGCGCGTGGATCCCGCCGGTGTCGCGCGCGGCGCGCGACAGCCGATCGACCGCGAGCCAGCCGTAGCCCAGCGTGAGCACAGCGCCGATCGCCTCGGGCAGCGCGGAGACGAAATCCTCGTTCCACTGCACGGCGTGGCGCCATTGTGCGACCAGCACCGCACCGGTAGCCGCTCCGGCCAGCGCCTGCGCGACGACTGCGCGCGCACGCCTGCGCCGCGCCAGCGCGAGCAGCGCGAAGGCGAGCGAGCCGATCGCCGCGCCGACGAAACCTTCGAACCAGCGCGGGTCTTCGTTCACCGGCCCGCGCCACGGGAAGGCCGCGTCGCCTTCGCGATCGAGGATTCCCCAATAGCCGCCCATTGCGCCTTCGAGCCGGCGTTTCCACGGCTGGTCGAAGGCCTCGATCAGGTTGTACGGGATCGCCTCGGCTGCGGCGGCATCGACGAAGCTGCGAACGAAGCGCGCCTGTTCGATGCGGCCCGGAACCGCGCCGTCGCGCTGGCGGCCTGCGCGCGGCCACCCGGTTTCGCCGAGCAGCATCTCGCGCCCGACGAACTCGGCGTGCACGCGGCGATAGATCGACGTCACGTGTTCGACCGCGGCGTCGACGGCGATCGGGTCGTCTTCCCAGTACGGCAGCACGTGCACGGTGATGAAATCGGCCGCCTGCGCGAGCCGCCGATGCCGCAGCCAGAACTCCCAGACGTCGGCATAGGTGACCGGGACGTCGAGCGCGCGGTTCGCCTGCGCGATCGAATCGAAGAGTTCGTCCTCCGACAATTCGCCGCGCAGCATCACCTCGTTGCCGACGATCAACGCGCGCACCGTCGCGGGTTCGCTGCGCGCCGTCTCGATCGCCAGTGCGAGTTCGCGGGCGTTTTCGGTGCGGTCGCGTCCGAGCCACGCGCCGAGCAGCACGGTCATCCCGAGTTCGCGTGCCACCGCAACGACCTGGTCGAGTCCCTGGGCGACCGAATAGGTGCGCACGCAGCCGGTGCGCGCCGACAGCCGCTGCAGGTCGGCGCGGATCCGTTCGCGCGTCGCGCGCATCGCCGGGTCGAAAGGCGTTTCGCCCGGCCGGTAGAAAGGCGCGTAGGAAACGCAGGCGATGCGCTCGCTTGCCGGTTCGTGGACCGCCCGCGGCACGCCGAGAAGCGCCCACCAGGCGAGCATCGCCGCAGCCGCGGCGGCGAGCAGTGCGAGTTCGAGCGCGGTCGGGCGTGGGGTGCGCAGCGCAGGCGGCGAGTGCGGCGAGGGCGGCGCGGGGGGCGAGGGCGGCGAGTGGGATACCGAAGGCACGGCGATTGCTACCCCGGGCAAGCCCGACGAACACGCGGGATTTCGGCCATGGTCCGGCCCGAAGCTCCGGTATGTTCGCCTCCCACCTTCCGCTCCCGATAGAGATGCCGATCGATCACCTGCGCGCGCCTTCGCGGCGCGCCATCGATGCCCTGACCGGTGCACTGACACGATTGCCGTCCATGGTAATGGCGCCCGCGTTGTGGCTCGCCGTGGCGATCGTCTCGACGAACTTCGTCGTCTGGCAATCGCTGAACCCCGCGCTCGATGCCCCCGACTTCCACGGCCGCGTTTCGGGCATGGCGTACAACGTGTTCCAGCGCTGGGACGACCCGATCCGGCGCGAGTTTCCGACGGCGGCCGAAGTCGATGCCGACCTGGCGATCCTCGCCGGCCACGCCAACCGGATCCGCACCTACAGTTCGAGCGAGGTTCCCGAACTGCCCGCGCTGGCGCAGCGGCACGGGCTGCGGCTTACCGCCGGCGTCTGGCTCGACGGCCGCTCGCTGAACAACCGTCGCGAGATGGAAGCCGCGAAGGAGGCCGCGCAGCTGCGGCCGAGCGTCGAGCGCCTGATGGTCGGCAACGAGGTGCTGCTGCGCGGCGAGATGACGGCGGCGGAGCTGATCGGCTACCTGAACGAGATGCGCAGGGCGACCAAGGTTCCGGTGTCCACTGCCGAGCCGTGGCACATCTGGATGCGCTATCCCGAACTCGCGCGCCACGTCGATTTCATCACCGTGCACCTGCTGCCGTACTGGGAGGGCCTGCCCGCGGAGGAGGCGCTCAATCATGCGCTCGAGCGGCTCGACCAGATGCAGAGGCGATTCCCCGACAAGCGGATCGTCATCGGCGAGATCGGCTGGCCCAGCCACGGCGATCGTTTCGAGGGCGCGTACACCGGGCGCGCGGTGCAGGCGCAGTTCATCCGCGAATTCGTCAACATCGCGCGCCGGCAGTCGATCGACTACTACCTGATGGAAGCGGTCGACCAGCCGTGGAAGAGCGCCAACGAAGGACGCGTCGGCGCCTACTGGGGCATCTTCGACGCCGACCGCGTGCCCAAGTTCGCGATGACCGGTCCGGTGTCCGACGACCCGCACTGGGCCGACAAGGCGCTGGGCGCGTCGCTGCTCGCGTTCGGCCCGATCCTGTGGTTCCTCGTCGTCTTCGCGCGGATGCGCCTGGCGAGCCGCGTGATGTTCGCGGCGGTGATCCAGGCCGTGGCTTCGCTGGGCGTCTGGCTGATCGCGCTTCCCTTCGAGTACTACCTGCGCCCGACCGACTGGGCCGCGCTGGCGCTGCTGTTGCCTTCGCTCGCAGCGATGGTCGCGATCCTGCTGGCGAACGCGTTCGAGTTCGTCGAGATGTACTGGCCGGGGAACCTGCGGCGCGGCTTCGAGCCCAGGCCGCTCGCGCCGGGCGCGCGCGAACCGCGCGTGTCGGTGCACCTCGCCTGCTGCAACGAACCGCCCGAGATGGTGATCGCCACGCTCGACAGCCTCGCGCGGCTCGACTACGGCAACTTCGAAGTGCTCGTCGTCGACAACAACACGAAGGACGAGGCGCTGTGGCGGCCGGTCGAGGCGCACGTCGCGCGGCTGGGATCGCGATTCCGGTTCTTCCATCTGCCCAGCTGGCCCGGATTCAAGGCCGGGGCGCTGAACTACGCGCTGGCGCAGACCGATCCGGATGCCGAAGTGATCGGAGTGGTCGATGCCGACTACGTCGTCGACGACAGCTGGCTGCGCGCGCTGGTCGGGCACTTCGCCGACCCGAAGGTCGCGGTCGTGCAGGCGCCGCAGGCGCATCGCGAGTGGCAGCAGCAGCCGCTGCGCCGGATGATGAACTTCGAGTACGACGGGTTCTTCCGCATCGGCATGCACCATCGCAACGAACGCGACGCGATCATCCAGCACGGAACGATGACGCTGATCCGTGCGCGCGCGTTGCGCGAGCACGGCCGGTGGGCCGAGTGGACGATCTGCGAGGACGCCGAGCTCGGCCTGCGCCTGATGCGCGCGGGGCTTTCGACCGTCTACGTCGACCGCGTGATGGGCCGCGGGCTGACGCCCGAGGACTTCGCCTCGTTCTGCAAGCAACGACGGCGCTGGGCGCAGGGCGCGATGCAGATCCTCAAGGGACACTGGGGCGCGCTCGTTTCCGGCGACGATCTCACGCCGGGGCAGCGCTATCACTTCCTCACCGGCTGGCTGTCGTGGTTCGGCGACGCGCTGCACCTGGTGTTCGCATTCGCCGCGATGTTCTGGACCGTCGGCGTGCTCGCCGCGCCGCACACGTTCAGCCTGCCGATCGCGCTGTTCATGATGCCGCTGTTCGTCTTCTTCGTCGCCAGGGCGCTGTTCGGGCCGCTGCTCTACGCGCGCCGGGTGCCGTGCACGCCCGCCGACATCGCCGGCTCGGCGCTCGCCGGGATGGCGCTGTCGCATTCGATCGCGCGCGGGCTCTTCAGCGGACTGGCGTTTCGCACCGGAGTCTTCGAGATCACGCGCAAGCACGGCGCCGGCGGGAAACGCCGGATGGCGCCGTCGATCGCGGCGCGCGAGGAAACGCTGCTGCTGGCGGGGTTGCTCGTCTGCGCGGCAGGCGTTG
>CAYZYC010000034.1:5887-23351 GCA_964481165.1 uncultured Limnobacter sp. | reverse complement strand
AGGTCTCGACGCAGTCGGAGATCACCTCGCGCGAGACGAGCGAGTACTTCATCCCCTCGGTGCCCATCGCCATCCCGTCGGAGATCGTCGGGGTGCCGAACACCTGCGCGTTGGCCCCAGCCGCGGTGACGGCCTCGATGGCCGAGTCGGCGAGCGCCTGCAGCCCCGAATTGCACGGAGTGATCGTGCTGTGGCCGTTGGCGATTCCGATCATCGGGTTGGCGAAATCGCTGCGCCGGTATCCCATCGCGTAGTACATCGAGCGATTGGGGGCGCGGGCGACGCCTTCGGTGATGTTTCGGCTGCGGCGGTTCGAAGACATGGCGGTTCGGGATGGTGGTGGCGTGGAGAAGGGGGAGGAGCGTCGGGGGCAGTGGGGGCGCTGCGGGGTCGGGGTAGTCAGGGTCAGGACGGTCGGGGCGGGCGGGGCGAAACCGACGCTTGCACAGCGCCCGAACTTCTTGTAATCTTAATGCGAATCGTTATTGCTTAGATGTGGCCAACCCACCTCACGGACCCGCGCGATCATGATCGTCTGCATCTGCCGAGTAGTCTCCGACCGCCAGATCCGTTCGGTAGTCAGCGACGGCGCGCAAACCGTCGGCCAGGTGCGCGCCGAACTCGGCTGCGGCGGAGACTGCGGCAAGTGCGCTCCGCAGGTGCGCGACATGATCGCCGCGCTCGGTGTGCGCAAGGAACGACCGTCGCTCGAGTCGTCGTGCGCATGCGCCGCCTGAGTCGGCATCGATCGCGGCTCGCCTGACCGGCAATATCCCACGTCGCGCCCATCTTCAGGGCGCTTCCTCGTTCATGAACGTCTGCTGGTAGTTCTGCAGGCCGACGCGGCCGATCAGTTCGAGCTGCGTCTCGAGGAAGTCCACGTGGATCTCGGAGTCCTCGAGGATGTCGACGAACAGGTCGCGCGAGACGTAGTCGCCGACCGACTCGCAGTGCGCGATTCCGCCTTTCAGCGTGTCGAGCGTCGAGCGTTCGAGCGCGAGGTCGCTGTTCAGCACCTCCTCGGTGTCCTCGCCGATGTTCAACTTGCCCAGGTCCTGCAGATTCGGCAATCCGTCGAGCAGCAGGATGCGCTGGATCAGTTTGTCGGCGTGCTTCATTTCGCCCATCGATTCCTTGTACTCGATCTTCTCCAGGCCGGGCAGGCCCCAGTGGCCGAACATCCGCGCGTGCAGGTAGTACTGGTTGATCGCCGTCAGTTCGTTCTTCAGCTGCCTGTTCAGCCACTCGATCGCTTTCGTATCGCCCTTCATCTTCGTTCTCCTGTGCGGGCCGCGGACGAAGGCGATTATCCGACAGGATTCGCGCCGCCGCGCGAATGTCCATCCGGCCTCGCGCGCGTCGCCGCGCGCGTGACAGAATAGCCCGCGCACAGGAGCGTTACGCGCATGCTCGTCCATCCCGGGTTCGACCCGATCGCGTTCTCGATCGGTCCGCTTGCCGTACGCTGGTACGGCCTGATGTACCTGATCGCGTTCGCGGCGTTCTACCTGCTCGGTCGCCGGCGGCTGCAGCAGCCGCAGTTCGTTTCGTCCAGCGGGCTGTCGGCGCGCGATCTCGAGGACCTGTTGTTCTGGGGCGCAGTGGGCGTCGTGCTCGGCGGGCGGCTCGGCTACGTGCTCTTCTACAAGCCGGGCTGGTACCTGGCGCATCCGCTCGAGATCCTCGCCGTCTGGCAGGGCGGGATGTCGTTCCACGGCGGGCTGCTCGGCGTGATCGCCGCGGTCGGCTGGTTCTGCGCGCGCCGCGGCCTGCAGTTCTGGCGTGTCGCCGATTTCGTCGCGCCGCTGGTGCCGCTCGGCCTGGCGGCAGGACGCATGGGCAACTTCATCAACGGCGAGCTGTGGGGAAGGGCTGCCGACGTTCCGTGGGCGATGGTCTTTCCGCAGGTCGATTCGCTGCCGCGGCATCCGTCGCAGCTGTACCAGTTCGCCGGCGAAGGCATCGCGCTGTTCGTGCTGATGTGGTGGTTCTCGGCGCGCCCGCGGCCGGCGGGCATGGTTTCCGGCGTCTTCCTGATCGGCTACGCGGTGTTCCGTTTCGCCGCCGAGTTCGCGCGCGAGCCCGACGATTTCCTGGGGCTGCAGGCCATGGGATGGACGATGGGGCAATGGTTGTGCGTGCCGATGTTCGTCGCCGGGCTCGTGCTCGTCGCGTGGTCGCGCCGCTCCGGCAGCGGCAGCGTCGGCCAGCCCGATCGCGGGCGCGCCTGAAGGGCGGCGCCGATGCACGAACGTTGCGGCAACCTGTACACGCTGCTGCGCGGCGGTTTCCCGCGCGATCCCGACGGCTGTGCGATCGAGACCGAAGACGGCGCGCAGTACACCTGGAACGACATCGATCGTGCGAGCGCGATGCTCGCGAACCTGATCCGGCGCCTCGGACTGGCTGCCGGCGAGCGCATCGCGGTGCAGGTCGACAAGTCTCCGGAAGCGCTGCTGCTGTACCTGGCGACGTTGCGCGCGGGCTGCGTGCATCTGCCGCTGAACGTCGCGTACCAGTCGGCCGAGGTCGACTACTTCGTCGGCGATGCCGAGCCTGCGATGTTCGTCTGCACGCCGGCGAACCGCGGCTGGGTCGAGCCGATCGCGCGACGCCACGGCGTGCGGCACGTGTTCACGCTGGGAGCCGACCGCACGGGTTCGCTGCTCGACGCGGCGTGCGCCGAGTCGCCCGCGTTCGAGACGGCCGTCTCGCGCGCCGACGACCTCGCGTGCATCCTCTACACGTCGGGAACCACCGGGCGCAGCAAGGGAGCGATGCTCTCGCACGGGAACATCGGCAGCAACGCGCAGGCGCTGCATCGGTACTGGCGCTGGCGCTCCGGCGACGTGCTGCTGCACGCACTGCCGATCTTCCACGTCCACGGGCTGTTCGTCGCCTGTAACGGCGCGCTGCTCTCGGGCAGCCCGATGCTGTGGCTCGCGCGCTTCGAGCCGCGGGCGGTGATCGCGCGGCTCGCGCGCGCGACCGTGTTCATGGGCGTGCCGACGATGTACGTGCGGCTGCTCGACGATCCGTCGTTCACCGGCGAAGCGGCGCGAAACGTGCGCCTGTTCGTATCGGGCTCCGCGCCGCTGCTCGTCGATACGTTCCGCCGCTTCGAGGAGCGAACGGGCCAGCGCATCCTCGAGCGCTACGGGATGAGCGAAACGGTGATGCTGGCGTCGAATCCGTACGACGGCAATCGCGTGGCGGGCACGGTCGGGCTGCCGCTGCCGGGCGTCGAATTGCGCGTGGCCGGAGACGACGGGCGCGAATGCGGGGTCGGCGCGATCGGCGCGATCCAGGTGCGCGGCCCGGGAGTCTTCGGCGGCTACTGGCGCATGCCGGCAAAGACGCGCGAGGAATTCACCGACGACGGCTGGTTCCGCACCGGCGACGTCGGCACGCGCGATGCGAACGGCTACCTGTCGATCGTCGGCCGCAGCAAGGACCTGATCATCACCGGCGGCTACAACGTCTACCCGAAGGAGATCGAGTCGTATCTCGACGAGATCGACGGCGTGCTCGAATCGGCGGTGATCGGCGTGCCGCATCGCGACTTCGGCGAGGCGGTGACCGCGGTCGTCGTGCCCGAGTCCGGCGCGCGGCTCGACGAATCGCAACTCGTCGCTGCGCTGAAGGCGCGCATCGCGTCGTTCAAGGTTCCGCGGCGCGTGTTCGTCGTCGATGCGCTGCCGCGCAACACGATGGGCAAGGTGCAGAAGAACGTGCTGCGCGAGCGCTACGCGTCGTTCAGCGCAGCGTGAACCCTTTCCAGAGCATGTAGGCGGCCAGGGCGTAGAGCAGCATCGCGAAGACGCGACGCAGCTTCGCCACCGACAGCGCATGCGCCGCGCGAACCCCGAGCGGCGCGGTCAGCACGCTGGTGGCGACGATCGCCAGCAGCGCGGGCAGGTAGACGTAGCCGAGCGTCCCGCCAGGCAGCGGCGCGTTCCAGCCGGCGATCACGTAGCCGACCGAACCGGCAGCCGCGATCGGAAAGCCGCACGCAGCACTCGTCGCGACCGCCTCGTGGATGCGCACGTTGGCGCGGGTGAGGAACGGCACCGTCACGAAACCGCCGCCGGCCCCGGCCAGCGCGGACACCACGCCGATGGTCCCGCCCATGCCGAGCATGCCGGCAGCCCCCGGCAGCGTCCGGTCGGCGTGCAGCGCCCGCGGCCACAGCATCTGCGTGGCCATCGCGCCGACGAACAGTCCGAAGGCGATCGCCAGCACCGCACCGGGCAGCAGCGACGCGATCTGCGCACCGAGCAGCGAACCGACGAGGATCCCCGGAACGAGCCGCCGCGCGATGTCCCATCGGACCGCTCCACGCCGCGCGTGCGAACGCACGCTCGACAGCGAAGTGAACAGGATCGTCGTCAGCGAGGTCGCGATCGCGATCTTGACGATCTGGCCGGGCGGGAATCCCTGGCTCGTGAGCAGCATCGTCAGGAAGGGAACCATCAGCATTCCGCCGCCGATTCCGAGCAGTCCTGCGGCGAAGCCGGTGAACGCGCCGAGCAGCAGCAACGACGCGATCAGCGTGGCGTCCATCGACCGCGGATCACAGCACGTGCTGCTGCAGGAACTTCCACTCGCCGGCGCTCACCGGCGTGATCGAAAGACGATTGCCCCTGCGCAGCACCGCCATCTGCGCGAGTTCGGGATGCGCGCGCAACGCGCTCAGCGGCACGAACCGGGTCCTGCGCACGGCCCGCACGTCGACGAGCGTCCAGCGTGGCTTCTCGCGCGTGCTGCGCGGATCGAAATACGGCGATTCGGCGTCGAACTGCGTCTCGTCGGCGTACGGCGCCGAAGCGACCTCGGCCACGCCGGCGATTCCGGGCACCGCGCATCCGGAGTGATAGAAGAGCACGCCGTCGCCCACCCGCATCGCATCGCGCATGAAGTTGCGCGCCTGGTAGTTGCGCACGCCCGTCCACGGAACCGTGCGATCCGGCGCCGACCATGCATCGTCGAACGAGCACTCGTCGGGTTCGGACTTCATCAACCAGAAGGATCGGGCCGGCATCGCGCGCAAGGAAGGGACCCCGCCTGTGCCGGCAGGCCGGCATCCTGAACCGATCGGTTCAGTTCGGCCGCAGCAGGTACCACATCAGGTTCGTCCGACGAGGGACGATCACAACAGCGGTACGCACGATCGCCGCGACCTCGATGCAGAGCATTGGTTCAAGGAATGTATGGCCTTGTCGAACACCGCAGGGTCGCGGCCATTCTATCGCGGATCGATCGCGCAAGTCGTCAGAAGAGATCCTGCTGACGCTCGAGTTCGGCATCGATCGTCTCGCTCATCTTTCGCACGCGGCCGAGGACTTCCGCCGAACGCGCGCCGGTCGCCGGGTGCTGTGCGCCGAGCAGTTCGTGCGCGAGCTGCAGCGCCGCCATCACGGCGATGCGGTCGGCGCCGGACACACGACCCGCATCGCGGATCGAGCGCATCTTCCCGTCGACGATCTGCACGGCTTCGAGCAGCTGCGCCTTCGTTTCCGGGCTCACCGCGAGCCGGTATTCGCGGTCGAGGATCCTGACGTCGATCTGTTCCATGCGCGGTTCCGTCGTCGCTGTGTCGTCTTCGCTATTCGGCACCGTCGGCGGGAAGCGGCAGTCGCGACAGCGCTGCCTGCACCCGCGCACGCGCCTCTGCGATGCGTTGCTGGAGTTCCTCGTTGGCGCCCCGACTGCTTTCGAGCTCGCTGCGCAGCGTGGCGTTCTCGTCGGCGAGCCGGCGCACGACCTCGAGGATGCGCTCGAGACGTTCGCCGAGGCGCTCGATTTCCTGGTCCAGGTAATCCATGGCGGGATGGTATACGAAGCGATGGCGGAGGAATCGGGGCGATCTGCCGGCTCGCAGGGCGCCAGGCCGACGGGCCCGTGGCAGGGCCGGCGCCGGCGTTCCGGTACCATCTGCCTGCCTGAGCCGGATTCCGATGACAGTGTATTCCCACCTGCAAGCGCGGCTCGCCCGGGCAGCATTGCCGCTGCTGTGGGCGAGCGTCGTCGCGTGCGCGTCGTTCGTCCCGGGGCCGGCGCTGGCCCAGGCCGGTACCGCCGCTGTCGCGGGCGGCGCGGTGCGCGTCGACGCGGTGGAGGTCGAACTCGTCGGCGATCGAGCCGCGATCGTGCCCGGCGAGGCGATGCAGCTCGGATTGCGCATTCGCCACGATCCCCAATGGCACACGTACTGGCGCAACCCGGGCGACTCGGGACTGCCGACGCAGGTCGCCCTGGCGCTGCCCGAAGGCTTCGAAGCCGGCGCCATCGAGTGGCCCGCCCCGCAGCGCCTGTTCATTCCGCCGCTTGCCAACTACGGCTACGAAGACGAGATCGTGCTGCCGATGCCGCTGACGGTGCCGGCGCACGTCGACGGCGAACGCGTGCGTTTCGCCGGCAAGGCATCGTGGTTGATGTGCCGCGAGATCTGCATTCCGGGGGAAGCCGACGTCGCGCTCGAACTGCCGGTGCAGCGAAGCGGCACCGCGGCGAAGTCGCGATTCGCGCCGCTCTTCGACGCGGCCGAACGGCGCACGCCGCGCGAGACGATCGACGCACTCGTGCGCGCAGATGGCGACCGACTCGCGATCGGCCTGCCGGGCGCGGTCTCGACGGCCGAGTTCTTCCCCTATCGGACCGGGCTGTTGCGCAACGCCGAAGAGCAGGTGCTGTCGGAAGCCGACGGCGAAGGCGTCGGCGCACAACTCGTCGTGCGGTTGAGCGAAGACGGCGCGCGCGAGGCGCAACGCGATCCCGCTGCGTTGCTGGCAGCCGCCGACGGGATCGTGATCGTCGACGGTCGGGCGCGCGAACTGTCGGTTCGCGCTGCGGCGCAGGCGTGGACGTCCGGCGCGGAGATCTCGCGCGTCGCCGGCGCGCCCGCTGCGATGCCTGCGACGGCGTCCGGCAGGCCGGCGCTGCCGGGCTTCGGCGCGGCGCCCGGCGCGAGCCGCATCGACGGCTCGGCGATCGACGGTTCGCGCGACGATCGCGCGCGGTCGGGTTCGGCGATCGTCGGCAGCCTGTGGGTCGCCGCGTTGTTCGGCGCGATCGGCGGGTTGATCCTGAACCTGATGCCGTGCGTGTTTCCGGTGATCGGACTCAAGGTGCTCGGCTTCATGCGACAGAACGGCGAAGCCGATTCGTCGTCGCGGATCAACGCGCTCGTCTTCGCGGCCGGAGTCGTCGTGTCCTTCTGGGTGCTCGCGGGCCTGCTGCTCGCATTGCGCTCGGCCGGTGAAGCCGCGGGGTGGGGATTCCAGTTGCAGTCGCCGGCCTTCGTTGCCGCGATGGCGTTGCTGTTCGTCGCGATCGGGCTGAACTTCTCCGGCGTCTACCAGATCGGGACTTCGCTGACGCGGCTGGGACGGTTCGACACCGGCGAGCGCGGGCGGCATCCGATCCTCGGGTCGTTCGGATCGGGCGTGCTCGCCGTGCTCGTGGCGACACCGTGCACGGCGCCGTTCATGGGCTCGGCGCTCGGATACACGCTCGGCAGTTCGACGACCGACGCGCTGGTCGTGTTCACGGCGATCGCGCTCGGCATGGCTTTGCCGTACTTGCTGCTGGGCTTCTTCCCGGGCTGGCTGCGCTGGCTGCCCCGGCCGGGCCGATGGATGGAGACGTTCCGCCAGTCGCTCGCGTTTCCCATGTACGCGACCGCAGCCTGGCTCGGATGGGTGCTCGGGCAGCAGGCCGGAATCGACGCGGTGTTCGCGCTGGCCATCGGCGCCGTGCTGATCGGATTCGCCGCGTGGCTGCTCGGCCGCTTCGTGCAGGACGGCGCTTCGGCATCGACGCGCGGCACGCACGCGAGGCGTCGATTCTCTGCAGCGCTCGCAGCCGCTGCATTCGCGACGGCGCTGCTGGCGGTCTGGCCCGCGACGCAGCGCGGCGACGCGCAGTTGCGCGCGTCGACTGCCGGCGCGACGCCGGGTGCGGCGCTTTCCGCTGGCACCGCGCAGTGGCTCGACTGGTCGAGCGAACGCGTGCGCGAGGCGCGCGCCGCGCGACGGCCGGTGTTCGTCGATTTCACCGCCGCCTGGTGCGTGAGCTGCCAGGCGAACAAGCTGCTCGTGCTCGAACGCGAGTCGATCGTCTCGGAGATGGCGCAACGCGGCGTGGTGCGCCTGCGCGCCGACTGGACCCATCGCGACGACGCGATCACCGCCGAACTCGCGCGCTTCGGTCGCAACGGCGTCCCGCTGTACCTGCTGTACGGCCCGGGCGACGACGAGCCGCAGATCCTGCCGGAACTGCTCACCACCGGGATCGTGCGCGACGCGTTGTCGCGGATCGCGCGCGCGCCGTCGCCGCCTCCTTCGCCGCCGGCTTCGCCGACGGGGCTATAATCCGCCTCGCTTTCGGTGCCCGCGTTCCTTTTCGGGAACGCGGATAAACGGGAAACAGGGAGTCAGGATCCGACGGATCCGGTACCAACCTGTGCTGCCCCCGCAACGGTAAGCAGCGGGATTCGCGTTCGCGCGAATCCGCGCGTGCCCACTGCCACTGGCCTGCCGCCGCATCGCGGCGAAGCGCTGGGAAGGCGGGCCCGCATGCGAATCGCCCGGTTTCGACCGCAGGTTCGTCGCTGCAAGCCCGGATACCGGCCGGAAGGGGCGGACGGAACCCGAGGTTCCGATCCAGTGACGAACCGGTGTCTCGCGGTGGGCGAGGCACACAGGAGTTCCTTCCATGTCTTCCTTCCCTTGCTTGTTCGCGGGCGCGAAAGCGTTCGCATTGCCGCTGCTCGCCTGCGGCTCCCTGATGTTCTCCTCCCCGGCGCCGGCTGCGGCGCAGTCGCTGCAACCCGTCGTCGTCACCGCGACGCGCAGCGAGATCCCGATCGGACGAACGCTGGCCGACGTGACCGTGATCGATTCGCAGGCGATCCAGGATGCCGGCACGTCGTCGCTTCCCGAACTGCTGCGCGACGCCGGCGGAATCGAGATGTCGCAGAACGGAGGTGCCGGATCGGTGTCCGGCATCTTCGTGCGCGGCACGAAGACCGCGCAGACGCTGTTTCTCGTCGACGGCATGCGCATCGAATACCCGTTGAGCGGAAGCGGCCTGCCCGAGTTCCTGCCGCTGTCGGCGATCGATCGCATCGAGATCGTGCGCGGGCCCGCGTCTGCGCTGTACGGCTCGGGTGCGATGGGCGGCGTCGTGCAGATCTTCACGCGCAGGGCCGAGGTCGACGGCTGGCGTCCGTTCGCATCGGCGGGCATCGGTTCGCGCGGAACGCGCGATCTGCAGGCCGGTTTCACGTCGGCGGCAGGCGCGACGCGCCTGTCGCTGTCCGCCTCGCACCAGAGCACCGACGGCTTCGAGGCGACCTTCGCCGACAGCCCCGACCACCAGCGCGATCGCGACCGGAATCGGCAGAATTCGCTGAGCGCGTCGCTGGCGCATCGATTGACGCCGCAATGGGACGTGGGTGCGAGCCTGCTGTTCAACGACGGACTCGTCGAGTACGACGATGCGTTCTCGATGCCGCAGACGGCGGTGCAGGACTACCGGGCCAGCGCGTTGTCGATGTACGTGCGCGGACGTCCGTCGACCGGATGGCTGACCGAACTGCGGCTCGGCCATACCGCGCTCGACTTCGATTTCGCGGCTTTCACGTTCGCGCCGCGCACCGATTCGCGCACGATCGCCTGGCAGAACACGATCGACGTCGGCGAAGGCAAGGTGCTGTTCGGCATCGAATCGCTCGACCAGCGCATCGACGGCGAGGGGCTCACGCGAGGCGGCGCGTTCGCGTACACGCGCGACGAGCGCGACACCGATTCGGTGTACGGCGGTTACGAACGACGCTTCGGCGATCACACGCTGCGCGGGACCGTGCGACGCGACCGGATCACCGACGTCGGCAGCGAGACCACCGGCGCGCTCGCCTGGGGCTGGAGGTTCCGGCCGCGCTGGCTGCTGCGCGCGAGCTACGCGACCGCATTCCGCGCGCCGACTTTCGACGACCTGTACAGCCCGTTCCTGGCGAACCCCGCGTTGCTTCCCGAGAAGTCGCGCGGTTGGGAACTGGCCGGCGAGTACCGCAACAACGGAAGCACTTTCAGCGCGATCGCGTTCGGCAGCCGCATCGAGGACGCGATCGAACTCGACGGGTCGTTCGTTCCGCAGAACCTCGCGAGCGCCCGCGTGCGCGGACTGACGCTCGAAGGCCGGCGCGTGCTCGGACCCTGGGTCGTGCGCGCGTCGGCAACGGCGCAGGACACCGAAGGCGAACGCGTCGACACGCTCACCGGCGTGCGCACGCGAGACGAGCTGATCCGTCGCGCCCCGTACTACGGTTCGGGATCGGTCGAGCGACGCCATGGTGCCTGGCGCTTCGGCGCGCAGGCGATCGTGCAGGGGCGCCGTTTCGACACGCTCGGCCAGCGCATGGGCGGGTACGCGTTCGTCGACGCGTGGTCGGCGTACGGCTTCGCGCGCGACTGGGAGGTGTTCGCGCGACTGGGCAACGCCTTCGATCGCGAATACGAGACGGCTGCCGGATTTCGAACCGGACCGCGCACGCTGTTCGTCGGCGTGCGATACGCCGCGCGCTGATAGTTTTGGTACCATCGCGGCCGACGATCCGCCGATCGTCAGCTGACCGAAGGAGCTGCGCATGCCGGTAGTCGCAATCGTGAATCCGAAGGGCGGAGTCGGGAAGACGACGCTGGCAACGAACCTCGCCGGTTACTTCGCTTCGCTGTCGCAGCGGACCATGCTGGGCGACTTCGATTCGCAACAGTCGGCGCGACACTGGCTGACGCTGCGCCCGGCGGGCGTGGCTCCGATCGACACCTGGGACGTCGCCTCGGGCGTGGCTCGTCCGCCGCGCGGCGTCACGCACGTCGTGCTCGACACCGCGGCGCAGATCGGCGGCAAGCGCCTCGCCGACGTGGCGCGCGTGGCCGACCGGATCGTCGTTCCGCTGCAGCCGTCGATGTTCGACGTGATGGCCACGGCGCGCTTTCTCGCCGAGTTGCGCGCCGGCTTTCCGGCCACGCGTCGTTTCGAGGAAACCGTGGGCATCGTCGGCATGCGCGTCGATCCGCGCACGAAGGCGGCCGCACAGCTCGCGCGTTTCGTCGGCAGCCTCGGCCTGCCCGTCGCAGGCTACCTGCGCGACACGCAGAACTACGTGCACCTCGCCGCGCACGGGCTGACGCTCTTCGACGTGCCTTCGCAGCGCGTGGACAAGGACCGCAGCACCTGGGAGCCGCTGGTGCAGTGGCTCGGCAACTGAGCCGCACGATTTCCGCAGGCGCGCGCCGGATCCGGCCGCGCACCGAGTCTCCGGTATTGCCGCGCGCTCCCGTTGCGGGGGCGCGTGTCGGCGTTCGCGTGGTCGAAGAGCGCAGCGAGAGCCTCGCCGTCGTGCGCGGCGTGCTGCAGCCGCCGCGGCTTGCGCGCGATCGCGGCGCGATGGTCACCGTCTGGGTCGACGGCGAGTGCGGCTACAGCGCCAGCGCCGACCTGTCGGCGCGCTCGTTGCGCGCAGCCGCCGAACGTGCGGCGCAATGGGCGTCGTGCGCCCGCGGACGCGGATTGTCGCTTGCCGGTCACGCGCCGCCCGATCGTGACGAACCGCTTCGCTACGAGAGCCCGCACGACGAACCGCTTCCCGCGCGCGACGAGCGCATCGCGATGCTGCACGACGAGGCGCAGTCGATGCAGCGCGATGCGCGGATCGTGCACTGGGCAGCGACGATGCGTTCGACCGAACAATCGCAACGGTCGTGGATCGACGGGCGCCTCGTGGCCGAGCAGACGTCGCGTTTCGTCGAGCCGAACCTCGAGGTGACTGCGGCCGACGGTGGCCGGGCGCAGACCCGCACGCTTGCCGGCCAGTACAACGGCTTCTGCCAGCAGGGCGGGTTCGGCGTGCTCCGGCGCTCGGGATTCATCGGCGGCGGAGCGCGGGTCGCCGACGAGGCGATCGCGTTGCTGCAGGCGCCGAACTGCCCCGACGGCGAACGCGACCTGCTGCTTTCGCCCGACCAGATGATGCTGCAGATCCACGAGTCGATCGGCCACCCGCTCGAACTCGACCGGATCCTGGGCGACGAGCGCAATTTCGCCGGCACGAGTTTCGTGACACCGGACCTGTTCGGCCATTACCGATACGGCTCGCCGCTGCTCGACGTGAGCTTCGACCCGTCGGTGCCGGGGCAGTACGCGAGCTATGCGGCCGACGACTACGGCGAGGCGGCGCGCCGCGTGATGCTGATCGAACGCGGAATTCTCGTGCGTGCGCTCGGCGGTTCGCTGTCGCGGGCGCGCGCGCAGGCGCAGGGGTGGGCGATCGATGCGGCGGCGAGTTCGCGCGCCAGCGGCTGGCATCGCGCGCCGATCGATCGCATGGCGAACCTGAACGTGGAACCCGGCGAATCGACGATGCAGCAACTGGTCGAGTCGGTCGAGCGCGGAATCTGGATGCAGACCAACGCGTCGTGGTCGATCGACGACGCGCGCAACAAGTTCCAGTTCGGCTGCGAATGGGCGCGGCTCATCGAAGACGGGCGACTGACGACGCTGGTGCGCAATCCCAACTATCGGGGCGTGTCGGCGACGTTCTGGCGCAGCCTGGCCGGTGTCGGAAACCGCGACACGATGCAGGTGCTCGGCACGCCGTTCTGCGGCAAGGGCGAACCCGGACAGATCGTCCGCGTCGGGCACGCATCGCCGGCGTGCCTGTTTCGCGCAGTCGACGTGTTCGGCGGCGAAACGTGAGCCGATCGGCGGTGAGCGACCCGAAGGTGAGCGGCCCGAAGCCGTGCGATCCGAAGCCGAGCGACCTGGCGGTGCGTGATCCGCGCCTTGCGGCGATCTTCGATGCGCTCGCCGATGCGGTCGGCGCGTCGGCGCGCCACGGCGAAGTCCTGTTCGCTGCGTTGCGCGCCGAGCGTGCCGATTACCTGCGCGTGAATCGTTCGCGCGTGCGCCAGGCCGGAACCGTCGAGCGCGCGATCGTCACGCTGCGTCTCTTGCGCGACGACCGGCAGGCGCTGATGCATTGCACGCTCGGCGCACCGTCCGCGGCGGGCGCCACGGTGCGCGGCGCGCTGCGCGAGTTGCGTTCGGCGATCGCGCGATTGCCGGCCGATCCGTTCGCCGCGTTCGATCGGGAACCGGCGGCGAGCGAACGCGTTTCGGGGGGCAATGCGCCGGAGCCGGCGCAGGTCGTCGAGGCGATCGTCGATGCAGCCGGCGACGACGATGTCGTCGGGCTGTATGCAGGCGGCCCGGTGGTGCAGGCGCTGGCGAGCAACCTCGGTCATCGCCACTATCACGAGGCCCGCTCCTCGAGTTTCGATTTCTCGGTCCACGTGCCGGCAACGCGTGCGGTCAAGCGCACGTGGACGTCGGCGCAGTGGGACGCCGATTCGTTGCGCGCTTCGGTCGCCGCCGCGCGGGCGCGCGCAGCGCTGCTGCTGCGGCCGGCCCGTGTCGTCGCCCCCGGCCGATACCGCGTGCTGCTGTCGGCGCGCGCGGTCGCCTGCCTGGTCGACCTGCTGTCCTGGGGCGGCTTCTCCGAGCGCGCGTTTCGCAGCGGACAGTCGCCGCTTGCGCGGGCCCAGCGTGGCGAGGCGCGTTTCCATCCGGCTTTCGCGCTGTCCGAGGAACCCGGTGCGCTCGGCGTTCCGTTGTTTCGCGACGATGGTTTCCTTCGCCCGGCGTCGCTTGCGTTGATCGACGCGGGGCGGCCCTCGCAGCGGCTGTGTTCGCCGCGCAGCGCGCGCGAGTTCGGCATCGCGACCAACGGCGCCGACGACGAGGAACGCCCGCTGGCCGCTTCGGTGGCGCCGGGTGCGCTCGCCGAGGACGCCGCATTGTCCGCACTGCGAAACGGGATCGCGATCGACGATCTCTGGTACCTGAACTACTCGGACCGCCAGTCGTGCCGCGCCACGGGCATGACGCGCTTTGCAACCTCGTGGGTCGAGAACGGAGAGCGGGTCGCGCCGATCGACGCGATGCGCTTCGACGACAGCCTGTATCGCGTGTTCGGCGAGGGCCTGCTCGGCTTGACCGACACGCCGCATCTCGTGCCGCACGTGGAAACGTGGGAAGGGCGCGACCCGCGAGCGATCCGCGCGCCGTCGGCGCTCGTCGACGCGCTGCGCTTCACGCTGTAGCGCAGCTGCGCGGGTCCCGCCGCGTCCAGGCCGGAAGCGCGTGCGCCTGCGATCGCGCGTTGCGCGTCAGCGCTGCCGGTTGCGATCGTGCGGCTCGGTGACGAAGCCGATCTTCGCGATTCCCGCCTGCTGCGCGCTCGCCATCACCGCTGCGATGCGCTCGTATCGCGTCGCGCGATCGGCGCGCAGGTGCAGCTCGGGCTGCGGGTCGAGGCCTGCGGCCTGCGCGAAACGCGCATCGAGCGCTTCGAGGCCGTCGATCGGCTCGTCGTTCCAGAACATCGCGCCGGCGGTGTCGATCGACAGCGCGATCGTCTCGGGCTCCTGCGCCGACACCGGCGCGTTCGCGCTCGGCAGGTCGATGCGGACCGCGTGCGTGAGCAGCGGCGCGGTGATGATGAACACGACGAGAAGGACCAGCATCACGTCGACGAGCGGTGTCGTGTTGATCTCCGCCATCGGTTGCGGGTTGTTGCCCGGATCGAGTCCGCCGAATGCCATTTTTTCCCCCGTGCGATCGCGTGCGGGTCAGCGCACGATCTGTCCGGCACTGAGCGGAGCGATTCCGCGCAGCGTGTCGGCGTCGTGGTCGTGCAACCTGCGCCCGGTCGTGACGACGGCGAGCAGGTCGTGCGCGAATCCGTCGAGCTGCGCGAGCACGATGCGATTGGCCCGCACGAATGCGTTGTACGCGAGTACCGCCGGAATCGCGACGGCGAGGCCGGCCGCGGTCATCACCAGCGCCTCGCCGACCGGGCCGGCGACGCGATCGATCATCACCTGTCCGCTCGATGCGATTCCGAGCAGCGCGTGATAGATCCCCCAGACCGTGCCGAGCAGACCGAGGAAGGGCGCCGTGCTGCCGACCGATGCGAGCAGCGCCAGACCGCTCTCGAGCCGTGCCGACACCTGCGTGATTTCACCGCGCAACGCGCGCGTGACGAGCTCGTCGCGATCGATCGACGCGGCCAGCGAACTGTCGGGCTGCATGGCGGCGGCTGCCCGCGCCTTCTGAACCAGCGGCAGGAACACGCGTTCGCTGTCGGCCCCGGCCAGCGTCGCTTCGGCCTCGTCCATCGTGCGCGCGTTCCAGAACTGCTCGAGCGCGGCCTGCGCGCCGCGGCGCATGCGCCAGGTGCTCCACGCCTTGGACAGGATGAAGTACCAGCTCACGACCGACATCGCCAGCAGCAGGTACGCGACGCCGTGCGTGACCGCGTCGCCCGCTTGCCAGAAGTGCATCAGACCGAGTTCCTGATCCTGCATCGTCGTTCCTCAACCCTCGAGACGAAATACCCAGCGCCAGTCGCGGTACCAGGCAGCCACCGGCCGGCCGTCTTCGCTCGCCGGCGTGAAACGCCAGCGCTTGACGGTGTCGATCGCGGTCCGGTCGAGCATCGCCGATCCGCTCGACTGTCGCAGTCGAACCTCGATGACGCGCCCGTCGGTGCCGACGTGCACGTCGAGCCGCACTTCGCCTTCGTCGCCCATCCGTCGCGCGACCGCCGGATACGGAGGCGGCGTGTTTCCACGCCAGTTCGCATCGACCCTCGGCCCCACCCTGCGCGGCGTCGCGCTGGCCTGCGGCGCGACTTCGGCGGGCGGCGCCGCGGCGCCCGTCTCGGCGCCTGGCGCGGGCGCCTGCGAGGGCGGCACGCTCGGGCCGGTGGCCTGCGGTGACGGCGACGGAAACGACGGCGACGGGGGCGTCGGCGGCGAAGTCGCGGCCGCCGGCTCGACCGGCGGCGCACGATCGCGAGGCGGTGTCGAAGGCTCGGGAATGGTAACCGGATCGGCGCGGCGCGACTCGGGATGCGGGACGCGGGGTTCGATCGGGGTGCGCGGCGGGGGCTTGCGCTGTGGCGGCGGTGGAGGCGCTTCGCGCGGCCGCGGCGCCGATCGGGCAATCGCGGGCTTCGGAGGTTCGGGTTCGACGACGGGCTTCGGCGGTTCGGGCGGCACGGCCGGCGCGGGTTTCGGCGCGGGCTCGGGTTTCGGCGCGACCGCGATCGCCGGTTGCGCGGCCGGCGCAGGCACCTCGGGCGTCGACGGCGTCGGCGCAGACGCGGGTTGCCCGCGCTCCGGAGCGATCAGTGCGACCTGCACCGGTTCGAGCGTCTGCATCTTCGGAGTCGCCGAACCGAGCGAGAACAGGACGGCCAGCACGAGCAGATGCAAGGCCAGCGTGCCGCAGGCAGCCGTCAGCCTCGTGAAGTTCATCGGCGCGATTATAAGGAGCGCGCAAGGCCCGGCCCGGAGCGGGCCAGGCCGCGACGCGGCGCGCAGCAAGGGCGGCCGTTGCGCGGCGCGCCGCCGGAGTTCCCGGGTAAGCTCCCCGGATGACCGCCTTCGCGCGAATCGCGCCCCGCGTCGCCTCGATCGCCGTCGCGGCTTGCATCGTCGCGATCGCCGCGCTGCCCGCTTCGGGATGCTCGGTCGCGGGCGTCTCGCGGAACGCCGCCGCGGCGAAGCTTCCGGCCGACGCGCGCACCGCCGATATCGTGCTGATCGGCGAGGTGCACGACAACGCCGCGCAACACCGGATGCGGCTCGCCTGGCTCGAGGCGCTCACGCGCGATCGGCGCGTCGTGATCGCGCTCGAACAATTCGACGCCGAACACCAGCGCGAACTCGATCGCGCGCTCGCCGCCGATGCGATGCGCAGCGCGTACGACGATTCGCTGTCGTCGCGCGCGCGGGCCGTCGCCGAGGCGGCACGTTTCGATTTCCGCGGCTGGGACTGGGACCTCTACCGGCCGGTCGTCGAACTCGCGCTGCGCCGCCGCCTGCCGCTCGTGGCAGCGAACCTGTCGACGCGCGCGATCGCGCGCATCGCGCGAGGCGAAGCGCCCGCCACGCCTGCCCCCGTCGGCTGGAGCGCCGCCGACCGCCGGATGTTGCGCGAATCGATACGCGACGGGCACTGCGGCCTGCTGCCGGAGAACTCGCTCGATGCGATGGCCGAAGCGCAGCGCAGCCGCGATGCGCGCATCGCGCAGGCGGTCGCGGACGCGCGCCACACGACCGGCCTGCCGGTCGTGCTCCTTGCGGGCAACGGCCACGTCCGCCGCGACATCGGCGTGCCGCGGCACCTGGCGCTGCTTCGCCCGGCCGATCGCATCGTCTCGATCGGGCTGCTCGAGAGCGCCGGGAATGCCGCGGACACGCCGGGCGACGGCTTCGACCACGTCGTTCGCACGAAGGCGCATCCGCGCGAGGATCCGTGCGAAGCGCTGCGTGCTCGGATGCGGCCTTCGGTGTCGTGAGTCGGCGGTGCGGACGGCGGGCGCAGCGGGGCC
>CAYZYC010000034.1:0-5787 GCA_964481165.1 uncultured Limnobacter sp. | reverse complement strand
GCCCGGCCCTGCAGGAAGCGGCATGCGCGCAGCGCGCCGTTCGCATACGTGGCGCGGCTGGCCGACCGGTGCGTGATCTCGATGCGCTCGCCGGTTCCCGCGAACAGCACCGTGTGATCGCCGACGATGTCGCCGCCGCGCACGGTCGCGAAGCCGATCGTCTGCGCATCGCGTTCGCCGGTGGTGCCCTCGCGTCCGTAGACCGCGACGCGCCGAAGGTCGCGCCCGAGCGCCTGCGCAACCACCTCGCCCATCTTCAGCGCGGTACCGGAAGGCGCGTCGACCTTGTGCCGATGGTGCGCCTCGATGATCTCGACGTCGTATTCGTCTCCGAGTATGCCGGCTGCCACCTCGAGCAGGCGCAACGTGACGTTCACGCCGACGCTCATGTTCGGCGCGAACACGATCGGAATCGACTCGGCCGCGCGCGCGATCGCCGCGCGTCCGGCATCGTCGAACCCGGTCGTTCCGATCACCATCCCGACGCGGCGTTCGACGCACGCGCGCAGGTGCGCCAGCGTGCCCGCCGGCCGGGTGAAGTCGATCAGGAAGTCGGCCTGCGCGATGGCCTCATCGATGCCGGTGCCGATCGCCACCCCGGTTTCGCGACCGAGGAAGGCGCCTGCGTCCTGGCCGAGCGAAGCGCTGCCGGCGACGTCGAGCGCGCCTGCGAACTGCGCGTCGGGCGCCTCGAGCACGGCTTCCACGAGCGTGCGGCCCATGCGGCCGGATGCGCCGGTGATCGCGATTCGCATCGTCACGGTTGCCCGCCCTCCGCGGTGGGCGACGGCCGATAGCCGGGCAGCGCCGGGTCGCTCGAATCTTCGCGTTCGGGCAGCGGATCCGCGTCGATCGAAGCGACCCGATCGTCACGGAACACGATCGTCACGTTTCGTTGCTCTGCGGTGCCGTTGGGAAACTGGTAGCGGAACACGTAGTCCCAGCGGTCGGGATGGAACACGTGGCGCAGCAGCGGCGTGCCGAGAAGGAAACGCACCTGCTCGCGGGTCATGCCTTCCTTGACGCGATCGACGCTCTGGCGGGTCAGGTAGTTGCCCTGCGGAAGATCGGTCCGGTACGGCTGGAACAGCCCGCTGCGATTCGGGTCGCGCTGCGCGCATCCGGCAGCCAGCGCGGCGCCCAGCACGATGCAGGCGAGGGCGCGCAGCCGCAGGCGTGGCGCGGCTGCGGCGCGGTTGCGGACCGGATAGGAAGAGACCTGGAGCATGATGGCCGCAACGGTAGCCGTCGAACGAAACCGCTATGATACGGTGGACCGGTTGCGGGCTCGTCCCGGCGCGGTCCGTAATCCAGTGGAGGCCGTCGGACAACCATGTCGATCTCGTCCGAACTGAAGAACATGGGCCTGAAGGCGACAGGCCCTCGCCTGAAGATCCTCGAGATCTTCCAGAACGGCAAGCAGCGGCACATGAGCGCCGAGGACGTCTATCGCGAACTGCTCGCCGAGAACCAGGACATCGGGTTGGCGACGGTCTATCGGGTCCTCACGCAGTTCGAACAGGCCGGGCTGCTCAAGCGAAGCAACTTCGAAGCGGGCAAGGCGGTCTTCGAACTCGAAGAGGGCACGCACCACGACCACCTGATCTGCATCGAGTGCGGTCGCGTCGAGGAGTTCTACGACGCGGAGATCGAGCGACGACAGCAGGCGGTCGCGGCCGAACGCGGGTTCCGCCTGGAGGACCACGCGCTGTCGCTGTACGGGCACTGTTCGAGGCCCGACTGCGCGAACCGGCGCCGCTGAGTCCCGACGCACCGGCCTCGCTGAGCCCCGACGCACCGGCGCCGCCGGGCCCCGACGCACACCGGCACTGCCGGGCGCCCGACGATCCTCAGGCCTGCGCGAGCATCTCCCGCGCGTGCTTGCGCGTCGTCGGCGTGATGTCCGCGCCGCCCAGCATTCGCGCGATCTCGTCCACGCGCGCATTGCGCTCGAGCACCTCGATCCGGCTGACCGTGCTGCGACCGACCGTGTCCTTCGTGACGCGCCAGTGCCGGTGCGCTTTCGCCGCCACCTGCGGCAGGTGCGTCACGCAGAGCACCTGACGATCTTCGCCGAGACCGCGCATCAGTTCGCCGACGGCGTCGGCGACGGCACCGCCGACGCCTGCATCGGCCTCGTCGAAGATCAGCGTCGGCACCGGGTTGGCCTGCGCGGCCAGTGCCGCGATCGCCAGGCCGATGCGCGACAGTTCGCCGCCCGAAGCGACTTTCGACAGCGGCCGGGGCGTGGCTCCCGGATGCGCCGCGACGCGGAACTCGATCGCGTCGATTCCCGCGGCACCGGGCTCCGTCGACTCGAAGCCGATTTCGAGTTTGCCGCCCGCCATTCCCAATGTCCCGATGTGCCCGGTCACGCCGGCGGCCAGCTTCGCGGCGGCCTTTCGCCTGCGCCGCGACAGTTCCTTGGCGCCGTCGTGGTACTGCGCGGCTGCCGCGTCGACTTTCGCCTGCAGTACGGTGATGTCCTGCGCCGCCTGCAGCGCATCGAGCCGTTCGCGCAGGCGCGTGCATTCGTCGGCGATCGCCTCGGGCGCGATCCGGAACCTGCGCGCCGCGGCGAACAGCGTGCCGATCCGCGCGTCGGCCTGCTCGAGCCGCTGGGGATCGAGATCGACGCGCGCCGCGTAATCGCGCAGCGCCGAGGCCGCCTCGTCGATCTGGATCGACGCGCTGTCGAGCAGGGCGAGCGCGTCGTCGAGCGTCGCGTCGAACGCCGACAACGGGCGCAGGCGCTGCACGCACTGGTGCAGTCGCGACAGCAGCGCATCGTCGTCGTCGACGAGCGCGCCGGCTGCGCCGCCCGCGCCTTCGAGCAGCGCGGCGGCGTGGGCGAGCCGCTTCTGTTCGGCCCCGAGCGCCTCCCACTCGCCGGGCTCGACGTGCAGCGCGCCGAGCTCGCCGAACTGCCATTCGAGCCGCTCGCGTTCGAGCGCCAGTTCGCGGCCACCGCGCTCGGCCGCGTCGAGTTCGCGCGCGGCGTTGCGCCACGCCGCGAACGACTGTGCGAGCGCCGTGGCCTGCGCCTCGAGTCCGGCGTATCGATCGAGCAGCATGCGCTGTCCGTCGGTGCGCAACAACGATTGCGACGCGTGTTGCCCGTGGATGTCGACGAGGCGTTCGCCGATCTCGCGCAGCAGCGCGGCCGTTGCCGGATGCCCGTTGATCAGCGCGCGCGAGCGGCCATCGGCGTCGACGACCCGACGAAGCAGCACGCTGCCCGGGTCCCCCTGCAGCGATCGTTCGGCCAGCCATGCATCGAGGACTTCGTCGGTGCGGAACTCGGCCGAGATGTCGGCGCGCGCGCTGCCCTCGCGCACGACGCCCGCATCGGCGCGCCCGCCCATCGCGAGCATCAGTGCGTCGAGCAGGATCGACTTGCCCGCGCCGGTCTCGCCGGAGAGCACCGTGAAGCCGGCGCCGAACTCCAGTTCGGCGGCGTCGACGATCACGAAGTTCTCGAGTCGCAGGGACAGCAGCATCGCCTGGGGACCGCCTCGAGGCTCAGCGCTGGAATGCCTGCAGGCTCGGCATCTCGTGCCAGTTCAGCTTGCTGCGCAGGGTCGCGAAATAGCTGTAGTCCGGCGGATGCAGGAATCGCGTGCGGAACGGCGCGCGCTGCACGACGATGTCGTCGCCGACGTGCAGGTCGTTGAACACCTGCATGTCGCCGGCGACGCGCGGTTCGCGCCCGTCGATGACGCGAACGGTGATCGTCGCGTCGTCGGGGACCGCGATCGGCCGGTTCGACAGCGACTGCGGCGCCACGGGAACGAGCACGATTCCCTGCAGCTGCGGATGCAGGATCGGACCGCTGGCCGACAGCGCGTACGCGGTCGAGCCGGTAGGAGTCGCGATGATCAGGCCGTCGGCGCGCTGGCTGTACATGTAGTGCTCGTCGACGTGCACGCGCAACTCGATCATCCCGGTGCGCGACGACCGGTTGACGACGACGTCGTTCAGCGCGAGTTCGCTCCAGACGATCTCCTGGTTGCGAACCACGCGCGCGGTGAGCAGCGTGCGTTCCTCGGATTCGTAGTGTCCTTCGAGAATCGACGCCAGCGCCTGCCGCCAGGCGCCGAGCCCGATGTCGGTGATGAATCCGAGCCGCCCGTAGTTGATGCCCACCAGCGGCACTTCGCGCGGAGCGAGTTCGCGCGCGGCGCCGAGCATCGTGCCGTCGCCGCCGAGGGCGATCGCCAGGTCGGCCTCGTCGCCGATGCGCTCCATGTCCGCGAGCTCGAACCCGCCGGTCGCATCGGGCTCGACCGAACGCTGCTCGATGAGCACCGATACGCCGCGCTCGCGCAGGAACATCGCGATCTCGACGAGGCTCTCGGCGATGTCTTCCGACTGGTAGCGTCCGATCAGCGCGACCCGGTTGAAAGCGTTCTTCATGGCGGCGATTAGAGCACATGCGGGCTGCGCCGCGCCGCGCGCGTCGTGCCTTCGCCTTCGGCCGGTCAGCCGAAACCGCTGCCGTGCGGCAGCGCACTTGCGCTGGCGTTGGCTGCCCATACAATGAAAGGATGCTCGATGCCCGTGCGAAGACCCTTCTCAAGACACTGATCGAACGCTACATCGTCGACGGCCAGCCTGTCGGATCCCGCACGCTTTCCCGCTATTCCGGGCTCGACGTTTCCCCGGCCACGGTGCGCAACGTGATGGCCGACCTCGAGGACCTCGGGCTGATCGCGAGCCCGCACACGTCGGCCGGCCGCGTTCCGACGCCGCGCGGCTACCGGCTCTTCGTCGATACGCTGCTGACCGTCGAACCGCTGCAGATCGACGAAACCGAGGTCATCCAGGGCAAGCTCCACGCCGACGAGCCCCAGCGTGTGCTGTCGGTCGCCGCCAATCTGCTGTCGAACCTGTCGCATTTTGCGGGCGTGGTCCAGACTCCCCGCCGATCGTCGATGTTCCGGCAGGTCGAGTTCCTGCGCCTGGCCGACCGACGCATCCTGCTGATCATCGTGGCTCCCGACGGAGCGGTGCAGAACCGGATCCTTTCCACCGGGCGCGACTACACGCCGGCGCAACTCGTGGAAGCCGCCAACTACATCAACGCGCACTTCGCAGGACTCGAGTTCGACGAGATCCGTCGGCGGCTGCAATCCGAACTCGCGTCGCTGCGCGACGACATCACGTCGCTGATGCACTCTGCGGTCGAGGCCAGCAAGGAGGCGCTCGACGAGGAGGCCGATCCGGTCGTCATCTCGGGCGAGCGCAACCTGTTCGGTGTCGCCGACCTGTCCGACAACATGGTGCGCCTGCGCCGCCTGTTCGACCTCTTCGACCAGAAGACGAGCCTGGTGCAACTGCTCGAAGCGTCGAGCCGCGCACAAGGCGTGCAGATCTTCATCGGCGGCGAATCCGACCTGCTGCCGATGGACCAGCTGAGCATCGTCGTCGCGCCCTACGAAGCCGACGGCCGCATCGTCGGCACCCTCGGCGTGATCGGTCCCACGCGCATGGCCTACGAGCGCGTGATCCCGATCGTCGACATCACCGCACGACTCGTGTCGTCGGCACTCAGCCATCACGGCTAGCCCGGCAGCAACGGCCTGCGTTCCGCCCCTTTCGTGGTCTGCTCCTCGTACGGGTGTTCGACGGCCCGGTCCGGCGATGACGGTGAAGCGCGACCGGAGCGTCCAGCGCGCCCCGGGCGTCGGGCGCGCCCCGGGCGTCGAGCGCCGGCCGGGCGTCGAGTGCGCCCCGGGCGTCGAGCGCCGGCCGGGCGTCGAGTGCGACCCGGGCGCGGCTCGGCGC
>CAYZYC010000033.1:0-23989 GCA_964481165.1 uncultured Limnobacter sp. | reverse complement strand
TTGGCTCGCGGGTGTCCGCGCGATGAGCCTACGAGGGACAGCGACCGGCCGCCTTTCCGCGGTCGTGCTCGTGATGGCCGGGATGGTCGTCGCGCTGAACATCGGCAAGCTGCCTCCCGCACTGCCGGCGCTGCAGCGCGAATTCGGGCTGTCGCTCGTCGAAGTCAGCTGGATGGTTTCGCTGTTCATGATCGGTCCGGCGCTGTTCGGTTTCGTCGCCGGAACCGTGGCCGATCGATTCGAGGCGCGCACCGTCATGCTGACCGGGTTGATGCTGATGGCGGCCAGCAGCGTGCTCGGCGCGCTCGCCTCGTCGGTGTCGTTGCTGTTCGTCAGCCGCGCGCTCGAGAGCGCCGGATTCCTGCTGGCGGTATTGCCGGCGCCGGCGCTGGTGGCACGTTCGGTTCCGCACGCATCGCTGCGCGGCTGGCTCGGCATCTGGTCGGCATACATGCCGGCAGGAATGGGGATCGGACTGCTCGTCACGCCGGCGCTGATGCAGCTGGCGGGATGGCGGGGCACCTGGGCCGTCTGCGCCGCGGCGGCGGGCATCGCGGCGCTCGCGGTGGCGCGCACGCAACCGCGCCGCGCAGCGTCGGCCGTCGCGGGCGAGTCGTTGCCTTCCATGGCGATCGCCACGATTCGCAGCCCCGGGCCCTGGCTGCTCGCGCTGTGCTTCCTGTTCTACGCCGGGCAGTTCATCGGGATCTTCAGCTTCCTGCCGACGATCTACCAGGAAGCCGGCCTGACGGCGCAACTCGGCGCGACGCTGACGGCAGTGGCCGTGATGATCAACATGACCGGCAACCTCAGTGCGGGTCTGCTGATGCAACGCGGTGTCGGCCGTTCGACGCTGATCGCGGTGGCCGGAGCCACGATGGCGTTCTGCGAATGGTTCGCCTTCGGCAGCGAGGCTTCGTTCGGCTGGCGTTATGCGGCGATCCTGCTGCTGTCGGCGGTCGCCGGACTGATTCCCGGCGCACTGTTCGCCACGGCGCCGTTCTATGCGCCGTCGGTGGCGGCGGTATCCACGACGATCGGCCTGATGCAGCAGGCGTCGAGCCTGGGCCAGCTGCTGCTGCCGCTGGCGATCGCGGCGCTCGTGCAGTACACGGGCGGCTGGACTTCGACGTGGATCGTCACCGGCGCGGCCGCGCTGGTCACGGTCGCGCTTGCCGTGGCGATCGCGCGGTACGACCGGGTCCGCCGGCGCTGACGGTCAGTCGTCGAGCAACATCCGTCGTCGAGCAGCGTCAGTCGTCGAGCAACTGCCGCGCGCGTTCGAGATTGCCGCCGGCGTGCGGCTGCCGGCGCCGCTGGATGCGCCACCAGGCGATCGCGCCGATCGAAAGCAGCGCGAACGGACCGAGCCACAGCAGCCAGGTATTGCGCTGCATCGGCGGCCGGTACAGCACGAAGTCGCCATACCGCTGCACCAGGAACGACTTGATCTCGTCGTCGCTGCGCCCGGCGAGCATCATCGTCTCGACTTCGCGGCGCAGGTCCATCGCCAGGTCGGCGTCGGAATCGGCGAGCGTCTGGTTCTGGCAGACGAGGCATCGCAGTTCCTCGGCGAGCCGATGGAACCGCTCGCGTTCGGCCTGTGTCGGCAGCAGGCTCGTCGGCGACGGACCCGATTGCGGCTGCGCCGCGACCGCGGACGGAGCTGGCGAAGTGGCTGAGCTCGCGGACGTGGCCGACGTGCCGGATGCCGGGGCAGCGCCGGACTGCGCCACCGCCGTCGCGGCGATCGTCGACGCGAGCAACGCTGCGGCCGCGAAAGCCGCGATGCCGCGAAGGCGTCGCGCGCGGGTTGCGCGCGCGCCCCGGATGCAAGCTCGCTTCGCGGAGCTCACGACGCCCCCAGCTCGCGCGCCATCGGCAGGAGCTTGTCGCGCAGCAGCTCCGGCGTGACCGGACCGACGTGCTTGAAGCGGATGATGCCGTCGCGGTCGACGAGGAAGGTTTCGGGCGCGCCGTAGACGCCGTAGTCGATCGCCACGCGACCCTGCACGTCGCTGACCACGACCGAATACGGATTGCCGAGCTTGCGCAGCCACGCGATCGAGTTCTCCGGCGTGTCCTTCCACGCCAGGCCGACGATCGGGATCGCTCCCGAACGCGCCAGGTCGTTGAACAGCGGATGCTCGACCTGGCAGGCGGCGCACCACGATCCCCAGACGTTGAGCAGCCAGACCTGGCCGCGCAACGCTTCCGGCGACCAGCTGCGCGCGAGGTCGTGCGTCACCGGCAACGAGAACGTCGGCGCCGGCTTGCCGATCAGTGGCGACGGAATCTCGCGCGGGTTGCGGTCGAGTCCGGCGAGCAGGAACCAGGCGATGACCGCGAAGACCGCGACCGGCACGACGAAACGCAATGCCCTCATGCGAACGGGAACTCCATGCGGTGCCGTGCCGTCTTCAAGCCGGTTGTGCCGTCGCGGCCGCGCGCGCATCGCGCTCGATGGCGCGCCGCCGGTAGCGGCGATCGGCCGCCGAAACGAATCCGCCGATCGCCATCGCCACGCAGCCGAGCCAGATCCAGTTGACGAACGGCTTCACGTGCGCACGAACGACCCACGCCGTCGGACCGAGCGCTTCGCCCATCGACAGGTAGACGTCGCGCGTCAGGCTGCGGTCGATCGCCGCTTCGGTCATCGGCTGTCCCGATGCGCGGTAGACGCGCTTCTCGGGCGACAGCACCGCGATCGGTCGGTCGCCCGCGCCGGTTCGCCGGACTTCGAAGCGTCCGCGCGTCCCATCGTAGTTCGGGCCCGTGACCGGTTCGAGTCCGACGAAACGGATCGAGTAGTCGCCGAGCGCGACGCTCTGGCCGACTTCCATGCGCAGCTCGCGATCGATCGAATAGCTGTTGACCAGCGTCACGCCGGCGACGAACATCGCGACGCCGAGATGCGCGAAGTGCATTCCCCACGCGCTCGCCGGGTGCAGCGAGGCGCGCCGCAACGCCACGCGTCCGTCCGGGCCGCGCAGCATGTCGAGGACCGCTACCACGACGCAGGCGCCGATCCACAGCGCGAAGAACAGCCCGATGCTCGTCCACGGACGAAAACCGTCGACCGCCAGCGGCAACAGCAGCGCGGTGACGACGGAGATCGCCAGCGCCCAGCGCAGCCGCGTGTAGAGGTCGGGCAGCGAAGCCTGCTTCCATCGCGCAATCGGCCCGATGCCCATCAGGAACAGCGCCGGCGCCATCAGTGGAAAGAAGACCGAATCGAAATAGGGCGGGCCGACCGAGATCTTGCCCATCTCGAGCGTGTCGAGCACCAGCGGATACATCGTCCCGAGGAGCACTGCGGCCATCGCGACGATCAGCAGCACGTTGTTGGCCAGCAGCAGCGATTCGCGCGAGACAGCGCCGAACCCCGGTCCGCTGCCGATCGACGGAGCGCGCGCCGCGAACAGCGTCAACGAGCCGCCGACGACGATCGCGAGGAAAGCCAGGATGAACACTCCGCGTGCCGGGTCGGTGGCGAAGGCGTGCACCGAAGTGAGCACGCCGGAGCGCACGAGGAACGTTCCGAGCAGGCTCAGGCCGAAGCCGAGGATCGCCAGCAGCACCGTCCAGCTCTTGAACGTGCCGCGCTTTTCGGTCACCGCGAGCGAGTGGATCAGCGCGGTCGCGACGAGCCACGGCATGAACGATGCGTTCTCGACCGGATCCCAGAACCACCATCCGCCCCAGCCGAGTTCGTAGTACGCCCAGAACGAGCCGAGCGCGATGCCCAGCGTCAGGAAACACCACGCGACGACGGTCCACGGCCGCGCCCACCGGGCCCACGCCGCGTCGAAACGCCCGCCGACCAGGCCGGCGACCGCGAACGCGTAGACGACCGAGAGTCCGACGTAGCCCATGTACAGCAGCGGCGGATGGAACACCATCCCGGCATCCTGCAGCAGCGGATTCAGGTCGCGCCCGTCGGCAGGAACGGGAACGAGTCGTTCGAACGGATTCGATGTGAACAGCAGGAACAGCAGGAAGCCGACGCCGATCAGCCCCATGGTCGACAGGATCCGCGCGCGCATCACCGACGGCAACGACGTGGAATAGATCGCGACCGCGCCGGTCCACAGCGACAGCGTCACCACCCACAGCAGCATCGATCCCTCGTGCGAACCCCAGGTGGCGGCGACGCGGTAGTGCAGCGGCAGTTCGAGATTCGAATGCGAAGCGACGAGTGCGACGCTGAAATCGTTGCCGACGAACAGCGCGCCGAGCGCAACGAACGCGAGCACCGACAGCACGGCGAGCAGCATCGCGGCCGGACGATCGACGCGCATCAGCCGCGCCCCGGTGGCGCCGCCGATCGCGCTGCCGACCATCGGAACGAAGCCGAGCACCAGCGACGCGGCCAGTGCCAGCGCCAGCGTGAATTGTCCGAATTCGGCGATCACCGCAACGGCTCCACGGTCGGGTTCATCGTGACGGTGCCGGCTGGAACTGCGCCGGAGCGCCAACCGGGTGTCCGGCGCGCTCGAGCGCCTCGGCCGCTTCGGGCGGCATGTAGTTCTCGTCGTGCTTCGCCAGCACTTCCCGCGCCTTGAAGGTTCCGTCCTGCTCGAGCGTTCCCTGCGCGACGATCCCGCGGCCTTCCTTGAACAGGTCCGGCAGGATTCCCGTGTAGGCGACCGAGACCGTCTTCGCATTGTCGGTGACGCGGAACGTGACCGTCGTACCGTCGCCCACGCGCCGGATGCTGTCGGGTTCGACGAGCCCGCCGATGCGAAACGCCTTGTTCGTCGGCGCTTCGCCGTCGGCGATCTGCGTCGGCGTGAAGAAGAAGACCAGGTTGCTGCGGAATGCGTTCATCACCAGCGCCGTCGCGACCGCGATCGCGGCAAGTCCCGCGACGATCCATGCCATGCGTCTGTGCCGTGCCTTCATCGATCGACTTCTCCGTCGCCCGACAAGCGTTGTGCCCGGTACTCGGCGCGCATGTCGGCCGCGCGCCGCAGGCTTTCGCGCCGGTGGCGGCGCAACGAGGCGATCTCGACGGCAATCGCGAGCGCCAGCATGCCGTACGACATCCAGACGTAGTACCCGTAGCCGCCCATCTGCAGCCATTCGATCATGGCGCGGACTCGTCCGGCATGCGCCGACACAAGGATCGGTTCATCTCGCGCCCGCTCCCGAAGCGGCCGCCCCGTCGCCGGGGCCCGCGCCTCCTTCGTCGGCCAGCCGCGCAGCCCAGCCGCTCAACGCTTCGCGCTCGATCACGATGCTGCGCACGCGATACAGCGACACGGCGATCGTGTACGCCCAGGCGGCGAAGGTCATCAGCAGCATCGCCGTGAGCATGGTCTGCGCCATCTTCGGGGCCGAGGTCATCGAGATCGTCGCGCCCTGGTGCAGCGTGTTCCACCAGCGCACCGAGAAATAGATGATCGGCACGTTGACGACGCCGACCAGAGCGAGCACTGCAGCCGCACGATCCGCGCGGCGCGGATCCTCGATCGATGCGCGCAACGCGATGAAGCCCAGGTACAGGAACAGCAGGATCAGCGTCGACGTCAGCCGGGCGTCCCAGACCCAGTACGCGCCCCAGGTGGGGCGTCCCCAGAAGGCGCCGGTCCACAGCGAAACGAAGGCGAACATCGCTCCGGTGGGGGCGAGCGCCTGCGCCATCATCGCCGAGAGCCGGGCATTGAACGCCAGCGACAGCGCGCACCAGAATGCCATCACGAGGTAGATGAACATCGCCATCCACGCCGCCGGCACGTGGATGAAGATGATCCGGTACGCCTCGCCCTGCTGCCAGTCGGTCGGCGCGACGACGAACCCGATGTACAGCCCGGCGATCGCCAGGATCGCCGCGGCCCAGGCAAACCATGGAATCAGTCGCCCGGCGAGCGGGTAGAAGCTGCTCGGCGATGCGTACTGGTACCAGAACCGGGAGGTGGCGATCATTCGTGCGCGATTCTAACCGCGAGTGCCGTTGCCGCGGGTCCGAAGACCCAGGCGAGGATCCCCCCGGCTGCCAGCAACGACAGATGGGCTTCGAAGCCGAGTCCCGACTCGAAGGACTCGACCGCGCCGGCGCCGAAGATCAGCACCGGTACGGCCAGCGGCAGCACCAGCAGCGCGAGCAGCGACGATCCGCCGCGAGCGCCGAGCGTCAGCGCTGCGGCGATCGCGCCCAGCCACGACAGGATCGGCGTTCCGAGCAGCAGCGACGCCGCGAGCACGGCGATCGAGTCTGCGGCGAGTCCGAACTGCAGTCCCGCCAACGGCGACAACAGCACCAGCGGCATTCCGGTGGCGAGCCAGTGCGCGAGGACCTTGCCCGCGACCAGCGCGGGCAGCGGCGCCGGCGCCAGGACGACCTGCTCGAGCGTGCCGTCGGCGTGGTCGGCGGCGAACAGCCGGGACAGCCCGAGCAGGCTCGCGAGCAACGCGGCCACCCAGACGATGCCGGCGGCGATCGAACGCAGCAACGCAGGATCGGGACTGACCGCCAGCGGAAACAGGCTCGTGACGAGCAGGAAGAAGACGATGATCACTGCGAGCTCGCTGCGCGAGCGCATCGCCAGCCGCAGGTCGCGCCGGCACGCCCAGTGCAGCGCGGCAGACACGCCGGAGACCGGCGCGCTTGCGCGGGGCCGATTCAATGCGGGTCGCCGCCGAGGGCGAGCGTGTGCGGCGATTCGGTGCATGCGAGCGGCTGATGCGTGGCGACCAGCGCCAGTCCTCCGTTCGACAGATGCGCGTCGAGCAGGGCGCCGAGCAGTCGCAATCCGTTCGTATCGAGTGCCGTTCCCGGCTCGTCGAGCAGCCACAGCGCGCGTGTCGAGAGCGCCAGCCGGGCGAGCGACAGCCGGCGTCGTTGTCCGGCCGACAGCCGCGCGAAGGGCAGTTTCGCCTGTCGCTCGAGTCCGACGCGTGCCAGCGCTTCGTCGATCGCGCGCGGCGGGCCCGCGACGGCGTCGAGCGAGAGTTGCATTGCGAGGTTCTCGCGTGCGTCGAGGCTGTCCTTCCAGCCGGCGGCGTGCCCCTGGTACAGGCAGTCGGCGTGCCACTCGGCCGAATCCGCACGCCGTACCCGGCCGCGCCAAAGCACTTCGCCCGCGACCGGTCGTGCCAGTCCGGCGATCGAGCGCAGCAGCGTCGTCTTGCCGCTTCCGTTCGGGCCGACGAGCATCGTCCAGGAGCCGGCGGCGACCCGCAGGTCCAGCGACTCGAACAGCGTGCGATACCCCGCCGCGCACGACAGTGCGCGCGTTTCGAGGCCGTCGAATGCCGTCGCCGTGTTCGCCGTGCTCAAGGCGCGACCACCTGGTCGATCACGACCCGCACGTCGCGATCGCCCGGTCGCACGCCCGCCAGGCGGCCGTACAGGTCGCCCGGCTGGCGCATCGCGTCGCCGCTGCGACTGAGCCGCGCCTCGATTTCCAGCGATTTCGCTTCCGAAAGGCTCTGCGACGGATCCATCGTGTTCGAATCGTCGAGCCGGAAGGTCGCGGGGAACCCGCTTCCGGACAGGCGCAGTGCAGCGATCGGCACCGGTGATCCGCCGCTGCGGCGGGCAACCACGTACAACGTACCGCCTCGCGATGCGCTTTCGGCGAGCGACGGATCGACGACGACGGTTCCGGCGACCGCGTGCACCGCGCCGTCCGGGTTCGTCGAGCCACCGGGCGCTGCAGGCGTCCGCGCGATTCCGGTCGCCTCGCCGCCCGCGCCCAGATCCGATTCGATCTGGGCGAGCACCGATGCGATCTGCGCAGCTTCCTCGCTTCCGGGCGTGAGGAAGGTCTGGAGTTGCTTCAGGTAGACGCGCGCACGTTCGAGGTTGCCCATCCGGTACTGCGCTGCGCCCATCAGCGCGATCGCCCGGGGAGACGACGGATCGGCCTTCAGCGCGCGCTCGAGGAGTTCGACCGGCCGACCGGAGAAGTTGCCGCCGGCGAGCAGCGCCGCCGATTCGGCGAACTCGGTGAGCAGCGCCGCATCGTCGGGCAGGCGCTCGACCGCCTTCTCGAACGCGGGTACGGCTTCGGCATGACGGCCCTGGATCTTGCGGGCCTGCGCGAGCAGCGCCCATGCTTCGCCGTCCTCGGGTTGTTCGCGCGTGCGCTGTTCGATCTGCGCGATCATTTCCTCGATCTGCGCCGGGTCGATCGGCGCGTCGGCGTGCGGCGGATCGATCGTCGCGAATTGCGGCGATCCGACCTGGCGATAGACGCCGATCGCGATCAGCGGCACGAGAACCGCCACCACGACCGCGACGAGGCGCGGCGCGAAGGGCGCGGAAGGTGTCGGGTCGCGACCTGCCGCAGTCGCCTGTTCGGGAAGGTCCGAGGCCAGCTGCTGCAGCAGGTCGGCCTGCGACTGCGCGGCCTCGGCGTCGCTCAGGCGGCCCGCCTGCCGCTCGCGCTCGATCTCGCGCTTGCGGTCGCGGAATACCGCCAGGCGTCTGTGCTCGTCGTTGCGCTCGTCGGCGGCGAACGGGCGGCGTGTCGATACGAGCGGCCAGACGAGCAGGGCGATCGCCAGCAGGGTGACGATCGCGATGGCAATCCAGAGGATCATGCAGTGCGGCCGGCGAAGGCAGTACGCCGACGATGGACCCGAAGAGCCGCGATTGTCTCACAGCCCCCCGAGCGCGAGCCGGCCGGCGAGGGCGTCGAGGAAGCCGCGGCACTGCGCCAGTTGCGCGACTTCGACGTACTCGTCGGGCTGGTGCGCGACGCGGATGTCGCCGGGCCCGCATACGACCGTCGCAACGCCGATCTCCTGCAGGATTCCGCCTTCGGTGCCGAAGCTCACGCGACCGACGTCCGAATGGCCGCACAGCGGCACGATCGCCTGCGCCAGGTGCGTATTGCCTCGTTCGTCGAGCGCCGGAGTGTCGAAGATCTCGTCGAAGGCGACATCCGATTCCGGTGCGATCGCGCGCATCGCCGGAAGCAGCACCGAGTCGCAGTAGCGGCGCACTTCGTCGAGCACGTCGGTCGACCGCACGCCGGGAAGCGCGCGGATCTCGAGAACGAATTCGCAGTCCTTTGCCGTGATGTTGTGCGCGGTGCCGCCCTCGATGCGCCCGACGTGCACGCTCGTGTGCGGAAACTCGAATCCGTCGTGTCGCGCCGCCTGTTCGAGCCGGCGTTGCAGCGCGTTGACGAAGACGATGATCTCGGCGGCGTTCTCGATCGCCGAAACGCCGCGGTCGCGCAGTGCCGAGTGCACCGAGTGCCCGCGAACGCGGACCCGGAATCCGGCCGCGCCCTTGTTCGCGACGACGACACGCATCGAGGTCGGTTCGCCGATGATGCACGAAGCCGGCCGCACCGCGGCGCTCGCCAGATGCGCCGCGAGCCGGCGCATGCCGTGCATGTTCGTTTCCTCGTTGTACGACAGCGCGATGTGCACCGGCGCCTGGCGTGCCGCCGCGGCAAGGCGCGGCGCGGCCTCGAGCACGCAGGCGATGAATCCCTTCATGTCGGCGCTGCCGCGCGCGTGCAGCCGCGCATCGCGTTCGACGAGAACGAACGGGTCGGACGACCAGGCCTGTCCTTCGACAGGCACGACGTCGGAATGCCCCGACAACATCAGCCCCCCGACGTCTTCGGGGCCCGCCGTCGCCAACAGGTTCGCCTTGCCCGGCTCGTCGCCGCGCTGCACGAAAGCGCGGAAACCGTGATCGGACAGGTGCTGGGCAGCCCAGTCGATCAGCGCCTCGTTCGGCCGTGAACTGACCGTGTCGAAGGCGACGAGTCGCCGCAGCAACTCGACGACCGGGCCGATCGACGCGGACATCTTCTCAGGACCGGTTCGCGCGGGGACGATCGTGGAGTGAACAGGCTCCCTAGTTCAGCTGGGTGATGAACTTGGTGTTCAGATAGCCGTCGAAGGTCTCGGTGCCGCCTTCGCTGCCCCAGCCGCTGTCCTTGATTCCGCCGAACGGCGTCTCGGCGATCGCCTGTCCGAAGTGATTGATGTTGACGATTCCGGCCTCGATCGCGTTCGATGCCGCCGTCGCGTACTTCGACGAGTTCGTGAACACGTACGAAGACAGCCCGTAGGGCAGGCTGTTCGCGCGCCCGATCACCTCGTCGAAGCCGGAGAAACGAACGAAGGGCGCGATCGGGCCGAAAGGTTCGCTGGTCATCAGCAGCGAATCGTCCGGCACTTCGGTGACGATCGTCGGCGCGAAGAAATTGCCGCGATCGGTGAGCCGTTCGCCGCCCATCTCGATCCGCCCGCCGCGGCGGCTCGCATCGTCGACGAACTCCTGGATCGCGGGAACGCGCCGCTCGTGCGCAAGGGGCCCCATCTTCGTGCCTTCGTCGAGGCCCGGGCCGACCTTCATCGCGCGCGTCTTCTCGAGGAAACGCGCCATGAATCGATCGTAGATCTTCTCGTGCAGGTAGAAGCGCGTCGGCGACACGCACACCTGGCCGGCGTTGCGGAACTTGAACGCCTGCAGCATGTCGGCGGCGCGTTCCACGTCGGCGTCCTCGAAAACGATCACCGGAGAGTGGCCGCCGAGTTCCATCGTCGTGCGCTTCATGTATTGCCCGGCGAGCGCCGCGAGCTGCTTGCCGACCGGCACCGAACCGGTGAACGAGATCTTTCGGACGATCGGCGAGCGGACCAGGTATTCGGAGACTTCGTGCGGGACGCCCCAGACCACGTTCAGGCAACCCGCCGGAAGGCCGGCATCGTGGAACACGCGCGCCAGCGCGACGATCGCACTCGGCGAGTCCTCGGGGCCCTTGAGCACGAGCGTGCATCCCGAACCGAGCGCGGCTCCGATCTTGCGAATCGCCTGGCTCGCCGGGAAGTTCCACGGCGTGAACGCCGCGCAGACGCCTACCGGTTGCCGGACGACGAACTGGCGTACCGCGTCGTTGCGCGGCGGGATCACGCGCCCGTAGATTCTTCGGCCTTCCTCGGCGTGCCACTCGGCATGGTCGGCGCAGTTGGCGACTTCGGCGGCCGCTTCGGCGAGCGGCTTTCCCTGGTCGAGCGTGATGTTGCGGCCGATCGCCGGTGCGCGTTCGCGCAGCAGATCGCCCGCCTTGCGCAGGATGCGGCTGCGCTCGAGCGGCGAGACCTTGCGCCAGCTCTCGAACGCACGCTGCGCCGCGGCCAGCGCGCGATCCAGGTCCTCCCGCGTGGCGTGCGGCAGGCGGCCGACGACGGTTCCGTCGGCCGGATTGAAGACATCCTGCTCGCGCCGTCCCTTCGCGGCGATGAATTCACCGTCGATATACAGACACAGTTCTTCGTACATTCCCTTCCTCGCGGCTTCGTCGTTCGCCCGATTCTGACACGGGCGCGGCGCTCGACCGTGCCTCGCCGGCGTTCGACGAGGGCCATCGCTCCACGAGGGCCGTCACTCCTCTTCCTGCGGACGCCACGCGGCACGCAGTTTGTGCTGCACGGCCGGAGGAGCTTCCTCGTAGCCGAGCAGCTCGAGCGAATAGCTGCCCTGTCCGCCGGTGATCGCCTTCAGCCGTCCCTGGAAGTCGGCGAGTTCGCCGAGCGGAGCCCGGGCGCTGAGCGAAGCCATTCCGGCGCGTGCCGCTCCGGCGCCGGAGACCTGGCCTCGCCGCGACGACAACTCGCCCGAGACGGCGCCGATCGCATCGTGCGGGATCGACAGGTCGAGCGAGACGATCGGCTCGAGGACGATCGGGCGCGCCTTCGATGCGGCTTCGAGGAATGCCTTTCGCCCAGCCGTGATGAACGCGATCTCCTTGCCGTCGACCGGATGCGTCTTGCCGTCGTAGACGGTCACCTTGACGTCCTGCACCGGGAATCCGGCGACCGCCCCGCTGTCGAGCGCCTGGCGTACTCCCTTTTCCACCGCGGGGATGAACACCGACGGGATCGCTCCGCCCTTGACCTCGTCGACGAAGCGGAATCCCTCGCCGCGCGGCAGCGGTTCGATGCGCAGGTGGACCTCGCCGAACTGCCCGGCACCGCCGCTCTGCTTCTTGTGACGATGGTGTCCGTCGGCGTTTCCGGAGATCGTCTCGCGGTAGGGAATCGTCGGCGGGTGCGCGTCGACCTCGAGACGGTACTGCGACCGGATCCGCTCGAGCACGCGCGCGACGTGCACTTCGCCCAGGCCGCGGATGACGGCTTCGTGCGTCGTCGGGTCCTGCTCGACGCCGAGGCTCGGGTCTTCGGAGCGCAGCCGGTGCAGGATTTCGGCGAGCTTCTGTTCGTCGCCGCGCTTCTTCACGCGGATCGCCAGCCCGTAGACCGCATGCGGGATCGGCAGCGGCCGGAAATGGATTGCAGCGTCTTCCGGCGCGTCGTGCAGCACCGCGTCGTAGGCCAGTTCGTCGATCTTCGTCAGTGCGCAGATCTCGCCGGGACCGACGGCCGTCATCGGCTTGTGCTCGCGGCCCTGCACCAATTGCGCGATGCCGGCGCGCAGCGCCTTGCGGCTGTCGCCGACGTACAGCTGCGTATCGGGACGGATCGTTCCCTGGTGCACGCGCACGAGCCCGATGCGGCCGATGTACGGATCGATCTCGACCTTGAACACATGGGCGAGCACGTGGTCGCTCGCGCCGTGCGTTGCGGTGAAGGGTTCGGCCCGATCGCTGTCTCCGGAAGGCCAGCGCTCGAACAGCGGCGGATTGCCTTCGGTCGGATTCGGCGCCAGGCGCACGATGAAATCCTTCAGCTCCGGGATGCCGACCCCCGTGCGCGCCGACGTGAAGAGAATCGGCACGATGTGCGCTTCGCGCAGTGCGCGCTCGAAGGCATCGTGCAGCGCTTGCGCTTCGATCGATTCGCCCGACAGGTAGCGTTCGGTGAGGTCGTCGTCGACTTCGACGACCTGCTCGATCAATGCCTGGTGCGCCGTCTCGACGTCGCTGAAATCGGTGGCTGCGCCGGTCTTCTCGAAGAAGCAGTCGACGACGCGCGTGCCGCCTTCGGCCGGCAGGTTCAACGGCAGGCACTCGGGCCCGAAATTCGTGCGCAGCTCGTCGAGCAGCCCCGGGAGGTCGGCGCCTTCGGCATCGATCCGGTTGACCACGACGAACCGGCACAACCGCCGTGTCTGTGCCAGCAGCGCCATTCGCGCGGCCGAGATCTCGATGCCGCGCAACGCGTCGACCACGATCGCCACCGATTCGACGGCGTCGAGCGCGGCCATTGCGCGTCCGGCGAAATCCGGGAAACCCGGCGTGTCGAGCAGGTGCACGCGCACGCCTTCGTGCTCGAAGTGCGCGCAGGCGACCTTCATCGAGTGCGCATGCTCCTTTTCGAGCGGATCGTAGTCGCACACCGTCGTGCCGCGCTCGATCGAACCGGCAGCCGGAATCGCCCCCGCCGAGGCGAGCAGCGACTCGATCAACGAGGTCTTGCCGACCCCGGCGTGGCCGACGACAGCGACGGTTCGCAGGTTCTCGATCGGATGCGCGGGCATGCGTGGTCTCCCCGGTTCGTTGCGGGCGTCGGGCGCCATTACGCCGAAGCATGAGTCCAGACCGGCGAACGATGCAACCCTGCCAGGGCGCCGCAGGGTGGGCGCGCCGTATCATCGGCTATTCCCCTTCCTCGTCACGGAGAATTCATGATCGAACTTCACTACGGGCCCGGTGCGTGTTCCTTCGTTCCGCACGCCGGACTCGAGGCGATCAAGGCAGCCACCGGGCACGATTTCGTCCCGCGTCCGGTCAAGCTGCACAAGGGCGAGCAGGCGACGCCCGAATACCTGGCGATCAACCCGAACGCGCAGGTTCCGACGCTGGTCGTCGAGGGCAGGTCGCTGTCGCAGATCGTCGCGATCTGCGACTACCTCGATCGCCGATTCCCGCAGGTGGGCCTGCTGCCGACCGACCCCTGGGAGCGCGCGCAGGCGATGTCCGAATTCATGTGGATGAACAACACCGTGCATCCGACGTTCACGCACGTCTTCATGCCAGAGCGGTTCGGCGACGGCGAAGCGACGCAGGCCGAGCTGAAGCGGTTCGCCGCGTTGCACTACCGCAGGTATCTCGAGCGGATCCAGGAACGGGTCGCCGCCGCGAAGCCGTTCTGGTTCGGCGAGCGCATCTCGTTCCACGACGCGTACGCGCTGACGCTGCTGCGCTGGGGCGGCTTCGCCGGAATCGATCCCGAGTCGCTCCCCGTCTACAAGGCGTACGTCGATCGCGTGGCGGAATGCCCGCCGATCGCCGCGGCGATCGCGCGCGAGGGCATCCGGCTGAGTACCTTCAGGAAGTGAGCGACGCGCTCGCGGCGCTCCGGCGAAAAGCCGCGAGCGCGCGTTCGGTGTGCGTTGCCGAACGCGCGGCGAGATCGGCCGGAGTTCCCTGCGAAACGATCCGGCCTCCGGCCCGGCCGCCTTCGGGCCCGAGGTCGACGATCCAGTCGGCCTCGGCCCACACGTCGAGGTTGTGTTCGACGACGACGAGCGTATTGCCCGCGTCGACCAGGCGGTGCAGCACGTGGATCAGTTTCTCCACGTCGGCCATGTGCAGCCCCACCGTGGGCTCGTCGAGGACGTAGAGCGTATTCGGCGGGGGCGGCGGCGTTCGTCCGCGTGCCAGCGCGCGCGCCTTCGCCGCGGCGACGCGCGGGTCGTCGGCCGCGGCATCGCCCCGCGTGCGCGCCTTGGCCAGTTCGGTCACCAGCTTGATGCGCTGCGCCTCGCCGCCGGACAAGGTCGGGCTCGGCTGGCCGAGCGTCAGGTAGCCGAGTCCGACGTCCTGCAGCAATCGCAGCGGGTGCGCGACCGCCGGGTGCGCAGCGAAGAACGGCAGCGCCTCGTCGACGCTCATCGCGAGAACGTCGCCGATCGATCGTCCGCGCAGCTCGATCTCGAGCGTCTCGCGATTGAAGCGGCGTCCGGTGCAGACGTCGCAGGGCACCTTCACGTCCGGCAGGAAGCTCATCGCGATCGTCTGCACGCCCTGGCCTTCGCATGCGTCGCAGCGGCCTCCGGAGACATTGAAGCTGAAGCGGCCCGGGCCCCAGCCGCGCAGCCGCGCTTCGGCCGTGTCGGCGAACAGTCGCCGGATCGCGTCCCAGAAACCGACGTAGGTCGCCGGGCACGATCGCGGGGTCTTGCCGATCGGCGTCTGGTCGACCTCGAGCACGCGCGTGATGCCCTGCCAGTTCTCGATCGCGTCGACGCCGACCGGAACGGGCGGGGCGCTGCGCCGGTTGCGTGCGTGCACCTGGGCGGCAACGCCGTGCAGCAGCAGGTCGCGTGCGAGCGTCGACTTGCCCGAACCCGAGACTCCGGTGACCACGGTCAGGCGGCCCAGCGGGAACAACGCGTCGATGCCGTCCAGGTTGTGCAGGTGCGCGCGACGCAGCTTCAGCCACGCGAGTTCCGGCGTCGACGGCGACGTCGGGCGATCGGGCCCCAGCGGGTGCGCCAGCGGGCTCGCCAGGAATCGCCCGGTCACGCTGTCCGGGTGTCGCTGCAGTTCGTCGTGGTCGCCACAGGCGACGATGTGCCCGCCGAGCCGTCCGGCGCCGGGGCCGATGTCGATCACGTGATCGGCGCGGCGGATCGTGTCTTCGTCGTGCTCGACGACGAGCAGCGTATTGCCCTTGTCGCGCAACGCCTCGAGCGTATCGAGCAGCACGCGGTTGTCGCGCGGGTGCAGTCCGATCGTCGGCTCGTCGAGCACGTAGCAGACGCCCTGCAGCGTCGAACCGAGCTGCGCGGCGAGCCGGATGCGCTGTGCCTCTCCGCCGGAGAGCGTCGGCGCGCTGCGCTCGAGCGCGAGATAGTCTAGGCCGACGTCGCAGAGGAAGCCCAGCCGCGAACGGATCTCGGCGAGTGCGTCGCGACCGATCTCGGCCTGGCGTGCGTCGAACACCAGCGAATCGAGCCAGCCTGCGCAGTCGGACACCGGCATCGCCGCGACTTCGGCGATCGAAAGCCCGTGCAGGCGCACCGCCAGCGCATTGCGGTTCAGGCGCTGCCCGTCGCATTGCGGGCAACGCAGCGCCGACCCGGCTTCGGTGGTTTCGGCGAGCTCGACGCCGGACGCCGCTGCCGCCTCGGCGTTCGCCTCGGCAACGCGCTGGTCGGCGAGTTGCTCGGCACGGTGGCCGATCGAATCGGTCGTCGTGTCGGCGTCGCTGCGCCCCGAGTCGTCGACCTCGGGCACGTACGGCAGCCGCACGCCGGTTCCGAGGCACGCCGGACACCATCCGGCACTCGAATTGAACGAGAACAGGCGCGGGTCCGGTTCGGGGAAGCTCGTTCCGCAGGATGCGCACGCGCGTTTCGTCGAGAACAGCCGCGTCTGCAGCGAGCCCGCAGCCGCCTGCCACGCTTCGGCGTCGCCGCGGGCGCTCGCTTCGTGCAGGCCGTCGAGCGCAGACGCCACCATCACGAGCCCCTTGCCGAATCCGAGCGCACGGTGCAACGCATCGCGCAACTGCGCTTCGTCGGCGGCATCGACGCGCAACGCGGCAACCGGCAGTTCGATGTCGTGCTCGACGTAGCGGTCGATGCGCGGAAACCGATCCGTGGTCAGGAACGCACCGTCGACCCGCAGATGCGTGAACCCGCGCGCCTTCGCCCATTTCGCCAGGTCGGTGTAGACGCCCTTGCGCTTGACGACGAGCGGCGCGAGCAGTCCGACGTGCCGGCCGCGGTATTCGCGAAGAATGCGCGCGGCGATCGCGTCGGCCGATTGCGGTTCGATGCGGACCCGGCAGTCGGGGCAATGCTGCTCGCCGAGTTTCGCGTAGAGCAGTCGCAGGAAATGGTGGATCTCGGTCAGCGTCGCGACCGTGCTCTTGCGGCCGCCGCGGCTGACGCGCTGTTCGATCGCGACCGTCGGCGGAATCCCGAACACGCCGTCGACGTCGGGGCGCGACGACGGTTGCACGAACTGCCGCGCATAGGCGTTCAGCGATTCGAGGTAGCGCCGCTGTCCTTCGCCGAAGACGACGTCGAAGGCGAGCGTGGACTTGCCCGATCCCGAGACACCGGTGATGACGGTGAAACGCTCCCGCGGTATCGCGACGTCGATGTTCTTCAGGTTGTGCTCGCGCGCGTGGTGCACGAAGATCGAATCGCGCGCGTGCGCGCGCAGCGCACCCTGCAGCGGTCCTTCCGGTTCGGATGCGACTGGTGCGGCTGCGGCAGCGCCGGTCGTTTCGCGCGCCTTCGACTGCGCCAGGTAGTCGCGCAGTGCCGCCCCGGTGTGCGAGCGGGCCGACGCCATCAGGTCGTCGGGCGTGCCAGCCGCGACGAGTTCGCCTCCGCCTTCTCCGCCTTCCGGCCCGAGGTCGACGATCCAGTCGGCGGCGCGGATCACGTCGAGGTTGTGCTCGATGACCAGCAGCGAATGCCCCGCCGCGAGCAGCCGGCGCAGCGCCTGCAGCAGCCGCGCCACGTCGTCGAAGTGCAGCCCGGTCGTCGGCTCGTCGAACAGGAACAGCGTTCCCTTGCGTCCCGCCCGCGCGTGCGGGTAGCCCGCCGCCGCGGGGTCGGACAGACCTCGCGCGGCCGCTTCCGCGAGGTGGCCCGCGAGCTTGAGCCGCTGCGCCTCGCCGCCCGAGAGCGTGGGAACCGGCTGGCCCAGGCGCAGGTAGTCGAGCCCCACGTCGGCAAGCGGTTGCAGTTTCGTTCGAATGTCCGGCTCGCCGCCGAACGCCGCGAGCGCTTCGCGCACCGTCAGGTCGAGGACGCCGGCGATCGATCGCGGTTGCCCGTCGCGACCTTCGATCGTCACCTCGAGCACCTCGGGCCGGAAACGCGAACCGTCGCAGTCGGGGCAGCGCAGGTAGACGTCCGACAGGAACTGCATCTCGACGTGTTCGAAGCCGTTGCCGCCGCAGGTCGGGCAGCGGCCGTCGCCCGTGTTGAAACTGAAGGTGCCGGCGGTGTAGCCGCGCTCGCGCGCGAGCGGCGCAGCGGCGAATCGCTTGCGGATGCCGTCGAAGGCTCCGACGTAGCTGGCCGGGTTGCTGCGGGCGGTCTTGCCGATCGGCGACTGGTCGACGGACACGACGTCGCCGATCCAGTCGTCGCCGAGCAGGCGACGGCACGCGCCGGGCGATTCGGTCGGCCGGCCCATGGCCTTGAGCAGCGCAGGCAACAGCACGTTCTGCATCAGCGTCGACTTGCCGCTGCCCGATACGCCGGTGATGCACACCAGTCGTTCGAGGGGCAGCTCGACGTCGAGCGACTTCAGGTTGTGCTCGGTGGCGCCTTCGACGATCAGCTTCTTCGTCGCGGGCGTCACGGCACTTCGCCGCCCGGTGTCGACCTGCCTGCGTCCGGCCAGGTAGTCGCCCGTCAGCGTGCGGGCGTCGCGGATCGCCTCGGGAGTTCCGTCGAAGACGATCCGGCCGCCGCGTTCGCCGGGCCCGGGCCCGATGTCCAGCACGCGGTCGGCGGCGAACATCACCTGCGGGTCGTGTTCGACGACGACCAGGGAATTCCCCGCCTCGCGCAGGCGCTGCATCACGCCGATCACGCGTCCCATGTCGCGCGGATGCAGCCCGATCGACGGCTCGTCGAGAACGAACAGCGTGTTGACCAGCGACGTGCCCAGCGCGGTCGTCAGGTTGATCCGCTGGACCTCTCCGCCGGACAGCGTGCGTGACTGGCGATCGAGCGTCAGGTACCCCAGCCCGACGTCGCGCAGGAATCGCAACCGGTTGCCGATCTCGCCGAGCAGCAGGTCGATCGCCTCGTCGAGCGGAGCCGGCAGCCGCAGTCGCGCGAAGAACCCGGCGACGCAGTCGATCGGCATCAGCATCAGGTCGTGGATCGTCGGACCGGGACGGGCCGGCTCGCCGTCGTGCGAATCGAGGCGCCACAGCAGCGCGTCGGGAACCAGCCGGGCGCCGCCGCACGCGCCGCACGCGTTGTACGAGCGGTACTTCGACAACAGCACGCGGATGTGCATCTTGTAGGCGCGCGACTCGAGCCAATCGAAGAAGCGACGCACGCCGTACCACTGCGTGTTCCACTTGCCGGTCCAGTCGTCGCCTCCGTCGATGACCCATCCGCGCCGGGCTTCGTCGAGTTCGCGCCACGGCACGTCCATCGGAACGCCGGCACGCGCCGCGTACTTCGCGAGGTCGCGCTGGCATTCCGCGAAGCTCTTCGTCTGCCACGGTTTCACCGCGCCTTCGGCGAGCGTGCGGCGCTCGTCGGGAATCACCAGCCCGAGGTCGATTCCGATCACGCGTCCGAAGCCGCGACACGTTTCGCAGGCGCCGATCGGCGAGTTGAACGAGAAGAGGCTCGGGACCGGGTCGCTGTAGGCGATGTCGCAGTCGGCGCAGTGCAGGCCGGTGCTGTAGCGCCAGCGCTCGACCTCGACTCCGTCGTCGTCGAGGACATGCACGTTCAGGCGCCCGTGTCCGCGGCCGAAAGCGGCTTCCACCGAATCGGCGCGGCGCGCGGCGTCGGCAGAAGTCCAGCGCAAGCGGTCCTGCGTGACGTCGAGGACGATGCGATCGCCGTCCTGCGCGCGGGCGTGCACGCGCGTGTAGCCCTGCGCGTCGAGATGCGCGCGGATCTCGTCCTCGCCGAAGTTCGCCGGCACCGTCACCGGAAACGTGATCACGAGCCGCGGGTCGCCTGCCGCTGTCGTGCGGCGTGCGAGGTCGTCGAGCACGCTCGCCACGGTGTCGCGATGCACTGCGCGGCCGCATCCGCGGCAGTGCAGCGTGGCGGCCCGCGCGAAGAGCAGTTTCAGGTGGTCGTTCAGCTCGGTCATCGTGCCGACCGTCGAGCGCGACGTGCGCACCGGATTCGTCTGGTCGATCGCGATCGCCGGCGGAACTCCTTCGATGCGATCGACCTGCGGCTTGTCCATGCGGTCGAGGAACTGCCGCGCGTACGCCGAGAACGTCTCGACGTAACGTCGCTGGCCTTCGGCGTACAGCGTGTCGAACACGAGCGACGACTTTCCCGAGCCCGATACGCCGGTGACGACGACGAGTTCGCCGGTCGGAATGTCGACGTCGACGTTCTTCAGGTTGTTCTGGCGTGCACCGCGTATGCGGATCGCCTGTCGGGCCTGGCGAAGCGCCGATTGCAGTGGCCGGCCCGACGCCTCTTCGGCATCGGGCAACTGTTCGTCGAGCATCGGATCGCTGCAGGCGGGAAAGCGGAGAAACGGGAGAGAGTCGAGCGAGTCTATCAGCGCACTGCCGGCATGCCGGCGGCGCGGGTTTGCCGCGCGGTCGCGCGATGTCGCACAATGCCGCTGCTTCCGGGCCTTCGAATTGACCGTTCCGCATCGATCCAGAGCCGTCGCCGGCGCGCTCGCACTGTTTCTCGGCTTCGCGGGCGCACACCGGTTGTACCTCGGCGCACGCTGGTGGTGGGTGTATCCGGTAGTTGCGATGCCCGCGATCGGGATCGCGCTGCGTGCGGATCCGTGGTACCGGCATCCGGGCTTCTACGTGGCGAGCGCCGTGATGCTGGCGGCGATGCTCGAAGCCATCGTGTTCACCCTGACGCCGGACGAGAAGTGGGACGCGCGGCACAATACGGGCTCGGAACGCCGAACGGCGGGCGGCTGGCCCAACGTGCTGGTCGCCGTCGCCGCGCTGTTCCTGGGCGCGATGCTGATGATGTCCGTGCTGGCGATCGCGCTCGAGTCGTGGTTCCGGACGCACGGATGAACGAGGTTCCAGTCGAACGGATGAACGAGAGGAACCGCGGGATGGACCGACGAAGGGGCCCCAGCGTGCCGAAGACCGAACCTCCGAACGCCGAAGCGCAGGCCGACGCGACCCTCGAGAAGTGGCTCGCGCGCGAACGCGAAGTGCGCCTGCTGCTGGCCGCTCCGGGCAAGATTCCCGGCAGCGAGATCGCGAAGTCCTCGGGGCTGCAGTTCCTCGAACGGATCGGCCGCGGCGAACTGCCATCGCCGCCCATCGCGCAGACGCTCGATTTCGTCCCCGTCGAGGTCGAGCGCGGGCGCATGGTGTTCCAGGGAACGCCGAAGACCGACTACTACAATCCGATCGGCTCGGTGCACGGCGGCTACATCGCGACGCTGCTCGATTCCGCGCTCGGCTGCGCGGTGCAGACGATGCTCGACCAGGGCTTCGGGTACACGACGCTCGAACTCAAGGTGAACTACACGCGTCCGCTCACCGACAAGACCGGACCGGTGCGCGCCGACGCGAAGGTGGTCAGCGTCACGCGCCAGATCGGGATCGCCGAAGGGCGGCTCGTCGACGCGTCGGGCCGGATGTATGCATGGGCCTCGACGACGTGCCTCATATTTCCGCTGCCGCAGGACGCTTCATGACAACCGAACGAACGATCATCTCGACCACGCAGGCGCCCGCCGCGATCGGCACGTATTCGCAGGCGGTGCGCGCGGGCAACACGGTCTGGCTCTCGGGGCAGATCGCGCTCGATGCGACGAGCGGTGCCCTCGTCGAAGGCGGCATCGATGCGCAGATCGAGCAGGCGTTTCGCAACCTGAAGGCCGTGGCAGCGGCGGCCGGCGGCTCGCTGGCCGATTGCGTGAAGCTCACGCTGTTCCTGACCGACCTGGCCGATTTCCCGAAGGTCAACGAGGCGATGCAAAAGCACTTCACGCAGCCGTATCCGGCGCGTTCGACGGTCGGCGTCGCCAGCCTGCCTCGCGGAGCGCTGTTCGAAGTCGAAGCGATCATGGTCGTCGACTGAAGGCGGCACCAGGGCGGATCTACTTGGCGCAGGACGGCAGAAGGGCCGGGCGAAGAAAGCGCGACGACGTCGAGGGCGACGACGTCGAGCTTGACGGCGTCGAGCGCGACGGCGACGCAGCGCGTTTCGCAAAACTCGGCATCCGCCGCCGGCAGGATCTCGTCCTGCACCTGCCGATCCGCTACGAGGACGAAACCCGGATCACGCCGGCCGCCGACGCGCGTCCGGGCGAGAAGGTGCAGGTCGAGGGCGTCGTCGTACGGCAGGAGGTGACGACCCGACCGCGCCGCACGTTGCGCGTCGAACTGCGCGACGACTCGGGCGTCTTCTCGCTGCGGTTCTTCCACTTCTACGGCTCGCAGCTTCGCCAGTTTGCCGAGGGCCGGCGCATCCGGGCGCTCGGCGACGCGCGCGACGGACTGTTCGGACTCGAGATGGTCCATCCGCAGTATCGCGTCGTCGCCGACGGCGAGGCGCTTCCCGAATCGCTGACGCCTGTCTACCCGACGGTATCGGGCCTCGCGCAGCCGCGCATTCGCTCCGCGATCCTGCGCGCGCTCGACGAACTCGACTGGCCCGAGACGGCGCCTGCCGCGATCGTCGCGTCGTTGGGTCTCCCGGCGGCGGCCAGCGCGTTGCGCGAGATCCACCGACCGGATCCCGGAACGCCGGCCGGCGGGCTGCACGAGCGTTCTTCGCCGGCGTGGAGGCGCGTGATCTTCGACGAGCTGCTGGCGCAGCAGCTGTCGCTCGCGCGGGCGCGCGCCGCACGCGCCGCGCAGGCGGCGCCGGCGTTGCCGGATCGTTCGCTCGCCGGCAAGCTGCTCGACGCGTTGCCTTTCGATCTGACCGTCGCGCAACGGCGCGTCTGGGGCGAAATCTCGGCCGAGCTCGCCGCCACGCAACCGATGAATCGCCTGCTGCAGGGCGACGTGGGCAGCGGCAAGACCGTGATCGCCGCGCTCGCCGCGGCGCAGGCCATCGGAAGCGGCCGACAGGCGGCGCTGATGGCACCGACCGAAATCCTCGCCGAGCAGCACCGCAACAAGCTGCAGCCCTGGCTCGAACGGATCGGCGTGCGGATCGCATGGCTTTCGGGCTCGACGAAGGAAAGCGCGAAACGCGCCGTGCGGCAGGCACTCGCCAGCGGCGAGGTCGACTTGCTGATCGGAACGCACGCGCTGATCGAGGACACGGTGCAGTTCGATCGGCTCGGTCTGGCGATCGTGGACGAGCAGCACCGGTTCGGCGTTTCGCAGCGACTCGCACTGCGCGCCAAACCCGAACCGGGCACGAGCGAACTTCCGCATCAGCTGATGATGAGCGCCACCCCGATTCCGCGAACGCTGGCGATGACCTACTACGCCGATCTGGACGTTTCGGTCATCGACGAACTTCCTCCCGGGCGCAAGCCGGTGACGACGAAGCTCGTTTCAGCGGCCCGCCGCGCCGAAGTCGTATCGCGCGTGCGCGCTGCCGCCGCCGCAGGCCGGCAGGTCTACTGGGTCTGTCCGCTGGTCGAAGAAAGCGAGGCGCTCGACCTGCAATCGGCGATCGACACGCACGCGACGCTGCAGAAGGAACTGGCGCCGTTGCGCGTCGGACTCGTTCACGGCCGACTGCCGGCACAGGACAAGCAGGCGGTGATGGAATCGTTCGGCGACGGGTCGCTGCAGGTGCTGGTTGCCACGACGGTCATCGAGGTCGGAGTCGACGTTCCTGCCGCCTCGCTGATGATCGTCGAACACGCAGAACGCTTCGGGCTCGCGCAGTTGCACCAGCTGCGCGGACGCGTCGGCCGCGGCGCAGCCGAAAGCGTCTGCGTGCTGATGTATCGCGAGCCGTTGTCCGAGGCGGCACGCGAGCGGCTGAAGACGATGTACGAAACCTCCGACGGATTCGAGATCGCGCAACGCGACCTGGCCCAGCGCGGACCCGGCGAGTTCCTCGGTGCACGCCAGTCGGGCGAGGCCTTGCTGCGCTTCGCCGACCTCGATCGCGACAGCGAACTCGTGCGGGCGGCGCGCGATGCAGCGTTGGAAATGTTGCGGGGCGACCCGGCGCTCGTCGACATGCACCTGCGGCGCTGGCTGGGGTCGCGCGAGGAGTTCCTGAAGGCTTGATGCGCAGTGGGGGGCTTGCGCGCTCGGGCGTTCGCGCACTTGCGCGCTCGGGCGTTCGGGCGTTCGGGGCGGGCGCGGCAGGCGGCGGCGGGGCGGGGCGCTCGCTGCGCCGGTCGGTGCTGCGCACCGACTGCACTGCGCTGCTCGCCGCGGGGTCGCGCGGCCGAACTCGCTGCGCGCGCTACGCGCGCTCCGCTCAAACATGCGGCCGCGAGTCAGAGGTACGAAGCGCGCT
>CAYZYC010000032.1:0-24032 GCA_964481165.1 uncultured Limnobacter sp. | reverse complement strand
CGGTCAGCGCGGCCTGGATCGCCATCTCGGCGGTTTCCAGGTCGCGGATCTCGCCGACCATCACGATGTCGGGATCCTGGCGCATCAGCGCCCGGATGCCGTCGGCAAAGCCGAGGTCGATCCCCGACTGCACCTGCATCTGGTTGAACGAAGGCTCGACCATCTCGATCGGGTCCTCGATCGTGCAGACGTTCACCTCGTCGGTCGCGAGTCCCTTGAGCGTCGTGTACAGCGTCGTCGTCTTGCCCGAGCCGGTCGGCCCGGTGACCAGCACGATCCCGTTCGGACGCGAGGTCATCGATTCCCAGGCTTCCAGGTCGTCGTCCTGCAGACCCAGTTCGGAGAAGTCGCGAACGAGCACTTCCGGATCGAAGATCCGCATGACGAGCTTCTCGCCGAACGCGGTCGGCAGCGTCGAGAGGCGCAGCTCGATCTCGCGACCGTCCGAGGTGCGCGTCTTGATGCGCCCGTCCTGCGGCCGTCGTTTCTCGATGACGTCCATCCGGCCGAGCAGCTTGATGCGGCTCGTCATCGCGGCGAGCACCGACGGCGGCAGCCGGTAGACGTTGTGCAATACGCCGTCGATGCGGAAGCGGATCGATCCCGTGTCGCGGCGCGGCTCGAGATGGATGTCGCTGGCGCGCTGGTCGAACGCGTACTGCCAGAGCCAGTCGACGATCGTGACGATGTGCTGGTCGTTCGCGTCGAGGTTGCGACCCGAGCGCCCGAGCTCGACGAGCTGCTCGAAGTTGCTCTGCTGCGAGGTCGTACCGTTCTTCTGTGCGCCGCGCACGGTGCGCGCCAGCGTGAAGAACTCGACGATGTAGCGCGGAATCTCCTGCGGATCGGCGATGACGCGCCGGATCGGCTTGCGCAGCATCGAGCCGAGCTCGTCGACCCAGTCGGTGACGAACGGCTCGGCGGTGGCGATCGTGACGCCGTCGGAATCGACGGCAAGCGGCAGGATCTTGAAGCGCGTCGCGTACTGGCTCGACATCACGTCGCAGACGCGCGCGAGGTCGACCTTCAGCGGATCGATGCGCGCGTGCGGCAGGCCGACGCGCTGCGCGAACCACGGAACGAGCGAATCGAGATCGACGAGCCGATTCGTCGTCGGCGAGCGGAACCTGCGCCGCGCGAGCGCGACCAGCGCGTGCTGCTCGCTGCTGGAGAGGTTCGCGTAGCGAGCGACCGAATCGGCGTCTTCGCGCGAAACGATCCGGTCGTCGACGAGCGCGGGAAGCAGGTCCTCGACCGTCACGCGGCAACCCGGGCGGCCGAGCGCAGGCAACGGCGCGGATACGCCCGCCGCCGCGGCAGGACCGGTGCGCGCGTTCATGGCGACAAGGTAGCGACGGCAGCGACGGCAGCCAGCGGCGTCCGGACGAATGGTCGATGGACCGGGAGGAAGGGCGAGGCGAGACGCGACGCGTGCACGTTCCCGTGCAGGGTTGTCAGCCGACGACGCGAAGCAACGGGCCAGCAGCGATCGCGGCAAACGACATTCCGCGTCGCTGCGGCGAAAAGGGCATCGCCGACTGCGGTCTTTTCGGACGACTCCTCGCCACCCGGGACAATTGCAGCGTCGTTCACATCACCGGTGCATGCCATGAGCCTTTTCGATTCGATGAAGGGGGTAGAGATCCCCAGGACGGAAGCCGAGCGGAACGAAATCGTCGTCACCGAGACCACCCACGGGATCTGGGACTACCACCTCTCGCGTCGCGCCAACATCATGCGTTCGCTGTGCGGCACGCCGACCATGCCGACCGCGATTCCCGTGTCGGCGTGGGGCGAGAAGACGAACGAGAAGCTTCCCAGGCAGCCCACCTACTGCGACGCGTGCACGCGCCTGGCCTGGCCGGATGGCAAGCCCGACGGCGACACGAAATAGCAGGAATCCGGGCGCGCAGCTGCCGCTTGCTGCACGAACCCTCCGGTCATTTCCGGGAGCGATCGCGCAGCTCGGGGTGACGCTCGAGCACGTATTGCCGGCACAGTGATTCGAAGTCGGGATAGAACCTGGATTCGGCGCGAAACAGGCCGAGGCTGATGCGCTCGTCCTCCCTTACGCGCGTCTCGAGTACATCGACCAGCGGCCAGGCGCCCAGGAAGAAGTTCGCGAACTCGCCGAGCGTCATCGGCTTGTCGGTCTGCATCTCCGACCTGCCCTGCAGCGTGTCGCCGCCGTATTCGTCGACGACCCGGTACGAGATCACGCCGCCCGCCTCGCGCGCGTAGACGGAGGCGGCGTCGGCCGGTTTCGACTGGATGCGGATGCGGCCGATCTCGACCTCGCCCTCGAGCATCCCGGGCAGGTATCCGCTGTTCATCCTTTCGGTGCGCGAGGCCCCCCGATCCGCGCCCATGTCGTCCTGCGAAGCGGCACCGCGGCGCACCTCGACATAGCGGGCGTCGCGCTGCTCTACCGGCCCTGGTCGGCCCGGTCTCTCGTCCCCGAAATAACCGTCCGGTCGGTAGCCGAGATCGATCGTCTCGCTCATCACGTGCTCCCTGGTTCGATGCACATCGCCGGGCTTACCGGGCGATCCCCGGATGATCCCAAAATATTCAACCTCAGGGTTGACAATTGCAATGCACGGCGTATATTCAACTCTATGGTTGACAATCAATCCCGTCTCGACGCCGTCTTCGGCGCCCTGGCCGACCCCACCCGTCGCGCGATGTTGCGCGAGCTCGCCCGCCAGCCGCGGACGGTCGGCGAGCTTGCCGCTCCCTTCGACATCTCGCTGGCAGGAGCATCCAAGCATATCCAGGTGCTCGAGCGCGCGGGGCTGATCCAGCGCGAGATCCAGGGCCGCGTCCATCTGTGCACGCTCGACGCGCGCCCTCTGCACGCGGGCGCGGAGTGGCTGCGTCACTACGAGCGCTTCTGGAACACCCGTCTCGACGTCCTCGAAAAGCTGCTCGAGACGGACGAGGCTTCGAAAGACACGGCGACGCGCGGCGCGAAACGCGCCGGCAAATCCCCTACCCCACGGAGGACACGATGAACACCGCCACGCTCGATACCGACTACGCCGTCCGCACCGGCGACGACACGGTGCGCATCCAGCGCCTGCTGCCCGGGCCGATCGAACGGCTCTGGTCCTACCTCACCGACAGCGAACTGCGCCGCCAATGGCTGGCGGCGGGAGACATGCCAGGTCACGAAGGCGCGCCCTTCGAACTCGTGTGGCGCAACGACGAATTGACCGACCCGCCCGGCACGCGCCCCGAGGGCTTCGGGGCCGAGCACCGGATGCAGAGCACGATCATCGAAATGGAGCCGCCGCGGCGGCTCGCCTTCACGTGGCAGGGCGGCAGCGACGTGACCTTCGAACTGGAACCGCAGGGCGCATCGGTGCTGCTCACCGTAACCCACCGCCGTCTGAAAGACCGCTCGGTGATGCTGATGGTCGGCCCCGGCTGGCACATGCACCTCGACGTGCTTGCCGCGCGCCTGGGCGGCTCCGAGGCCGAGCCGTTCTGGGATGGTTGGGGACGGCTGCGGAAGGAGTACGAGAGGCGGTTGCCCGAGTGAAAGTCTCAGGCCAGCACCGTGACGTTCAGCCCGTGCACGCGACTGAACACCGCATCGCCGGTAAGCAATACATGCTCCGGCCCCAGTTGCAGGCAGCATGCCGCCTGCAAGGCATCCGGCGTGCGAAGTCCGTGCCGCACGCGAACGACCGCCGCCAGTTCTACCACCTCGCGACTCAGTTCGACCCAGACCAGGTCCGGCCGGGAGAAGAAGGTGTCGTACGACTTCAGCGTTGCAGCATCGTCGGCTTTCATCGGCCCCACGCGACATTCCAGCCAGGACAGGCGACTCACGGCCGCCCGCACGCCGGGGTGGACCTGGTCGATCGCCGCAAGCGCGGTGCGCATGCGACCGCCGAAGGGTTCGCGTCCTTCGAGCAGGTAGATCAGTGCGCTGCTGTCGAAGAAGGCGATCACCAGGCGCGTTCTTCGGCCAGCGCATCGTCGATATCCGCCTTGCTGCGCGTGCCCGCCGCCGGCTGCGCCAGCAGCCACTGCACCGCCGTCATTCCGGCGACAGACTGCGGTTTGCCAGCGGTGAGACGCTGATACTCGTCCTCGGACACCACCACCGCCGTCCGCCGGTTACGCTTGACGAGGTGCACCGGACCGCGTCGCAGGCGTTCCTCGATGGCCGCCATGCCGCGGCGCTTGATCTCGGCAGCGGTGAGGGTGTTGTCCACGGCAGTTCGCCCAGGTTCAGTACAGTTTCGGTTGAATGGTACTGTTTTCGGTACTGACAAGCAACCTGCTGAATAGCCAAGCTAGAGCGCAAGCTCGCGTTCTCCACTCCGTTCCTTCTCGATCGCTTTCACCCACCGCCCTGCCGGCAGCCGATCCCACTTCTCCAACCGCCTCGCGCGCTCCCGCAGCACCTCCCACTCCACCCGCAACTCCGGGCCGGAGAACGCCAGCAGCGCCACGTTCCCCGCCGCCACCGGCGGCAATGCGATCACCCGATCGTCGAACGCCATCCGCAGGTTGCGCAGGCTCTTCGCGTACGACCGCGCCGCGCCGAACACGTTGACGACGAGCATTCCCGTCGGCGCGAGCGCCGCGCGGCAATCGCGGTAGAACGGCACGTCGTCGAGCACCGGCCCGCGCGCCTTCGTGTCGTAGAGATCGGCGAGGATCACGCCGAAACGCCCGCGTGACGATCGCCGCACCACGTATTCCCCGGCGTCCGCCCGAACCACCTCGAGCCGCGCGTCGTCGGGCAAGGCGAACGCGTTGCGGCAGATGTCGATCACCGCGCGGCTCGCCTCGACGACGACGATCTTCGTCTTCGGCAGCTTCTTCCAGCAGTGCCGGGCCAGGCCTGCAGCGCCCAGCCCCAGCTGCAGCATCTCGTCGGGCGCCGCGAGGAACAGCCGCCACGCCATCATGCCGTGCGCGTAGTCGAGCTCGAGCTCGAACGGGCGCGAGAGGCGCATCGCGCCCTGGACCCACGGCGAGTCGAAGTGCAGGTAGCGAACGCCTGCGGATTCGGAGATCACGATCTGGGGTTCTTTCATCGCAGGGTCTCGATCGCTTCGCGCCACAGCGCGAGCTTGTGCTCGCGCGACATCGACGCGTAGGCGGGGCTCGTGGAAGGCATCACGCGCGTACGGTAGCCGGCTTCGCGGAACCGCGGCTCGAAACGACCCGCTGCCTTGCCGTTGAACAGCACGACTCCCAGGCGCGGCGCGATGCGATGCAGCTCGGCGAAGTCGTTGGCCGCCGCGTCGCGAATCCCGCTGTCGAGACTCCCTTCGCGTCGGCACGCGCCGTAGACGTCCCAGATCGCGAGACCCGCCCCGAGCACCGCTTCGTAGCGGCGCTCGAACGGCCACTCGTGCAGCGGCTCGCCGAGCACTTCGCCGAGGATCGGCCAGAACAGGTTGCGCGGATGCGCGTAGTAGTGCCCGGCGGCCAGCGACGCCTCGCCCGGAAAGCTGCCCAGCACGAGCAGCCGCGAATGCGGCGCGACTACCGGAGCGAGGCCGCGCAGCGGCGCGGGCTCAGTCACCCTTGTTCGACGAGCCGTCCGTTTCGCCTCGTTCAGCCGACGGCACTTCCGGAGCCGGCGAGCCGTCCGCCGCGCCCGTGCCCATCGGCTCCCCGCCGAGCAGCATCGTGTTCATCCGCCGCACGAAGCCCGCCGGATCGGCGAGCTGCCCGCCCTCGGCGAGCGTCGCCTGCTCGAACAGCAGCCGCGACCAGTCGTCGATGCGTGCGTCGTCGTCGCGCACGCGCGCGAGCAGCGGATGCTCGGGGTTGATCTCGAGCACCGGTTTTCTCGCCGGCGCGTTCTGCCCGGCCTGCTTGAGCATCCGCTCCAGGTGCGCGCTGATCTCGTGCTCGCCGGAGACGAGACACGCCGCCGAGTCGGTGAGCCGGTTCGTCACGCGCACTTCGCTGACGTCGTCGCCGAGCGCGGCCTTCATTCGCTCGACGAGCGGTTTCAGCTCCTCGGCGACCTGCTCGGTGGCCTTCTTCTCGGCCTCGTCTTCGAGCTTGCCGAGTTCCAGCCCGCCGCGCGCCACCGACGCCAGCGCCTTGCCTTCGAACTCCCCGAGGAACGACAGCAACCATTCGTCGACGCGGTCGGTGAGCAGCAGCACCTCGACGCCCTTCTTGCGGAACACCTCGAGATGCGGGCTGTTGCGCGCGGCGGCAGGCGTCTCCGCCGTGACGTAGTAGATCCTGTCCTGCCCTTCCTTCATGCGCGCGACGTAGTCGGCGAGCGACACCGTCTGCGTGTCTTCGTTCGACGCCGTGGAGGCGAAGCGCAGCAGCGCGACGATGCGGTCGCGGTTGCCGAAGTCCTCGCCGACGCCTTCCTTGACCACCGCGCCGAACTCGCGCCAGAAGCTCGCGTAGTCGTCGGGCTTGTTCTCCGCGAGGTCCTCGAGCAGCGACAGCACGCGCTTGGTCGACCCTTCGCGGATCATCCGCACGTCGCGGCTTTCCTGCAGGATCTCGCGCGAGACGTTCAGCGGCAGGTCGTTCGAGTCGATGATGCCGCGCATGAAGCGCAGCCACGCGGGCAGCAGCTGCTCGGCGTCTTCCATGATGAAGACGCGTCGCACGTACAGGCGCACGCCGCTGCGGCGGTTGCGGTCCCACAGGTCGAAGGGCGCGCGCGACGGGACGTAGAGCAGCGTCGTGTACTCGGTGCGGCCCTCGACGCGCGCGTGCGTCCACGCCAGCGGGTTTTCTTCGCCGTGCGACAGGTGCTGGAAGAAGCTGCGGTACTGCTCGTCGTCGATCTCGCTCTTCGGGCGCGCCCACAGCGCGCTCGCCTGGTTCACCGTCTCCCATTCGTCGGTGGCGCGCATCTCCTTCGCTTCGGCGTCCCACTCCTCCTTGCGCATGAGGATCGGCAGCGAGATGTGGTCCGAATAGCGGCGCACGATCGACTTCAGCTTCCACGGCGAAAGCAGGTCCTCGAAGCTCGTCTCGTCCAGCTCGGTCTCGGCGGCGACCTCGCCCGGCGACGCGTTTCGCAGGTGCAGCGTGACGTCGGTGCCGCGCGCGGCCTTCTCGACCGTCTCCACCGAGAACTCGCCGGTGCCGTCGGACTCCCAGCGCACCGCCTGGTCGGCGGGCAGCCCGGCCCGACGCGAGACGACGGTGACGCGGTCGGCGACGATGAACGCCGAATAGAAGCCGACGCCGAACTGGCCGATCAGCTGCGCGTCGCGCGCCTCGTCGCCCGAGAGCTTGCCGAAGAACTCGCGCGTGCCCGAGCGCGCGATCGTGCCGAGGTGCTCGACGGCCTCGTCGCGCGACAGCCCGATGCCGTTGTCGGAGATCGTCAGCGTGCGCGCCTTCGGGTCGACGTCGATGCGGATCTGCAGCTCGCCGTCGCCTTCGAGCAGCTCCGGCTGGTTCAGCGCCTCGAAGCGCAGCCGGTCGCAGGCGTCGGAGGCGTTGGAGATCAGCTCGCGCAGGAAGATCTCGCGGTTGCTGTACAGCGAGTGGATCATCAGGTTCAGCAGCTTGCTGACCTCGGTCTGGAATCCCAGTGTCTGCTTGGTTTCGTTCATCGGAATCGGCACCATTCTGGAAACGTCGGGTGAAACGGCGGACGCCGGGCGGTGCCCGAATGCAGCGGCAGCGCGCGAGAGCCCGCGCCGCAGATCGGGGCGCGGGCGGTCGTTTTCAAGTGCCCTGGGGCGGCGGCTTCGGCATCGACAGCGTCGCGCCGGTGACTCGCGGCTCCAGGTAGCGTCCCTTGCGCGCGCGGGTGCCGCGCCAGGCCTCGAGCGCGGCGCCCGACAGCACGCGGTCGACGGGCTTGCCGCCGCGGTAGGCGGTGCCCTGCACGCGCACGCCTTCGCGGCCGTAGACGATCGCCTGCTGCATCGGGTCGGATGCGTCGACCTTGAGCATCGTCACGCCGCGTCCGCCGTTGCGCAACACCTTGAGCTCGCCGAGGTCGAAGACGAGCGCGTGGCCGGCGCGCGAGACGCACAGCACGCGGTCCATCCCCGGCTCGAAGAGTGCCGGCCGGGCCGGCGCATCGCCCTCCTCGACCGAGACGAAGCCCTTGCCCTGGCGCGTGCGCCCGACGAGGTCTCCCGCCTGGCACAGCAGTCCGTAGCCGCCGCGCGTCGACAGCAGCACGCCGGCGCTCGCGTGCGCGGCGAACACGTGCTCGATGCGCGCGCCCGGCTCGAGTTCGACGAAGCTCGTCACCGGCACGCCGTCGCCGCGCGCCGACGGCAGCTGCGCGACGCCCACCGTGTAGATGCGCCCGGTCGTATCGATCGCGTACAGGTTGTCGGTGGTCATCACCTCGAACGCGCCGTAGAAGGCGTCGCCGGTCTTGAAGCCGGCCTGCGTCGCATCGCTGCCGTGGCCCTGGCGTGCACGCACCCACCCCTTCTCCGAGACGATGACGGTGACCGGCTCCTCGGGCACGCGCACTTCGAGCGTCGTGCGTTGGGCCGCCTCGATCAGCGTGCGCCGATCGTCGCCGTACTGCTTCGCGTCGGCCTCGATCTCCTGGATCACCTGCCGGCGCATCTTCGCGGGGCTCTGCAGCAGCACCTCGAGCTTCGCCTTCTCGTCGCGCAGCGACGCGAGCTCCTTCTCGATGCGGATCGCCTCGAGCCGCGCGAGCTGCCGCAGGCGGATCTCGAGGATGTCCTCGGCCTGGCGGTCGGACAGGCCGAAAGCGTCGATCAGCGCAGGCTTCGGTTCGTCCGACTCGCGGATGATGCGGATCACCTCGTCGATGCGCAGCAGCACGAGCTGGCGCCCTTCGAGGATGTGGATGCGATCGTCGACCTGCGCGAGCCGGTGGCGGCTGCGCCGCGTGACGGTGTCGAGCCGGAAGTCGCACCACTCGTCGAGCATCGCACGCAGGTTCTTCTGCCGCGGGCGTCCGTCGCGGCCGATCGCGACGAGGTTCACCGAGACGCCCGTCTCCAGGCTCGTGTGTGCGCGCAGCACGCGCAGCAGCTCGTCGGAATCGATGCGGGAGGTCTTCGGCTCGAAGACGAGACGCACCGGCGCCTCCTTGCCCGACTCGTCACGCACGGCATCGAGCACGGCGAGCACCGATTGCTTCAGTTGCAGCTGCTCGGGCGTGAGCGACTTCCTGTTGGCGCGCACCTTCGGGTTCGTGAGCTCCTCGATCTCCTCGAGCACGCGCTGCGCCGAGACGCCCTGCGGCAGTTCGGTGACGACGAGTTGCCACTGTCCGCGCGCCAGTTCCTCGATCGTGTCCCGGCCGCGCATCTTGATCGAGCCGCGGCCGGTCTCGTAGATCTCGCGTATGTCGGCGGGCGACGAGATGATCTGTCCGCCGCCCGGAAAATCGGGCCCCGGGACGATCTGCGCGAGCTGCGCCGAATCGATCTTCGGATCCTTCAGCACCGCGACGGCCGCCTGCGCGACCTCGCGCAGGTTGTGCGGCGGAATCTCGGTGGCCATGCCGACCGCGATGCCCGACGCGCCGTTGAGCAGCAGCATCGGCAGGCGTGCCGGCAGCAGGCGCGGCTCCTGCGTCGAACCGTCGTAGTTCGCAACGAAGTCGACCGTGCCCTGGTCGATCTCGTCGAGCAGCAGCCGCGCGTACGGCGTGAGGCGCGCTTCGGTGTAGCGCATCGCCGCCGGCGAGTCGCCGTCGCGCGAGCCGAAGTTGCCGTGGCCGTCGATCAGCGGATAGCGCAGCGTGAACGACTGCGCCATGCGAACGAGCGCGTCGTACGCGGCGACGTCGCCGTGCGGATGGAACTTGCCGAGCACGTCGCCGACGACGCGCGCCGACTTCACGGGCTTCGCGCCGGGGCCGAGCCCCATCTCGTTCATCGCGTGCAGGATGCGGCGCTGCACGGGTTTCTGCCCGTCGCAGACGTCGGGCAATGCACGGCCCTTGACGACCGACACCGCGTAATCGAGGTAGGCGCGCTCGGCATAGCGCGCGAGCGTCAGCGTCGCGTCGTCGTCTTCTTCGTCGCGCAGCGGGAGATCGATCTGGTCGTTCATTCGGTGTCAGCGGAACTGCAAATTCGGCAATGTGCGAGATCTCAGATGTCGACCTCGGCTTCGTTGCCGCGCTCCTCGAGCCACGCGCGGCGTGCCGGCGCCTCGCCCTTGCCCATCAGCATCGTGAAGCGCTGCTCGGTATCCGGGAGATCGACGTCGCCTAGGCGCACCTGCAGCATGCGGCGCGTATCGGGGTTCATCGTCGTCTCCCACAACTGCTCGGCGTTCATCTCGCCCAGCCCCTTGAAGCGCGAGATCGACCAGCTGCCTTCGCGCACGCCTTCCTTGCGCAGCTTGTCCTCGACGCGCGTGAGCTCGTCCTGGTCGAGGCAGTAGAGCTTGCGCATCGGGCGCCTGCCCGCCGCGGGCACGTCGACGCGGAACAGCGGCGGCCGCGCGACGTAGACGTGGCCGCGTTCGATGAGCTTCGGAAAATGCCGGAAGAAGAGCGTCAGCAGCAGCACCTGGATGTGCGCCCCGTCGACGTCGGCGTCCGACAGGATGCCGATGCGCCCGTAGCGCAGCCCCGACAGGTCGGGGTCGTCGCGCATCGAATGCGGGTCGACGCCGATCGCCACGGCGATGTCGTGGATCTCGTTGTTCGCGAAGAGACGATCGCGTTCGGTCTCCCAGGTGTTCAGCACCTTGCCGCGCAGCGGCAGGATCGCCTGGAACTCCTTGTCGCGGCCCATCTTCGCCGACCCGCCGGCGGAGTCGCCCTCGACGAGGAAGATCTCGTTGCGCGCAATGTCCTCCGATTCGCAGTCGGTGAGCTTGCCGGGCAGCACGGCGACGCCCGAGCTCTTCTTCTTGCCGACCTTCTGGGCGGCGCGGCTGCGCGCCTGCGCCTGGCGGATCACCAGGTCGGCGAGCCTGCGGCCGTGCTCGACGTGATGATTCAGCCACAGCTCGAGCTGCGGGCGCACCAGCGACGAGACGAGCCGCACCGCGTCGCGCGAGTTCAGCCGCTCCTTGATCTGCCCCTGGAACTGCGGATCGAGCACCTTCGTCGACAGCACCCAGCTCGCGCGCGCGGCGACGTCCTCGGCGAGCAGCTTCACGCCCTTGGGCTGCAGGCCGTGCAGCTCGACGAAACCCTTCACCGCCGCGAAGAGTCCTTCGCGCAGGCCCGACTCGTGCGTGCCGCCGGCGGTCGTCGGAATCAGGTTCACGTACGACTCGCGCAGCAGTGCGCCCTCCTCGGTCCACGCGACGACCCACTGCGCGCCCTCGCCTTCGGCGAAGCTGTCGTGGGCTGCGCCGACCGACTGGTCGCCCTCGAACAGCGGAATGATCGGCGGCGAATCGGACAGCTGCGCGAGGCTCTCGGAGAGATAGCCGCGCAAGCCCTCGTCGTAGCGCCAGCTCTGCGTGCGTGCGCTCTTTTCCTCGACCAGCGTGACCTTCACGCCGGGGAGCAGCACCGCTTTCGAGCGCAGCAGGTGCACGAGTTCGGCGTGCGGGATCGTCAACGAGTCGAAGTACTTCGCGTCGGGCCAGCTGCGCACGCTGGTGCCGGTGCGCCGGTCGCCGCGCGCGGCCGGCGTCGACTTCAGCGGCGAGACGACTTCGCCGCCGGCGAAGCCGATCGTGTGCACGGCACCGTCGCGCCGCACGGTGACGTCGAGCCGCTTCGACAGCGCATTGGTCACCGAAACGCCGACGCCGTGCAGGCCCCCCGAGAAGCTGTACGCGCCGCCGGCCGCCTTGTCGAACTTGCCGCCGGCGTGCAGCCGCGTGAATACGATCTCGACGACCGGAACCTGCTCGTCGGGGTGCATTCCCACCGGGATGCCGCGGCCGTCGTCGTCGACTTCGATGCTGCCGTCGCCGTGCAGCGTGACGACGATCTCGCGGCAGGCTCCGGCAAGCGCTTCGTCGGCGGCGTTGTCGATCGCCTCCTGGACGATGTGCAACGGATTCTCGGTGCGCGTGTACATGCCGGGGCGCTGCCGCACCGGCTCGAGGCCTTTCAGTACACGAATCGACGCTTCGCTGTAGTCGCTTTTGCGGGTCGCCATGCAGTACGGAGGATCGGGAACGGGAGGGGTCAGCGTGCGATCGTGATGCCGCACATCTGCAGGAACGTCGCGAAGTTCGCGACCATGTCCGGATCCCGGTATGCGAGGAACGACCACGTCGTCACGAAACCGAACAGCACCAGCGCGCCGACGACGAGCGCAGTGCGGGCAATCCGGTTCATGCGATGATCGGCCATGCCGCATTCTACTGTGGGAGCCGGCGGCATCCCTTCCGATGGGTGCGCCCGATGCCTGCCGAACCGCCCCAGCTACGTCCCGACACGCTGCTGATCCACGCCGACCACGACCGCGACAACGGCGGCGAGCTGGCTCCCGCCATCCACACGTCGGTCACCTGGTCCGCCCGCGACGCGCTCGAGTTCGCCGAGATGGCGACGCGCCCGCGGCACGAACGTTTCTACGCCCGCTACGGCAACCCGACACTCGAGCGCGCGGCGCGCGTGATCGCCCGGCTGGAAGGCGGCGAGAGCGCACTGATGACGGCCAGCGGAATGGGAGCGGTGTCGGCGGTGCTGCTCGGACTGCTGGGCGCCGGCGATCGCGTCGTCGCGCAGACCAGCCACTACATGGGAACCACGCAGCTGTTCACCGAGCTGCTTCCACGCTTCGGCGTCGTCGTCGAGCGGGTCGACCAGACCGACACGGCGGCACTGATCGCGGCGATTCGGCGGGATGCGAAGCTGGTGATGCTCGAGACGCCGTCGAATCCGACGATGGCGGTCACCGACCTGCGCGCGGTCGCGCAGGCCGCGCGCGAGAGCGGGGCGGTCACCGTGGCCGACAACACCTTCGCCAGCCCGCTGAACCAGCAGCCGCTCGCGCTCGGCGTCGACATCGTGGTGCACAGCGCGACCAAGTACCTCGGCGGCCACCACGACCTGATCGCCGGAGTCGTCGTGTCGACCGCGGAACGCATCGAGACGATCTGGCGCAGCACGATCGCGCTGGGCGCGACGCTGGGCGCGTTCGATGCGTGGTTGCTGCTGCGCGGCCTGCGCACGCTGGCGCTGCGCGTGTCGCGTGCGAACGAGAACGCGATGGTCGTCGCGCGGTTCCTGCACGCGCATCCGGCGGTCGAAGCCGTGCACTACCCGGGCCTCGAGAGCCACCCGCAGCACGCCCTGGCGCGCGCGCAGATGCGCGGCTTCGGCGGCGTGCTCGCGGTGCGCATCGCCGGCGACTACGCGCGCACGCAGGCCTTCGTTTCGCGGCTGCGGCTGTTCACGCAGGCGGTGAGCCTGGGCGGAATCGAATCGCTGGCAGTGCACGCGGCCGCGATGGTCGCCGGCACGCTCGACGACGAACAGATGCGCGCAACCGGGATCGCGCCGAACCTCGTGCGCCTGGCCTGCGGAATCGAATCGGCCGAGGACCTGGTCGCCGACCTGGAGCAGGCGCTGCGTTGAAGCGCGCCGGCGCAGTGCGTGCGCTACCGCACCCCGGCGCTCAGACGGCGACCTGCGTTCCCAGTTCGACGACGCGGTTCGCCGGCAGGCCGAAGTAGTTCGCGACGCTGGTGCTGTTGCGCAGCAGCCAGCCGAAGAGCGAGCGCCGCCACCCGAAGAGCCCGCGCCGGCTCTCCGACACGAGCGTCGGCTTGCTGGTGAAGTAGGTAGTCTCGTCGCGCGGGCAGACGACGTTCTTGCGCGCCGCCAGGCGCAATGCGCGGTCGATGTCCGGAAGCTCGCGAAAGCCGAAATGCGCGACGATGCGAAGGATGCCGTCGGGACTGCGCATCACCTCGACGCGTTCGTCGTCGAGCACGCGCGGCGCCTCGTCGAAAACCACCGTGAGGAACACGGTCTGTTCGTGCATCACCTTGTTGTGCTTCAGGTTGTGCAGGAACGCACTCGGCCAGCCCGCCGGCGTCGACGAGAAGAACACCGCCGTGCCCGGAACGCGCGGCACACCGGAGAGATCGAGCGGAAAGCCGTCGCGCGAAGCCTTCGGGCCGGAATCCTTGCGCAGGCGCAGGATCTCGAGTCCGCGCCGCCAGGTCGTAAGCACCGTGAACACGACCCCTGCGAGCAGCAGCGGGAACCATCCGCCGGTGTCGAGCTTGGCGAAATTCGCAGCGAAGAACGCCAGTTCGATGGTCGCGAACGCCGCGAACAGCGGCCACAGCAGGCGCAACCGCGCCTCGGCGAACGCGGGCAGCGCGATCAGCATCATGATGCTGGTGAGCGCGAGGTTGCCCGACACGGCGATCCCGTAGGCTGCCGCCAGCGCCTCGGAACTGCCGAAGCCGATCACCAGCGCGACCACGGTCACCAGCATCAGCCCGTTGACTGCGGGGATGTAGATCTGCCCGTGCACCGAGTCGGAGGTGTGCAGCACGCGCAGGCGCGGCAGGAAGTTCAGCCGCGACGCCTGCTGCGTCGCCGAGAACGCCCCGGAGATCGTCGCCTGCGAAGCGATCACGGTCGCCGCGGTCGCGAGCAGGACCATCGGCAGCAGCAGGCCCTGGGGAACGAGCAGGTAGAACGGGTTGCGGACCGCCTGCGGATCGTGCAACACCAGCGCGCCCTGGCCGAAGTAGTTCAGCATCAGCGCCGGCAGCACGAGGAAGAACCAGGCGATGCGGATCGGCCTGCGGCCGAAATGGCCCATGTCGGTATACAGCGCTTCGGCCCCGGTCATGCACAGGAAGACCGCTGCGGCCGCGATGAACGCCATCTGCGGCTCGTGCAGGACCAGCGACATGGCGAAGCGCGGATCGAGCGCGAGCAGGATCCTCGGATTGCCGACGATCTGGAACACGCCGAACAGCGCGATCGCCAGGAACCACAGCGCCATCACCGGGCCGAACAGCGCACCGACCGATGCGCTTCCGCGCCGCTGGAACAGGAACAGCAGGACGAGGATCACGATCGCGATCGGCAACACCAGCACGTGCAGGTCGGGCGTGGCGATCGACAGGCCTTCGACCGCCGCGAGCACCGAGATCGCCGGCGTGATCACCGCATCGCCGTAGAACAGCGACACGGCGAAGATGCCCAGCACCGTGACGAGCCAGGTGAGCCGCGGCTTGTCGCGCAGCGCGTTCGCGCAGTGCGACAGCAGCGCCAGGACCCCGCCTTCGCCGCGATGGTCGAAGCGCAGCATGATCGTCACGTACTTCAGCGACACGATGATCAGCACCGACCAGAAGATCATCGAGAGCACGGCGAAGACGTGCGCCTGCGTGGGCGCCAGGCCGATGCGCGGATCGAAGGCGACCTTGAATGCGTAGAGCGGGCTCGTGCCGATGTCGCCGACGACGACGCCGAGCACGCCCAGCGTGGGCCAGGAAGCGGCGGGTCGGGAACGCGAGCGCATGGAGGGCGAAGTGTAGCCGCTCCTATGCGTGATAACCGATGTCGCTGCGTACCTTGCCGCGAAAGACCCAGTACGACCAGGCGACGTACAGCAGGAGCACCGGCAGCAGGAACAGCGTGCCGATCATCATGAACGCCTGCGCCTTGGGATCCGCCGCGGCCTCCCACAGCGTGATCGACGGCGGCAGGATGTACGGCCACAGGCTGATGACGAGCCCGACGAAGGCGAGCAGGAACAGACCGAACGCGCACAGGAACGGGAGCAGGTCGCGGCCCGCGCGCAGCGTGCGCAGGAGCGCCACCGCGAGCGCCACGGTCAGCAACGGCACCGGAGAGAACCAGACGAGGTTCGGCATGCTGAACCAGCGCTCGGCGATGCGCGGGTCGGAGAGTGGCGTCCAGATGCTCACCATCGCGATGAACAGCAGCACGCCCCACAGCGCGCGCCGAGCCATCGTTCGGGCCCACTCCTGCAGTCGTCCGTCGGTCTTCAGCACCAGCCAGGTCGCGCCCAGCAGCAGGTAGCCGAACACCAGCCCGAGGCCGGTGAGCAGCGGAAACGGCGAGATCCAGTCCCAGCTGGATCCTGCGAATACGCGACCCTGCACCGGGAAGCCCTGGATGAAATTGCCCAGCACGACGCCCTGCGCATACGTGGCGAACAGCGATCCGAGCACGAAACCGCCGTCCCACAACCAGCGCCGTGCCCCCTCGACTTCGCGGTACTCGAAGGCGACGCCACGGAACACGAGTCCGAGCAGCATGACGAGGAACGGGAAATACAGCGCGGGCATCATCACCGCGAAGGCGAGCGGAAACACCGCGAGCAGGCCGCCTCCGCCGAGAACGAGCCAGGTCTCGTTGAAATCCCAGACCGGCGCCACCGACGCGACCATGCGGTTCCGGTCTTCGGCGTTGCGGCGCAGGCCGAACAGCATGCCGACGCCGAGGTCGAAACCGTCGAGCAGCACGTACATGAATACGGCCAGCGCCAGGATCGCCGCCCACAGCGGCACGAGATCAAGCGCCATCGCCCACCCCTGGCGCCGTCGCGGCGCTCGCGCCCGCGGGCCGACCCCGTGCGGAGACCGGATCGGCCTCGGTGGCTGCCGACAGCGGTCGTGCCGCCCGCTGCTTCCTGTCTTCCTCCCCTTCGGCCGCGTCGGCGGCCTCGGGCCCGCGCAGCACCATGCGCCGCAGCAGGACGAATCCGCCGCCGAAGATCACGATGTAGGCAAGGACGTACGCCGTCAGCGACAGCGCGACATCGGAGGCGACCAGCGAAGGCGAAACGCCGTCGGCGGTGCGCATCAATCCGTAGACGACCCACGGCTGTCGCCCGACCTCGGTTACCGTCCAGCCCGCGAGGACCGCGATGAAGCCCATGGGGATTCCGAGGCGGGCGAACTGCAGGAAGAAGCGCGACGTGTACAGCCGGCCGCGACGATGCTGCCACCATCCGGTCAGGACGATCGCCAGCATCAGCACACCGATGCCGACCATGATCCGGAAAGCGAAGTAGACGATCGCCACCGGCGGCCGGTCTTCGCGCGGGAAGTCCTTCAGGCCCTGCACGGGAACGTCGAAGGAATGCGTCAGGTACAGGCTGCCGATCGCCGGAATCGCCACTTCGAAGCGATTCGCCTCGGCTTCCTCGTCGGGGATCGCGAACAGCGACAAGGGCACGTGCGTGGTCGTCTCCCAGAGACCTTCCATCGCAGCGAGCTTCGCCGGCTGATGCTTCAGCGTATTGATGCCGTGCAGGTCGCCGACGACGATCTGCAGGGGCACCATCACGCCGAGGAACAGCAGCGACATCTTCACCATCACGCGGCTCTCGGCCACGTGGCGACCGCGCAGCAGGTAGCCCGCCGCCACGCCGAGCACGACGAAGCCGGTCGTGATCAGGAACGCGACCACCGTGTGCACGAGACGGTACGGCAACGACGGCGAGAAGAGGATCTGCAGGAAATCGACCGGAAGGAAGCGGCCGTCGACGATCTCGTGGCCCACCGGCGTCTGCATCCAGCTGTTGACGACGAGTATCCAGTACGAGGAGAGCAGTGTTCCGACAGCGACGAAGACTGCCGAGAGCACGTGTGCCCACTGCGGAACCAGCTTGCGTCCGAAGAGCAGGACACCGAGGAATGCCGACTCGAGAAAGAAAGCCGTGAGCACTTCGTAGGCCATCGGCCCGCCGATGATGTTGGCAGTCGCATCGGTGAATCGGCTCCAGTTCGTCCCGAACTGAAAAGGCATGACGATGCCCGAGACGACGCCCAGGCCGAAGGACACCGCGAAGATCCTGATCCAGAACGCCGAAAGGCGCCGGTAGACGTCGTCTTTCTTCCACCACCAGAGCGTCTCGAGCGTGGCGATGTACCACGAGAGCCCGACCGTGAACGCCGGCAGCAGGATGTGCAACGCGATGACCCAGGCGAACTGGATCCGCGACAGCAGCAACGCGTCCAACTCGATCTCCCGGCGCTCGCGACGGAAGAACCGGTCGCAAGCCCGGTACCCGGACGTGGAGCGGCGCGGCACGGCATCTTCGGTATCGCTTGCGGGATATCGGGAATTCGCACCGGGGAAAGGGCCGCGAGGCAGCCCTCCCCCCGAGCAGCGTCAGTACGTACCGCCGCGCGCGAGCCGCGCGGAGCCGCCGCCCCAATGCACCGGCGGAATCGCGGTGATCTCGCCCTGCTGGTTCAACTCGCCCGCCGCCGCGGCCCGGGCGAGTTCAGCCTTGACCTCGGCTCGCGTGAGGCTCGACGACGAAGGCATCGAGGTCGGATACGACATGGCCTCGCCCATCGGTTCGAGCCGGCCCGCTGCCGCGGCGCTCGCAAGCTCGGCCTGCACTTCGGCACGGGTGCGCGTCGACACGAAATGATCGTCGAACTCGACGATCTCCTGCGCTGCAACCGGCAGCGCGAACGACGCGAAGACGATGGAGTAGAAGATCGATTTCATGATGCACTCCTTTGCGGTGGTCTGTCGCGCAGCGGCATCGGAACGTGAGCTTTTCGTACTACCATGGTCGATCCCGGGGGCAGTGATCGCTTCGTTCGTTTGCCGGCTCGCCGACGAAACCATCTTGCGATTTCCGGCGCTTCGGAAACAGACGCGATAGCGGCTACTCGGGTGCCTATGCGCGCGTGCGACATGGGCGCAAGCGTGTAGACGACATGGAGATGTAACGGCCATGCGCTGTCTCGTCGTCGACGACCATCCGCTGACCCGCGCCGGCACGGCAATGGCGCTGCGCAACGTCGACACCGCGGTCGAAGTGCTCGAGGCCGAGTCGCTCGCACAGGCGTTGGAGGTCCTCGCGGCAACCGCGACCGTCGACCTGGTACTGCTCGACCTCGAACTCGGTGACAGCAAGGGAGTGGATACGCTGCGGGTGGTGAAGGAGCACGTGGAGAGTTTCGACCGGTGTCCGCGGGTCGTCGTGCTGTCGGGTCATTGCGAACCCGATCTGGTACGCGAGGTGATCAACCTCTACGCCACGGGTTTCATCCAGAAGGCGACGTCGAACGTCATCTTCCAGCACGCGATCGCGATCACGCTGGCCGGAGGCGTCTACATCCCCGAGATGGTCCTGCGGCAGATGGATGCGCCGGGTTCCGCGCGCGCTCCGAAGGGCGACACGACGAACGCGCCGCTGACGCCGCGCGAGAGCGAGATCGCGGCATTGCTCGTGCGCGGGCTCACCTACAAGCGCATCGCGCGCGAGCTCGGGAAGCGCGACGGCAAGCCGATCTCCGACCACACCGTGCGGGCGCACGTCGGAAACATCGCGTGGAAGCTCGGAGTCACCGAGAACGCCAAGGCGGGCGTGATGGCCGAGATCGCGCGGCGCGGCCTCGTCTTTCCCTGAGCACCATGCGCTATGCGCGCTGCGCCTCGGCTACCGGCTGCAGCGCCGCGTTGAGCGCCTCGTACAGGCGCAGCGCACCGACCGGCTTGTGCAGCATCGGGTAGCCGGCGCGCGCGACGCGTTCGAGTTCCTGCGGCGAGGTATCGCCCGACATGACCAGCGCGGGAAGCGGGAACGATGCGCCGTACAGCGCACGCTGGTTCTCGACGATCATCGCGATCGCGTGCAGCCCGCTCTCGTCGCCGGCGAGCCGATGGTCCGACAGCACGAGCTGCGGAGCGAACTCGGCCTGCCCGAGCGCTTGCATCGCGTCGGCGCCCGAACGCGCAGCCAGCACGCGGCAGCCGAGATCGCGCAGCGTGGTGGCTACGGCGTCGAGCGCGAGCGGGTCGTCGTCGATCAGCACGACGAGAGCGCCGCGCACGAAATCCCGGGTGACACGCACGGGTGGCGCGTCTTCGACGACCACCCGCTTGCGTGCGAGCGGGATCTCGATCGCGAAAGTCGAGCCCGCTCCCGGGAGCGACTTCAGGCGGATCCGCACGTGCAACAGGCGCGCGAGATCGCGCACGATCGCCAGGCCCAGCCCCAGCCCCTTGCTTCGATCGCGCGCGCGGTTGTCGACCTGGTAGTACTCGTCGAAGATCCTCTGCTTCTCCGAACCCGGTATGCCGATCCCGCTGTCGGCTACGAGCACGCGCACCGTGTGGGGGCGCGTCATCGCGCGAAGCACGATCGAGCCGCACGCCGTATAGCGCACGGCGTTCTGCGCGATGTTGCGCACGATGCGTTCGAGCAGCACCTCGTCGGATTCACAGAATCCTCCACTCGATTCGGCGCGGAACCCGAGTCCCTTCGCCTGCGCGAGCGGCCGAACCTGGGTTTCGACGCTGCGCAGCAGCCGGTCCACGGGAAACACGCGAATATCGGGCTCGATCGCGCCCATCGATATCTTCGAGAAGTCGAGCACCGCGTTCAGCAGGTTCTCCATCGCCGCCACCGATTCCTCGATCCGGCCGATGGTCGCCAGCGACATCGGATCGGTGCAGGTGCGCCGCAGGTGCTCGACGTACTGGACGAGCGCATGCATCGGCTGGCGAAGATCGTGACTCGTCGCGGCGATGAAGTTGGTCTTCGTCCGGTCCGCCTTCTCGGCCTGCTCGCGCGCCTGCTCGGCGAGCGCACGCGCCGACTGCGTCGCCTGCTGCTCGGCACTCTTCTCGGCGAGCAACTCCTCGTTCTCGAGCGCAAGCTCGATCGCCCGCGTCACCGCGAGCTCCTGGTTGCGCGCGAACATCAGCACCACGACTCCGTAGACGGCGAAGCCGAAGCCCAGGCTCAGGTGGAAGAGATCGCCCAAGCGCAGCAGTCCCGAGACGAACACGACGCACAGCGCCCCGGTGAATCCGAGCACGACGGGACGACACACCGCCTGCGCTCCCGCGGCTCCCATCATCACCATGGCCATGCCCGCCAGCAGGAACGCGTCCTGCTGGACACTGCGCGCCGGCAGGAGCATCCACGCGGCACTTCCCCAGCAGGCGCCCGAGACGGCGAAGTTCACGGCGTGGATCCGTACGGTGGCGATCACGCCTTCGTCGGAGCGCCCGCCTCGTTCGACCCATAGCGCGTACAGCGACTTCGCGACGATCGCGGAAGCGGTGGCGATCGCCCATCCGAGCACGTACGGATCGAACCGGAAATCCCACCCGGGCCCGACGTGCGACATTCCGATCAGCCCGATCACGACGCCGGCAAGACCCGCCGCGGCGTTGCGCGGCATGCCGCGCGTCGCCATGCGGACCCGGGTCGCGTCCACCCTGCGCCGTATCCCTGCGCCGCGCGCATCGTCGGCGCCGAACATGCGACGCGGCCTGAGAGGATCGAACAAGAGGATGCCGCCGTACGGTCGTTGGCCGATGGGCAATCATCGCGCGGCCGGACGCCGAACGCCATACGCGGAAGCGTCTACGCACCCGAGGCGGCGATCGACGCGAGTGTCATCGTCGCTCGCATGCGCTCGACGCTGGTGCGACTTCGGCTCAGAATCGGCGACACGGCAGGGCCGCCCCCGGCCGCCGGCGATCGGGTCGAGTTCAGCGAGGAGGCACGCGATGAACGAACATTTCGACGCGGTCGTCGTCGGATCCGGATTCGGCGGCTCGGTCATGGCCTGTACGCTCGCGCAGTCCGGCCTGCGCGTCTGCCTCCTCGAGCGCGGGGCCGCCTACCCGCCCGGGTCGTTCCCGCGCAGCCCCGCCGATACCGCGCGCAATTTCTGGGATCCGAGCGAGCAGCTGTACGGCCTGTTCGACGTATGGTCGTTCCGCAGCAGCGAAGCCATCGTCGCCAGCGGCCTGGGCGGCGGATCGCTGATCTATGCGAACGTGCTGATGCGCCGGCCGCCCGAATGGTTCGACGCGCAACTCGCCAGCGGCGCGTGGCCGCTCACCCATGCCGATCTGGAGCCGCACTACGAGGCGGTCGAAGCGGTCCTGCGTCCGCAGTCGTTCCCCGAGACATCGGATCCTTACCGCAGTCTGCCCAAGGTAACGGCCTTCCGCGACGCGGCGCAGCGGGCCGGGCTCGAGCCGGTGACAACGCCACTGGGCGTCGCATTCGCCAACGACGGAGACGCGCCACGACCCGGCGTCCCGCTGCGCGAACCGGTGCCCAACCTGCACGGTGCTCCTCGCAGCACGTGCCGGCTCTGCGGCGAATGCGACCTCGGTTGCAATTCGGGAAGCAAGAACACGCTCGACCTGACCTATCTGTCGCTCGCGAAGGAATACGGCCTCGACATACGCGTGATGGCCGAAGTGCGCGCCTTCAGGCCGCGATCCGCGGACGGCACGCACTTCGAGTACGAAGTCGACTACGTCGTGCATCGCGCGGGAGTGGGCTCGGGCTCGGGCTCCGGCTCGCGCGCGAATGCGGGTGGGGGTGCGGGTGCGACCGCGTCGACGGACCCGGTACGCACGATCGACTGCCGCTATCTGGTCCTCGCGGCAGGCACGCTGGGAACGACGTACTTGATGCTCCGGAATCGATCGTCGTTTCCGCGGATCGGCGCGGCGCTCGGTACGCGCTACTCGGCGAACGGCGACCTGCTTTCGTTCGCGCTGGACTGCACGGATACGTCGAAAGGGAATCGCGCGCGCCCGCGCGTGCTCGCCGCGTCGAGCGGGCCGGTCATCACCTCGACCTTCCGCAGCCCCGGCACCAGCGGTGTGCGGTACCAGGTGCAGGACGCCGGCTATCCGGAGTTCGCCGGATGGATCGCGGAACTGGCAGACGTCCGGAGGACGATTCCCAGGGTCGTTCGCTTCGCGTGGAACCGTGTCGTCGACTGGATCGGCGGCGAACCGGTTTCCGAATTCGATGGCGAAGTCTCGCGGCTGCTCGGTCCCGCACGGCGCAGCAGCACTTCGCTGCCCCTGCTCGGCATGGGTGTCGACGCGGGAAACGGTGTCTTCCGGCTTCGCACGAGGAGACGCACCGGCCGTTCGTACCTCGACGTCGACTGGAACCCGAAACGCTCGCGCACGCACTTCCGTGCTCTCACCGACGGCTGCAGGAGAATCACCGGAAAACTGGGCGGCAAATTCGTCGAGAATCCGCTGACCCGGCGCTTCGGCCGCATCGTCACGGTACACCCGCTCGGCGGCTGTCCCATGGGCGAGAATCCCTCGACGAGCGTCGTGAATTCGTTCGGAGCCGTGCACGGCTACCCCGGGATGTACATCGCCGACGGATCGGTGATGCCCGGCCCCGTCGGCGTGAATCCGAGCCTGACGATCGCCGCGTTCGCCCGGCGCGCGGCGCTCGATCTGCTGCGTCGTTCCCGATCGCCGGAAGCGGGAATGCAGCCGATTCGGACATCCGCGCCCGCATCCGCTACTGCCGCTGCATGGGAAGCCGCACCGGCGCGGGTCGATACGGTGGGCATCACTTTCGACGAGACGATGCGCGGCTACCTCGCCGAAGGCCCATGGGACTTCCGCAGCGGATACGAGAACGGACGAAACGAGCGCAGCGAAATCGTCCTGTTCCTGACCGTCACGATCGACGACTTCGAGCGCTTCCGCGCCGCCGAAGAGCATCGTGCATGCGTCACCGGGCGCGTTTCGTCCAGCCTGTACGGCAACGATCGCCCCATCGAGAGCGGCTGGGTCGACATCCTGCGGACCAGCACGGGTTATCCGAAGCGCAAGCGCTTCGTGTACCGGCTGCATCTGCACGACGAATGCGGCAACGAAAGCACGATCACCGGCCGCAAGGACGTACACGACGAACCGGGCTTCGATCTGTGGCGCGATACGACGACCCTGGACGTCAACGTCCTGGCCGGGCATGTCGCGGAAGGCGACGACGCCAGGGCGGAGATCCTCGCCTCCGGGCGCGCGCGCCTGTCGATCGGCGGATTCGCGAAGGAACTGCTGTCGCTGAAGGCGATCACCCGTGACGGCAGCTCGGGCGCGGGAACCCTCGTCGCGTTCGTCGGCTTTTTCCTGCGCGGCCTGTGGGACGTCTACGGGCTTTCGCGCGGGCACCGCCACGTATTGCACCGCGATCGGGAGATCCCGCTGCACACGACCTCGGGCGTCGAAGATGCCGCGTGCACGACACATCCCTTTCTCACCGACGACGGGATCCGCCTGAGCCTGCTGCGATTCCACCGACGTCGCTGCGAGGACGTCGTCGTCGTCGTGCACGGCCTGACGACCTCGAGCGACATGTTCATCATGCCCGAGCACAGGAACCTCG
>CAYZYC010000031.1:5670-24425 GCA_964481165.1 uncultured Limnobacter sp. | reverse complement strand
GACACGACCCTTTCACGGTCGGTACAGGGGTTCGAATCCCCTACGGGACGCCACTTCTTCCGGACGCCACTTCTTCCCGCCTCGCATCGGCGCGTCGCCGCCGTGGAGGCGCGATTCGATGTCTTCGGAGTCCGCCAGCCGCTGCGCTATCAGGTCGCGATCGATGCCGAACGCGTGACGCTGCCGCGCGCGGGGGAGCCGATGCGCATCGACTCGCCATGGTAGTACGATTGCTTCAGTCGTCGCGCAACGGGGGACGATTCCGACCCCCCGCGGGGCGCCAGTCGGTGCGGTCATGGCAAACAGGCGCCTGCAGGCGGACTACCTCGTGATCGGTTGCGGTGCCGCCGGGATGGCGTTCACCGATGCGCTGATTGCCGATTCCGACTCCACTGTCGTCATGGTGGATCGGCGGCATGCGCCGGGCGGCCACTGGAACGACGCGTATCCGTTCGTGCGACTGCATCAGCCTTCGGCGTACTACGGGGCGAATTCGCTGCCGCTGGGCAGCGAGACGATCGACGAGCACGGCTCCAATCGGGGCTTCTACGAACGGGCGGGTGCCCCGGAAATCTGCGCGTACTTCGATCGGGTGATGCGGCAGCAGTTGCTGCCCAGCGGTCGCGTGCGGTATTTCCCGGTCTGCGAGTACCTGGGCGGCGACCGCTTCGTCTCGCGCGGCTCCGGCGACGTCTACGAGGTAAAGGTGCGTCGCAAGCGCGTCGACGCGACCTACCTGGAACCGTCGATTCCTGCGACGACCCGGACGCCGTTCGAGGTTGCGAGCGACGTGCGGTGCGTCCCCGTCAACGGGCTCCCGGCGATGACCGGCAGCGCGGACGGATTCGTCATCATCGGCTCGGGCAAGACAGCGGTCGACGCCTGCCTGTGGTTGCTCGAGATCGGGGTGCCGTGCGACGACATTCACTGGGTGAAGCCGCGCGATTCCTGGTACCTGAACCGCGCGTTCGCGCAGGGCGGCGAACTCGTCGGAACGTTGTTCGAGGGGTTGTCGTTGCAGATGGAGGCTTCGGCGCAGGCGGAGTCGGTCGACGACCTGATGCATCGGCTCGAGGCGGCCGGGCAGTTGCTCCGGATCGACGAGGACGTGGAGCCGACGATGTACAAGGCCGCTACTGCGAGTACCTCGGAGCTCGAGCAGCTTCGCCGCATCCGCCACGTCGTGCGAATGGGGCACGTGCGCCGCATCGAGCGCGACACGATCGTTCTCGACGAAGGCGAGGTTCCCACGAGTGCGCGGCGGGTGCACGTGCACTGCGCAGCGCGAGGACTGAATCCCGCGCCTGGCGTCCCGACGTTCGGCGACGAGCGTGTCACGCTGCAGCCGATCCGCAGCGGACTCATTCCGTTCAACGCGGCATTGGTCGGCTTCGTCGAAGCAACGCATGACGACGCGGCCGAAAAGAACCGCCTGTGTCCGCCCAATCCGTTGCCCGATCTCCCGCTCGACTGGATCCGCGGCACGGCGATCGGAATGCAGGCCGATTACCTCTGGTCGTGCGACGGCGCGATCGCCGACTGGCTCGAGCGCGCACGGTTGAACGCGTCGCGCGGGATGCGCAAGCGAGTCGACGATCCGGAGTCGCAGCAAGCGCGCGAGCGCTACGCCCGAAACGTGCGGCCTGCGCTCGCGAAGCTGCAGCAGTTCGCTGCGCACTCCCGCTGCTGACGAGCCGGCCCTCGCCGACGTAGCGGGCGGGCACCGCGCCCGCCCGCCTCGGCCTGCGCTCCAAGACCGCGCCCGACGACCGAGCCGGCAGCATGGCCGGCGCTATGCCTGCGCAGCGCCCGGGCAGGCATGACACGTGCAGTCCGGAACGACGTAGTGCGCGACGCAATGCGTCGGCGCCTTTCGGCTGCGGCCGCAACGCCGCGGAACCTTGCATCGGGGAGGGTTGCTTGCAGCGGCGCGAATTCCTCGTTCGGAGCGTCGGGATCGCGGCCGTCGCCGCATGCGGTGCGGCGGTTGCGAAGACCGAGGTCGCAGCCGACGGCGTGCGTTTCGACGCAACGGCAGTCCGCCAGATGGCGCGCGAACTCGCGCAGTCGCCGTACAAGGCGCCGAACGATCCGCTGCCCTCCGGGTTCGCGGATCTCAGCTACGACGCGTATCGGGCGGTGCGATTCCTGCCCGAGCACGCGCTGTGGCGCGACAGCGATACGCCGTTTCGCGTCGAGTTTTTCCACCGGGGGTTTCTTTTTTCCGACCGCGTCGTGATCCACGAAGTCTCGGACGGCCGCGCGCGGCAGGTCCGGTACGCTCCCGGTCATTTCGACTTCGGCAAGACCGCGCCCCCGAAGGCCGACGCGTCGCTGGGTTTTGCCGGCTTTCGGCTGCACTACCGGATCAATCGCCCCGACTACTTCGACGAAGTGGCGGTCTTTCTCGGCGCCAGCTACTTCCGTGCAGTCGCCAAGGGGCAGGTATTCGGCCTTTCGGCGCGCGGCCTGTCGATCAATACCGGAGATCCGAAGGGCGAGGAGTTTCCGGCGTTCCGGAAATTCTGGATCGAGCGGCCACCGCCGGATGCGCGCTCGATCGTCGTGCATGCGCTGCTCGACAGCCCGAGCACGGCAGCGGCGTACCGTTTCACGATCCGGCCGGGTGACGCGACGGTGACCGACGTCGAGGTCGCGCTGTATCCGCGCGTCGACATTGCGCAACCCGGGCTCGGGACGCTGACCAGCATGTTCTTCTTCGATTCGCACGATCGCGGCGGCATCGACGACTTCCGGCCGGCGGTGCACGATTCGGGAGGGCTCGCGATCCATACCGGTCACGGAGAACGGCTGTGGCGGCCGGTGGCGAACCCGCGGGATCTGCAGGTCAGCTCCTTCGCCGACACGAACGTGCGCGGATTCGGACTCTTGCAGCGCAAGCGCGACTTCGGTGCCTTCGAGGACCTCGAGGCGCGGTACGAGAAGCGGCCGAGTGCGTGGGTCGAACCGATCGGCGACTGGGGCGAAGGGCAGGTCACGCTCTACGAGATTCCCGCCCGCAACGAGTACAACGACAACATCGTCGCGTTCTGGCGGCCGAAGGGCGCGATGAAGGCCGGGCGCGAGTACATCTACACGTACCGGCTGCACTGGACCGGCACGGATCCGCATGCACCGGAGCTCGCGACCTTCGTGCGCAGCCGACAGGGCAGCGCGAGCGGGAACCGTCGGTTGTTCGTGCTCGACGCGATCGGAGAACCGCTGAAGAAGCTCCCGCCCGACGCGCGCGTGCGCGGCGACGTGACCGCGGACAAGGGGCAGGTCGCCGACGTCGTCACCCAGCCGAATCCGCACACCGGCGGATGGCGACTGAGCTTTTATCTCGATCCGCAGAAGGCCACCGCAGTCGAATTGCGGGCACGGCTCGTGCGCGAGCCCGACACGCTCTCGGAAACCTGGGTCTATCGATGGACGCCGTGAGCCGATGGATGCCGTGAGCAGCCTGCAGCAGCGGCGCGTTCCTGCAAACGTGCCGCCTTCGTACCCGTGGCTTCCGCCGGAAGCTCCGCTGGAGATGCCGATGCAGTCGCTGTCGCGTCTCGACGTGCGCACTGCCCCCGACTTGCCGGCGGGCGGCGCCGATCCGGCGCTCGCGCAGTCGATATCGATGCGCAGGCTGGCGATGTTCGCCGGGACGATCGGGTTGACCGCGTTCGCCGCGTACGAGATGTACCTGGTGCTCCAGGTCGCGGGGCTGACGCTGCTCGAGCATTTCGTGCTCGTCGTGTTCGTGATGCTGTTCGCGTGGATCGCGTTCTCGTTCGTGACGAACCTCGCCGGTTTCGTCCGTCTGCTTGCCGGCGCCCGGGGGTCGATCGGCATCGACGTCGACGACCCGGCGCCGCTGCCGCACCCGAACTCGCGCACCGCGCTGCTCTTTCCCGTCTACAACGAGGAAGCCTCGCGCGTGATGGCGCGCCTGCAGGCGATGCACGAATCGCTGGCGGCGATCGATGCCCTGTCGCGTTTCGACTTCTTCGTGCTCAGCGACACGACGGCTTCCGACATCCGGATCGCCGAGGAGATCGCGTTCCGCAAGGTGCGCGAGGACACGAGAGGCCATTCGCGGATCTTCTATCGGCATCGACGCCGCAACGAGGGGCGCAAGGCGGGCAACGTCGCCGAATGGGTGCGTCGCTTCGGCGCCCGGTACGAGCAGATGGTCGTGCTCGACGCCGACAGCCTGATGAGCGGCGAGACGCTGGTGCGCCTGGCCGGCGCGATGCAGCGGCGCAGCGACCTCGGGTCGATCCAGACACTGCCTGCGATCGTCAACGCGTCGACCGTGTTCGCGCGGCTGCAGCAATTCGCGAACCGGCTCTACGGGCCGATGCTGGGCCACGGGCTCGCGTGGTGGCACGGTTCGGAGAGCAACTACTGGGGCCACAACGCGATGATTCGAACGCGCGCGTTCGCCGGAAACGCCGGGCTTCCGGTGCTCTCCGGTCGCAGGCCGTTCGGCGGCGAGATCCTGAGCCACGATTTCGTCGAGGCAGCGCTGATGCGCCGCGCGGGCTGGGCGATCTGCATCGCGCCGCAACTGGGCGGAAGCTACGAGGAAGCGCCGCCGGCGCTGCCCGACTTCGCGGTGCGCGACCGACGCTGGTGCCAGGGGAACCTGCAGCACGCGGGCGTGCTCGGGGCGCGGGGCCTGCATCCCGCGAGCCGGCTGCATATGTTCTCGGGGATCGCGGCGTACGCGACGGCCCCGCTGTGGCTGCTGTTCCTGCTCGTGGGGATCCTGATCGCGCTGCAGGCGCAGTACATCCGCCCGGAGTACTTTCCGCAGGGTCTCTCGCTCTTTCCGCAATGGCCCGCTCAGGATCCGGTCCGTGCGGCGTATGTCTTCGCCGGCACGATGGCATTGCTCGTCGCCCCGAAACTGCTCGCGTGGACCGCGATGGTCGTGCGCGGCGGGCTTCGTCGCGGCTTCGGGGGAGCGCTACGCAGCTTCGCGGGAACGGTGTTCGAGACGATCGTCGCCGGCCTGATGGCTCCGGTGATGATGCTCGACCAGTCGCTCACGGTCGTGTCTGCACTCACCGGGCGCGACGCCGGCTGGAACGCCCAGCGCCGCGACGACGGGGAACTGCGCCGCTCGCAGATCGCGCGCGCCTACGCCGGGCACACGTTGTTCGGGATCGTGCTCGCCGCGGCGGCGTATGCGGTTTCGTGGTCGCTGTTCCTCTGGATGACGCCGGTCTTGCTCGGGTTGCTGCTGGCGATTCCGCTCGTGGTTTGGACCGGAGCGCAGGGGCGCGTGCTGCGCCGGGTCGGGTTGCTGCGCGTTCCCGAAGAGAGCGTCGTGCCGCCGATCCTCGCGCGCGCCAACGAACTCGCGCCGGTCATCGCGCGTGCGCTGCCGGATGCCGATGCGTTCTCGCTTCTGTCGTCGGATGCCGCGCTCGCCCGTGCGCACGAGGAAACGATCGAGCCCCGAGCGCGAAAGCGCGGCGACGTCGACGTCGATCTCGTCGTCGCACTGGCGAAGCTCGACGATGCGCGCACGCTGCACGAAGCACGCGCCATGCTCACCGAGCGCGAAAAGAACGCGATCCTGTCGGATCGTGGTGCATTCCGCAGGCTGGTGTCGCTGCAAAGCTAGCGTCAGCTCGCGGTGGAAGGCTTCCGTTCGGTGCTTGCGGCGACTCGCTCGCCGCGCGTTCACTTGCGGCGAGCGTCCCGCGTGAGTCCGGTGACCGCTTCGGCGCTCATCGGCCGCGCGAAGAGGTACCCCTGCGCCTCGTCGCAGCCGAGCGATTTCAGCAGTTCGAGCTGCTCGGGGGTCTCGACGCCTTCGGCGATCACGTCGACTCCGAGCGCGCGCGACAATGCGATCACCGCCTTGATCGTCTCGCCCGAATGCGGCGCCGCGGACAGCGCCCGGACGAAGGCCCGGTCGATTTTCAATGCCCGCACCGGCATCCGGGAAAGATGCGAGAGCCTGGAGTATCCGGTGCCGAAGTCGTCGATGTGCAGCGTGAACCCCATCGCGACGAGTTGCGCGAGGGTATGCACGGCCTGGTCGGCATCCTGCGCGAGCGCACGTTCGGTGACCTCGAGCGCCAGGAATTCGGGCAGGTCGCGGTCGCCGGCGACCAGTTCGCGCATCAGTGCGACGAGACGTCCGTCGTGGAGCTGCCTTGCCGAGATGTTGACCGAGATCGGATAGCGCAACCCTTCGCCCCGCCACGCCAGGCTCTGGCGCGCAGCCGCGCGCACGACCCACTCGCCGAGCGTCACGATGAATCCCGACTGCTCGGCAGCGGCGATGAGCTCCGCGGTGCGGCCGCTGCCTTCGGGCACGTCCCAGCGAAGCAGCGCCTCCACGCCGGTGACTTCCGAGGTCGCCAGCTTCACCTTCAACTGGTAGTGCAGCGTGAATTCGTTGTGCTCGAACGCGTGGCACAGGTCCTGCAGCGACGGTCCCTGCGTCCCGTCGAGGACTTTCGATGCGAGCGGGGTCCTGGCCGCAGGAAGGCGCCGCGAGGCGCGGGGGACGACGAGCCGTGCGATGCCGCGCGCGACGCAGGTCATCTCGGGTTCGCCCGTGCGCGAGATGCTGTGGCGGAACTCGCCTTCGACCCACACGTAGCCCGCGCGCCGGGTGCGCGCACGGAACATCGTCGGTTCGCCGCTCGACGACGACCGCGCGGCGTGCACCGAAGCGAGCAGCATCGGCCAGTCTTCCGGGTGCACGATCTCGCGGCCCGGCCGGCCGATCAGCTCGTCGAACGAAAAACCGGTGAACGCCAGCATCGAACCCGACGCATAGCGGATCAGCCCCCTCGCGTCGTGCAGCGTCACCAGCTCGCTTTCGCTGTCGAGCGTCTGCGCGTCGACCCGCGCTTCGGCGGGTCCGGCGTCGGCGGCATCGGCACGCGAAGGTGCGGGACCGGCGGGGCTTCGCCGGCGCAGCAGCGCGGGAAGCCGGAGTCCGACGACGGTGAGCGCGGCACCCGCGGCGAAGGAAAGCAGCAGCGCCGGGCGCCCGTACGACGGTCCTGCCTGCGTCGCCCTCGCTTGCGTGCCGTTCGGCGCGGACCGCGCCGCCTGCGCGATACCCGTTCCGCCGTTGCGCGCAGCTGCCACGCCCGGAGCTCCCCGCACGGCAGGGGCCTTCCAGGGCCCGTGAAGCGTGATGGCGACGACGGCTACGAGCGAAACGAGCGAAACGACTGCGAGGCGAGACATCGTCTTGCAGGATCGGGAGGAGGGAACGAGTGCGCGGACGATGCATCTTGCGCTGCGGGTGCGCAGCCCGGGAGATCGCCGCGTGCGCGCGCAGACCGGCGGCGCGGCGGCGCCGACGCACGGATGGGACTGCTGCGCGCGCTACGACGGCCGACGGCGGTCTTCGACCGAACGCGCAAGCGTCGCGAGCAGCGCGACCGAATCGTCCCACCCCAGGCAGCCGTCGGTGATGCTCTTGCCGTAGACGAGCCGTGCCGGATCGTCGACGCCGGGGGTGAACGCCTGCCGGCCGTCGACGAGATGGCTCTCGATCATCGCGCCGAGGATGCATCGGCTGCCCGAAGCAACCTGTGCGGCGACGTCTTCGGCGACCAGTGTCTGCCGCTGCGGATCCTTCGCGCTGTTCGCGTGCGACAGGTCGATCATCATTGCGGGGCGGCAGGCACTCTCGCGCAGTTCGGCGCTGGCCGCCTCGACGCTTGCGCGATCGTAGTTCGGTTCGCGCCCGCCGCGCAGGATCAGGTGGCAGTCGGGGTTGCCGCTCGTGCGAACCATCGCGACGTGCCCGTTCTTGTGGATGCCGAGGAAATTGTGCGGCGTGCGTGCGGCGAGAATCGCGTCGATCGCCACGCGCACGTTTCCATCGGTGCCGTTCTTGAAGCCGATCGGTGCCGACGTGCCCGAGGCGAGCTCGCGGTGCACCTGGCTCTCGGTGGTGCGCGCGCCGATCGCACCCCAGGCGAGGAGGTCGCCCAGGTACTGCGGCGACATCGTGTCGAGCAGTTCGCTGCCCGCCGGCACGCCCAGGCGGGCGATGTCGATCAGCAGCGAACGCGCGATGCGCAGTCCCTCGTTGATGCGGCAGCTCTCGTCGAGGTACGGATCGTTGATCAGGCCCTTCCAGCCGACGGTCGTGCGCGGCTTCTCGAAGTACACGCGCATCACGATCTCGAGCGTGTCGCCGAAACGGTCGCGCTGGCGCGCCAGGCGCCCCGCGTATTCGAGTGCGGCCTGCGGGTCGTGGATCGAGCACGGTCCGATGACGACGAGCAGGCGGTCGTCTTCGCCGCGCACGATGCGCTGCGCCGCAGCGCGGGCTTCGACGACGACGTTCTCGGCGCGCGTTCCCTGGATCGGAAAGAAGCGGATCAGGTCCTCGGGCGGCGGCAGCACGAGGATCTGCGACACGCGTTCGTCGTCGAAACGCGAGGTCCTGTCGGAATCGTCGGTGTTCATCCGGGATGCGTACGGCTGCTGGCGCGTTGCGGTGGGGGCCCGATGAGCGCAGCGCTCACTCGTTCATCCGCAGGCCGAGCCGGCTTGCGGCGATGACCGCCTGGGTCCGGTTGCGCACGCCCAGCGCGCGCAACACGGCGCTGACGTGCACCTTGACGGTTCCCTCGGCGAGGTCGAGCTGGCGACAGATCAGCTTGTTCGGCAATCCTCGCAGGATCAGGCGCAGCACGTCGCACTGGCGGTCGGTGAGCCCCAGGCCGCGCGGGTCGCTGTCGACGATGCGCGGCCGCGACGGTTCCTGCGCTCCGTAGCGCGGATCGATCGCTTCGCGCGGCACGTAGACGTGGCCCGAGGCGATCAGCCGCAGCGCGTGCGTGATGACGTCGGCGTGGTAGGTCTTCGGGATGTAGCCGGCGGCACCGAGATCGAGGCAGCGCAGGATCGTTTCGCGGTCTGTTTCGGCCGACAGGACGACGGTAGGCAACTGCGGGAACTGCGCGCGCAGGGCCTTCAGCGCCTCGAAGCCCGTGCTGTCGGGCAGGTTCAGGTCGAGCAGCGTGAAGTCGTACGGCGTCGTCGATGCAAGCATGCGCCGCGCTTCGGCGAAACTCGATGCCAGGTCGATCCGGCTGCCCGGCGCGACGGCGTCCATGGTCATGCGAACCGCATCGCGCATCAGCGGGTGGTCGTCGATGATGAGCACGCAGACTGCCATTCGATCCTCCCCGCCGGTTCTTCCTTGTCGTTGTGCAAGGTTGTACGGCGCGTCGGTGGCTGCGTCAAGCGACCGCGAGACCGAATCCGGCCGCCTCGTCCGAAGGGCGTAGGGCGCCTCTCCTATAATCGGCCCCGACACCGAGTCGCCATGAACCCGCATCGTTTCTGCGTGGCGCCGATGCTGGACATCTCCGACCGGCATTGCCGCTACTTCCACCGTCGGCTCACGCGCCATGCGCGGCTGTACACCGAAATGGTGACCACCGGTGCGCTGCTGCACGGTCCGCGCGAACGCCTGCTCGCCTTCGACCCCGACGAACATCCGGTCGCACTGCAGTTGGGCGGCAGCGACCCCGGCGAACTCGCGATCGCTGCGCGCATGGGCGAGGACGCCGGTTTCGACGAGATCGACCTGAACTGCGGCTGCCCCAGCGAACGCGTGCAGCGCGGCGCCTTCGGCGCATGCCTGATGGCCGAGCCGGCGCTGGTCGCCGACTGCGTGCGCGCGATGCGCGATGCGGTCTCGATTCCGGTCACCGTCAAGCACCGGATCGGGATCGACCGCGTCGAAGACTACGGATTCGTGCGCGACTTCGTCGGCACCGTTTCCGATGCCGGCTGCGAAGTGTTCATCGTGCACGCGCGCAACGCCTGGCTGAAGGGATTGAGCCCGCGCGAGAACCGCACGGTGCCGCCGTTGCGCTACGAAACGGCGGCACGCCTGAAACGCGATTTTCCGTCGGCGACGATCGTCCTCAATGGCGGGCTGCGCGATCACGACGACGCAGTGGCGCAACTGGCCGAGGTCGACGGCGTGATGATCGGGCGCGAGGCCTGCGAAAACCCGTGGATGCTCGCCGAAGTCGATCCGAGCTATTTCGGCAGTGCCGCACCGCTGGCGGCCCGCGAGCAGGCGATCGACGCGATGCGACCGTACCTGCAGCGACAGGCGAGGGCGGGGGTTCCGGTGCGCGCGGTCGTGCGGCACATGCTGGGCCTGTTCAACGGGCTTCCGGGCGCGCGGCTCTGGCGCCGCACGCTCAGCGATCCCCGGGCGCTGGAGCGCGCCGGCGCCGGCGTGCTCGATCTGGCGCTTTCGCAGATGCATCGCGCGGCGCGGGCGGCCCGCTCGCCCGCGCTGCACGCACATACAGAAGAATCGCCGTGAAGGCGAACGCCGACAGCGCGAGCTCGACCGCGGCGAGCGTGGCGGCATGACCTTCGTCGGACGAGGCCCTGACCGCACCTTCGGCGACGTAGCCGAGAATCAGCATCGACCACCACTGATAGGTGCGTACTTTTCCGGCGACGATCCCCGGAAGCGCGAGCGCAAGCGGGACGATCTTCAGCGCGAGCAGCCACGCCCCCGGTCGCAGCGGCGCGAGCCACAGTTCCCAGGCGATTCCGAGGACGATCAGCGCTGCGAACGAGAAGGCGGAGAGCCGGCGCAGCGTGGTGAGTGACATGGCGGCCGATTATAGGCATCGCACGCTGCAATCGATCGCGCGGATCGGACGCGCGATGCTGCGCCAGGCGTCGTACCTGCAGATCCCGCAGACGGCGGGCAGTCTCGCTTTCCTGTCGCTGTTCGCGCTCGCGCCGGTGTTCTCGATCGTGTTCTGGGTGACGACCGCCTCGCCGGTGTTCGCGCGGCTGCGCGATGCGCTGCAGGGGTTCCTCACCGGGAACCTGTTCCCGTCGTCGATCAGCGAGACCGTGATCTCGCTGCTGAACCAGTTCGCCGCGAAGGCCAACGAGCTGTCGGTGATCGGCCTGAGCGTGTTCCTGCTGACCGCGTTCGTCGCGCTGCAGACGATCGAGCGCACGCTGAACCGGATCTGGGTCGCAGATCGCCCCCGCCCGCTCGCCAACCGGCTCGCGCTCTACTGGATGCTGCTCACGCTCGGGCCGCTGCTGCTCGGCGCCGGGCTCGCGTTCAATGCCCGGATCGTCGCGGCGTGGTTGCCCGGATCGGAGCTGCGCGAGTTGCGCGGGATCTGGTTCGTCGTGCTGCCCTGGGTGACGACGACGATCGGGCTGACGCTGCTCTATCGGCTGCTGCCGAGTGCGCCGGTGCGCTGGCGCGAGGCGTTCGCCGGAGCGCTGCTCGCCGCGTTCCTGTTCGAGATCCTGCGCGCGCTGCTGGCCGGGTACGTCGCGCGCCTGCCGACCTACACCGTCGTCTACGGGGCCTTCGCGGCGCTGCCGCTGTTCCTGCTGTGGCTGTTCCTCGGCTGGATGTCGCTGCTGCTCGGGGCGCTGCTGGCGGCGAACCTGCGTTTCTGGGGGACACCGGGAGAGCCGCACGTCGAGAGAACGCCGGCGGCGCGCTTCGCCGACGGGTACCGCGTCCTCGAGGCGATGCGCGCCGAGCTCGGCGGCGGAGCGTACGGCGCGATGCCGGTGTCGCGGGTCGCCGAGGGTCTCGACCACGACACCGAACGCGCGGTCGCGGCCGCATTGCTGCTCACGCAGCTGGGCTACATCACGCGCTTCGTCACCCTGGGAGACGCGACCGAAGGCGATGCGTCGAGGGCGCCGGCGACCCGTCGCGCCCGGCTCGCGCGCAGCCTGTCGCGTCGCTGGAGCGCGCCGCGTCCGTCGGCGGACTCGGTCTGGGACGAACGCTGGGCGTGGGGAGACGATCCGCGCGTGATGAGCGCGCGCGCCCTGTTCGAAGCGGTCTGGCACGGCGGAAGGCCGTCCGGCGTCGACGCGGTGTCGATCGAGGTTCTCGATCGTCCGCTGGTCGAGTCGGAGCCGTGACCGGACTCAGAACGGGATGCGTCCGTAGAGGATGTCGCGAAACAGCACGAAGTCGCCGGCCAGGCTGTAGAGCGGGTGGCGGAAGGTGAGCGGGCGATTCTTCTCGAACAGGTAGTGTCCCGCCCACGCGAGTCCGTATCCCCAGACCATCGCGGCGAGCAGCCACCACGGGTTCAACGTGGTGAGCAGCTTGGCCAGGCAGAAGAACGCGCCGAGGCTGCCGAAGAAATGAAGGCGCCGGCACGCAGCCGTGCTGTGGTCGTCGAGATATCGACGATAGAACTCGGCGAACGACTTGAACGGCGCGGTTTGCGTCACATCCATCCTGCTTTCCCCCCGAACATCGGCCGTGCCGCGTGTCGGTGCGGCTTTGGCGCCCGGGTCACCGCCCGGTCAGCGCTGCAGTGTAGCGACCTCGGACGCCGGCAGGAAGTCCCGCAGGGCGGAAAGCAGAACGTCGGGCCGTTCGGACAGGATCGCGTGGCCGCAATCGGCAATCTCGACGACCTCGGGTGCCGACACGCCTGCCGACGATGCTGCGGTGCGGCATCTTTCGATCAAGGCGCGTGCCGCACGCGGCGGCGTCATGGCGTCGCGCTGGCCCAGCACGAAGAGCACCGGGCAGCGGAGCGCGTCGGCGCATTCGAAGCCCGCTTCCCATCGATTGCAGGCACTGAAATCGGTGAGGAGCACGCCCGGACGCTGGCGTTCCATCAGTCGGCGGTTCTGCACGAAGATCGAGAAACCGGGCGCAGGGCTGCCCGGGCCGACCGTGATGCCCGAGTGCGACCAGAAGTTGATCAGGTCGAAAGCGCGCGCTTCGTCGGTGCGCGCCGCGTCGAGCAAGGTGTCGGAGACCTTCATCGGAAACGCGGTGGCCACCAGCGCGAGCCGTTCGATGCGCTGCGGCGCCCGGCCGGCGGTCTCGAGCGCGATCAGCGAACCCATGCTGTGGCCGACCAGCGACGCGCGCTCGACGCCGAACGCATCGAGAGCGGCGAGCAGCCATTGGCCGAGCGTTTCGATCGACGGCAAGGGCGCGCCGGCGCTGCGGCCGTGCCCCGGAAGATCGAGCGCAAGCACCGCGCGGCCGTGATGCGCGAGGTAGCGCGATTGCAGCGTCCAGACGCTGTGGTCGTGCTGCGCCCCGTGCACGAACGCGACCACGGGATGCGAAGGATCGAAGTCGCGCCCGCCGGTGTAGGCGTAGGCGCGTGCCCCGTCGACGTCCGCGTACACGACGCTTCAGCCGCGCCGCGCGGCACGGAACGCCGCGTCGAGGTCGGCAATGAGATCGACGGGATCCTCGAGCCCGATCGACAGCCGCAGCGTTCCCTCGCCGATTCCGGCGGCGGCGAGCGCCGCGGCATCCATCCGGAAATGCGTCGTCGTTGCCGGGTGAATGACGAGCGAACGCGTGTCGCCGACGTTGGCCAGGTGCGAGAACAGGCGCAGCGCCTCGACGAAGCGTCGACCCATCGCACGGTCGCCGGCGAGATCGAAGCTGAATACCGCGCCGCAGCCGCGCGGCATCAGGCGCTTCGCGAGCTCGTGGTCGGGATGCGTCGGCAGGCCCGGATACGACACGCGCGCGACCAGTGGTTGCTCGACGAGGAACTGCGCGATGCGCAGCGCATTGTCGACGTGGCGCGCCATCCGCAGCGGCAGCGTCTCGATCCCCTGCAGGATCTCGAAAGCGTTCATCGGGCTGAGGCACGCGCCGAAATCGCGCAGTCCTTCGCGACGGGCCCGCAGCAGGAACGGAGCGACCGTCGATTCCTCGCTGAACACCATTCCGTGGAACCCTTCGTACGGTTCGGTGAGTTCCGGGAAACGTCCCGACGCTTCCCAGTCGAAGCGTCCGGTGTCGACCAGCAGCCCCCCGACGACGGTGCCGTGCCCGCACAGGAACTTGGTCGCCGAGTGGTGCACGAGATCGGCGCCGAGCTCGCCCGGACGCATCAGGTACGGGGTCGTGAACGTCGAGTCGACGAGCAGCGGCAGGCCGTTCGCGTGGGCGATGTCGGCCACTGCAGGGATGTCGAGGACGTCGAGTCCGGGATTGCCGAGCGTTTCGCCGATCAGCAGGCGCGTTTCGGGACGCAGCGCCTCGCGCCATGCGTCGAGGTTGCGGGGGTCGACGAAGGTGGTGCGGATGCCGAATCGCGGCAGCGTATAGTGCAGCAGGTTGTGCGTCCCGCCGTAGACGGCGCGCGAAGCGACGATGTGCGAGCCGGCGCCTGCCAGCGTCGCGATCGCCAGGTGCAGCGCCGCCTGCCCGCTGGCCGCGGCGATCGCGCCGACACCGGCCTCGAGTGCGGCGATCCGTTGCTCGAGGACGGCGACCGTCGGGTTGCTGATCCGGGAATAGACGTGTCCCGACTGTTCCATGTTGAACAGCGAGGCCGCGTGGTCGACGTCGCGAAATACGAACGACGTAGACAGGTGGATCGGCGTGGCGCGGGCGCCGGTGGTCGGATCGGGGCGCGCGCCGGCATGGATCGTGAGCGTGTCGAAGCCGTGGAAATCGCGCTGGCTCATCGCGATGATGCTAGCACGCCACTTGGGTTCGGACGGGCTTGTTGCGACAATGCGCGCAGTGCACGAAAGGCGGCTGCCGGAGAGCGGAGTTCGAGGGATGGAAACCAGACCTGTCTATCGGGTGGCCGCCGCCGGCCTCGATCCGCGCGACGTGCGGCTGATCGAGATCGTCTTCAAGCACAGCCAGTACAACCGCTTCGAGTTCCGCTTCGAACCGCGCCTCGACCCGCAGACCGTCGACATCCTGATCGTCAACCCGCTCGAGTCCGAGGGGCTGCGCGCCGTCGCCAAGGTGCGCTCGGCGGGCCGGCAGACTCCGGCGATCTCGGCGGTTCCGCGTGGAGCGCCGAGCAGCGCGCGGCACGCGATTTCGATCGACCGGCTCACGCTGCAGCTGTTGCCGATCCTGAACCGGGTCGTCGAACTCGAGCTGCTCGGCGCACGGCAGCGAGCCGGCGCCGAATCGGACGCCGCGGCGCAGGCCGGCGCGGCGGGCGATGCGGGAACGGCGGGGACGGCGGGGACGGCAACCGGCTCGGCCGCTGCCGGCGCGGCCGGCGGTGCCGCGGCAGCGCAGGCAACGGCGGCGGCGCCATCCGCCCGTTCTGCCGGCGCTCCGGGCCACGAGATCTCGACGCGCGATTTCCTGCGCGAGGCCGCGCGCAAGTCGCGCGAGGGCGACACCGCTCGCGACGCGGCAATGCGCGCGCGCGGTGCTTCGGCACCCGCGCCGGACTTTCCCCCGGCACCTGGGCCGGGTGCTCCTCCGTCGACGCTCGCGTCGAGCCCCCGACCTGCGGGGGCGTCGGGCGCGCCGACGAACCTGGTTGCGTTTCCCGGCAGCGCCGAGCCGATGTCGCCGCGGATCCGGGTACTGGTAGTCGACGACAGCCCCACCGTGCGCCACCAGCTTTCGATCGCCTTCGGGCGGATGAACGTGATCTGCGACGTCGCGGCGAGCGCCGCGGAAGCGCTGCAGCGACTCGCCGTGCAGCACTACGATCTCGTGCTCGTCGACGTCGTGATGCCCGAGATGGACGGCTACAAGCTGACGCGGCAGATCCGGCGTCGGCATCGCGGAACGCCGGTGATCATTCTTACCAGCCGCTCGTCGCCGTTCGACCTGGCGCGCGGCGCGCTCGCCGGTTGCAACAGCTATCTCGTCAAGCCGGTGCCGTTGCGACAGCTCGAAGGGGCCGTCGTCAAGCAACTGCGCAAGTCGCTTGCGATCGACGAGATCTCGTCGATGATCCGGCTCACGCCCGATCCGCGCGCGCCGCAGCGCACGCGCAACGACGCGCCGTCGGGCGATCGCGGCGCGAACGGCCGTCGCGACGACGGTGCACCGGTGCCGAACTCGGGGGGACGGTGATGAACACGGCATTGGTCGTCGACGACCTCGCCACCGAACGGGAACGCATGTCGAAGATCCTCGCCGACGCCGGTTGGCACGTCAGCACCGCGGTCGGCGGGGCCGAGGCGCTCGAGAAGGCGCGGGCCGAACGGCCGGCGATCATCTTCCTGGACATCGTGATGCCGGACATGGACGGCTACCAGACGTGTCGAAAACTCGCCGGCGATCCGCTGACGCGCGAGATTCCGGTCGTCTTCGTGTCCACCAAGTGCCAGCGGGCCGACCAGGTGTGGGCACGGATGCAGGGGGGCAAGGCGCTGATCGGAAAGCCCTACAGCGACTTGCAGGTGCTCGACGCACTGAAGTTCGCCGCTCGATGACGCAGGCGCCGAGTTTCGGCGTGCTGCTGGCCGGCGTACCGGTGCTGCTGCCGGCCGGAATCGCGCTCGAGTTCGTCGCGCAGGCGTCGCTGTATCCGCTTCCGATGGCGCCCGAGCGCGTCGTCGGGCTGATGCAGTTGCGCGGCCAGCCGCTGCTCGTGCTCGATGCATCGGTGCAACGCGCCGAGCGGCACACCGAGCGGCGCACCGGAACGTCGCGCGACGTGCTCGTGGTCGGTACGTTGCCGCAGGCCGCGGCGCTGCTCGTCGACGGTCCTCCGCAGCGCGTCGAAGTCACGCAGCAACGCGACGAGCTCGCCGACACGCCGCGCGGCGCGCTGGCCGAATGCCCGTTCGTCGACGCGCTGACTTCGCACCGGGTCGATCGCGCGGACGCGCATGCAGGCTGGTACGAAGTCGATCCGGAGCGATTGTTCGAAGCGCTGATGCGGAGCTGAGATCGTGGCCGAACGTTCCTTTGCCCGCCGCCTGCAGGTCGGCATCGCGATTCTCGCGAGCGTGCCGCTCGTCGTCGCGATCGCCGCGGCACTCGTGTGGGTGCTCGCGCGCAACCGCTTCGATGCCACGCCCGGCGGGCTCCTGGTCGCGGTGGCGGTGGTCGCCGCGCTGCTGTCGCTCGGTGGGCTGCTCTACGGACGCCGGCTCGCGCGTTCGGTCAGCGAACCGGTCGCGCGCATCCAGTCGACGCTCGAATCGCTGTCCGACGGAGATCTCGACGCCCGCGTGCGCTGGGAAGGCCGCGACGAGTTCGCCGGACTGGCCGACGCGCTCGACCGCGTGCTCGACGACCGGGTCGCGAGCCTGAACCGCACGATCCGCGACAGCGAGGAGCTGAACACGTCGGTCATCGAGATCATGAAGGCGGTCGGCACGATCGCGACGACCAAGGACCTCAGCGTGCGGGTGCCGGTGACCGAGAACGTCACGGGGGCGATCGCCGACGCGCTGAACCTGCTCACCGACGAGATGGCGCGCGTGCTGCGCAGCGTCAGCGAACTGGCCAACGACGTCGCGCAGGCGACCTACGCAGTGCGCGGCCAGTCCGACCTCGCCATCCAGGCGGCGGCACGCGAGCAGCGCGAGGTCGGCATGGCGGCGAGCGAGCTCGCGCAGGCGGCGCAGGCGCTGGTCGTGGTTGCCAAGCGTGCGCGGCAGGTCGACGACTCCGCGGCGCGCGCGGTGATCGAGACCGCGGAGGCCGTGCGCGTCGTCAGCGAGACGGTGCAGGGCATCGTGCAGTCGCGCGAACTGATTCGCCAGACCGGGAAACGGATCAAGCGACTGGGAGAACGCTCGCAGGAGATCGGCCAGGTCGTCGGAATCATCCAGGGGATCTCCGAACGCACCGGAATCCTGGCACTGAACGCTTCGATGAAGGCCGCTTCGGCCGGAGAAGCGGGACGCAGTTTCGCAGTGGTCGCCGACGAGGTGAAGCGGCTGTCCGAGTCGGCGCGCGAATCGACGACGCGCATCGCGCGGCTCGTCAACGCGATCCAGACGGAAGCGCACGACACGGTTCGCGCGATGAACGAGGCGATCGGGCAGGTGGTGACGATCAGCCGGATGGCCGACGATGCGGGACAGGCGATGCGGCGCACGCAGCACGAGACCGGTTCGCTGGTCGCCGACGTTCGCCAGATCGCGATCACGTCCGAGGAGCAGGCCCGTGTCGGTTCGGCATTGCAGACGCGTGCCGACGTGATCCGCGAGGCGAGCGCCGAAACCGCGCGGCAGTTGCGCGCGCAGTCGATCGAGACGCGGCGGCTGGTCGAGTACGCACGTTCGCTGGTCGAGGAAGTGCACGTGTTCCAGACGCCGTCGAGGTCGTGACGACCATGCACTCCGCGGACATTCCGCCGATGTCGGGCGCCGATGCGAATCCGCGCGACGCGCGGCTCGATGCGCGGCTCGACGCGCTCGATGCGGCCGCGGTCGGCCTGCTCGAACCGCTGATCGCCGCGATGCCGCTCGCCGACATGGCGTCCGGCAAAGCACCGACGGGCGACTGGCGCAGCGGACTCGCCGACGCGCTCGAGCGGCTCTCTCAGGCGGCATCGTCGCTCGGGCTCCGGGGCCTCGCGCAGGTCGTGGTCCTGCTGGGCGGACACCTGCGCGCCGACGCCGACGCAGCGGACGAACGCACGAACGCGACGAGCGACGCTGCCAGCGGCGTGCTGGCCGACAACGACGCGGCGATCGAACTTGCGCTCGCCGAAGGGTGGGTAGGCGACGCGATCGCTTTCTGCAGCGGGCAACTGCCCGCCGACGAGTCGCAGAACCTGATCGCCCGGCTGCGCGACTGGCCGGCCCTGGCCGAGACGGTGACGCCGCAGTTGTTCGATTCGATCGCCGAGCGCCTGCGCCAGGATACCGAGCGCATCGCGGCCGCGACGCTGGCCGACCTCGGCGCTCCGCGTGCGACATCGGAGGGGCGCGGCGGCGCGACGATGCAGGGCGCGGCGGACGAGGTCGGCGCTTCCGATGTCGCAGGCGCAACCGGCGCTTCCGATGTCGGCGACGTGCCC
>CAYZYC010000031.1:2450-5570 GCA_964481165.1 uncultured Limnobacter sp. | reverse complement strand
CGGCGCTTCCGATGTCGCAGGCGCAACCGGCGCTTCCGATGTCGGCGACGTGCCCGACGCTTCCGATGTCGGCGACGAGGGTGGCGCGGCCACCGCCGAGGAGATCGATGCGTCGAACGCGGCTTCGGGTCGATCGCCGATGCGAGGCGGCGAGCCGCTGTCGATCGGCCGCGACGAATTGCAGATGCTTGCCGAGGCGGCGGGACAGCTCGACGAGGAGTTCGGCGAAGCCTTCGCTGCGACATCGATCGGCGGCGCGCTCGAGCAGGTCGCCGAAGCGATCGAACGTGTCGCCGATGCGATCGAGCGCTATGCGAACGCCATCGCGTATGTCGGGCTCGCTTCGGCAGCCGATGCGCTGTTCGCCCTGCATCGCAATCTCGCGGCGCTCGCGCACGAGCCGGCGAAGTTCGGCGAGCACCATCGCAGGTTGCTCGCGCAACTGCCGTCGATGTGGGCGCAGTTGTTCGGCGAGCCTTCGATCGATGCGGCACGGCGCGCGCTCGCGCCGCTCGCCGATTCCGCCTGGCCCATTCCGGCCGAGGCCGCGACGCTCGATGCGGCACAGCGCGCCTTCGGCGCCTTCGTGACGGTGGGAACGCGGCGCGTTACGGCTGCCGGCGGCGATGTCGACGAAGACGACATGTCGCTGGAGATTCCGCACGACGCCGACCGGGACGTCGTCGACAACCTGCTGCGTGAACTGCCGACGCTGTCGGCGGAGTTCTCGCAGGCGATCGAACGGGTGCACGCCGGAGCGAACGAGGAGCTCGCGCGCGCGCAGCGCATCGCGCACACGCTGAAGGGATCGGCGAACACCGTCGGCGTGCGCGGCATCGCGGTGCTGACGCACCAGCTCGAAGACCTGCTGCAGTTGCTCGAGGCGGTCGACACGCCGCTCGCGCCGGCACTCGCCGACACGCTGTCGGACGCCGCCGATTGTCTTGCCGAGATGAGCGAGGCGGTCGCAGGAATCGGTGCTCCGCCCGGCAATGCGCTCGCCGTCCATCGCGAAGTGCTCGCGTGGACGAACCGCGTGCTGGTCGAGCCTGCGGCGGCGTTGCTCGGCGAGGCGGGGCACGGGCAGATCGCCACTTCAGGCAGCGGCACCGACGGAGACGCCGCTGCGCGACCAGCCGACATCGGCGCGCAGGCCGCCGGACGACGAACCGACGTCGGCGCTCCGGTTCCGGCGGATGGATCGGACACCGCGACGCCGCCGCCAGCGGGCGCCGCCGAGGCGCAGGACTGGTTGCGCGTGCCCGCGTCGCTGATCGAGCGGCTGCTCGCTTTCGCCAACGAGGCGTCGATCCTGCTGTCGCAGGCGCAGGAACGCGCGATCGAAGTCGACCGCGTTCGCGCGACGCTCGGTGCCGGTACCGACCAGCTGCAGGATCTCGCCGCCGAACTCGAACGCCTCGTCGACGTGCGCGGTCTCGCGCTCAGCGATCGGCGCGAACGCGACGACTTCGATCCGCTCGAGCTCGACGAGCACAACGATCTGCAGATGGTGTCGCGTCGCATCGCCGAATCGGGCGCCGACGGACGCCTGATCGAGCAGCAGCTCACGAGGAACGTGGCGGCGTTGCGCGATTCGCTGTCGCAGCTCGAGCGACTGCAGGTCGACCTGCGCGAGGCGGCGCTGCAGACGCGCACCGTGCGGGTCGAGACCGTCGTTCCGCGATGGCAGCGCACGGTGCGCCAGGCTGCGCGGATGGCGGCACGCGAAGTGTCGCTGGAGGTGGCCGGCGCACAGACCGAAATCGATGCGCAGCTGCTGCAGTCGCTCGTCGAGCCGGTCGGGCACCTGCTGCGCAATGCGGTCGACCACGGCATCGAGCCGCTCATCGAACGCGAGCGTCGCGGCAAGCCTCGTGCAGGGCGAATCGTTCTCGATCTGCGCCGCGACGGCAGCGACCTGCTCGTCGAATGCAGCGACGACGGCGGCGGCCTCGATCGCGACGCGATCCGCGAGCGCGCGCTCGCGATGGGACTCGCCGATTCCGACGAAGATTTCGACGACGAGGCGCTCGGGCGTCTCGTGTTGCACCCGGGGTTCTCGACGCGCGATCGCGCGACGCAGCTGTCGGGCCGCGGCATCGGCCTCGACGTCGTCGGACAGCTGGTTCGCGAGCAGCGGGGTTCGATCGAGATCTCCGCACAGTCGTCGCTCGGTACGCGCGTGCGGCTGCGGCTGCCCGTGCGCATGGCCGCGCTGCCGGTGATCGTCGTTCGCTCGCCGACGCACGTCCTCGCGCTTTCGGTGCGCGATGTCGACGAGATCCATTCCGCCGACCGGCTGATCGACGAACCAGGCGGCGTGCCGCGCCTGCGCGGCGGCGATCGCACGTGGCCGGTCGTTCGGCTGGTCGATGCGCTCGGACTTCCCGAGGACGCGTTCGCTCCGCCGCCGGGAGTCGAGGCCGCGGCGCCGGTCGTGTTCCAGGTGCGCATGGCCGATGGCGCATGCATCGGGCTGCTGGTTCCGGAGCCCGGGCAGCCGCGCAACGTCGTGCTGCGTCCGCTCGCGTCGTTCCTGCCGTCGATCAGCGGACTCGAAGGCGCGACGGTGCTCGGCGACGGTGCCGTCGCCGCCGTGTTCGATCTTCCGCGCCTGCTCGACGGACGCCAGGACGCGCGTGCCGCCCCTGCGCTTCGCGACACGTTGCGCGCTGCACCCGTGTGCCTGGTCGTCGACGATTCGGTCAGCGTCCGGCGCACGATGGAACAGTTCGTCCGCGACCTCGGTTTCGAGCCCGACAGCGCCGCAGACGGCGTCGATGCGCTCGAATGCGTGCGCCGGCGCGTTCCGGCGATCGTGCTCGTCGACCTGGAGATGCCGCGGATGAACGGCGTCGAATTCGTGCGAGCGCTGCGCGCGGAGCCGGAAACGCGCGCCGTTCCGGTGATCATGCTGACGTCGCGCTCGTCGGACAAGCACCGGACGCTCGCGCTCGATGCAGGCGTCGACGTGTTCCTGACGAAGCCGTACACGGAAGACGTGCTCGCCTCGCACATCACGCGGCAGCTGGCAGCGAGAGTCGCGGCAGCCGGCGAATCGGCAGTCGACGCTGCGGCAGGCGACGCTGCGGCATCCGACGCTGCGGCAGGTGATGCTGC
>CAYZYC010000031.1:0-2350 GCA_964481165.1 uncultured Limnobacter sp. | reverse complement strand
CGGCTGGCGCTCGCTTGTCCCGCCCCTGCCGCTGCGATAGCATCGACACGGGGCAAACGCTCGGGGAGGTTGCATGCAGGTCAGCGAAGTTCTTCGGGTGAAGGGCAGTACGCTGTTCACGGTCACGCCCGATTCGAAGCTGTCGGACTGCATCGTCACGATGGCGGAGCACGACATCGGCTCGCTGGTCGTGATGGACCACGGACGCCTTGCCGGGATGCTGACGTTTCGCGAGGTATTGCGCGTTCTCGCCAGACGCCAGACCGAAGGCCGCTCGGGACCGACGCCGCCGGTGGCCGAGATCGTCATCTCGCAGGTGATGAAGTCCGATCCGCTCGTGGTCTCGCCGCAGACCGAGATCAACGAACTGCGTCGCATCATGCTCGAGACCCGGCAGCGTTACGTTCCGGTGATGGACGGCACGACGCTGCTCGGCGTGATCTCGTTCCACGATGTCGCGCGCGCGGTTCTCGAGGAGCAGGGCTTCGAGAACCGGATGCTCAAGGCGTACATCCGCAATTCGCCCGCGGAAAACTGAATGAGGACGAGGTTGTCCGCCGTCGGCGAGTGCACCGTGTTTCCTGAATGCGCATCCTGATCAGCAACGACGACGGTTACTTCTCTCCGGGAATCGAGAAACTTGCGGAAGTCGCCGGCGCCTTCGGCGAGGTCACGGTGATCGCGCCCGAACGCGATCGAAGCGGCGCTTCGAACTCGCTCACGCTCGACCGGCCGCTGTCGGTGCGCGTCGCCGCGAACGGATTCTTCTACGTGAACGGCACGCCGACCGACTGCGTGCACCTCGCTGTCACCGGATTGCTCGATCACCGGCCCGATCTCGTCCTGTCGGGAATCAACGACGGCGCGAACATGGGCGACGACACGATCTACTCCGGCACGGTCGCAGCAGCGATGGAGGGATACCTGCTCGGAGTTCCGTCGATCGCGTTCTCGCTCGCGCGCCGCGGCCACGAGCACCTCGATACCGCGGCGGTCGTCGCGCGCCGCCTGCTCGAGCGGCATGCCCGCAATCCGATCGTGTCGCCGACGCTGCTGAACGTGAACGTGCCGGCGTGTCCGCTCGACGAACTGCGCGGCGTGATGGTCACGCGGCTGGGCCGTCGCCACCTGGCCGAGCCGGTCGTGCGCACGACGAGCCCGCGCGGCGACACGATCTACTGGATCGGGCCCGCCGGCCGGGCGAAGGAAGCGGGGCCGGGCACCGACTTTCATGCGGTCGAGCAGGGATGGGCGTCGATCACGGCGCTGGACATCGATCTGACTGCCGAACGTTCGCTCGACGCCGTGCGCGACTGGCTGCGCGACTGACGTGCGACCGGCGCTTGCGAGAGCGGTGGTGCGCGTCGGGCCGGGGCAACGCTCGGCGCGGCGCGGCGCAGGCCGTAGCGGCTCGGGGGCGCGCCGGCCACGGCGATGGCTGCGACGGTCGGTGCTGCGCACCGACTTCCCTGCGCTGCTCGTCCCGGGGTCGCGCGGCGGAACTCGCTGCGCGCGCTTCGCGCGCTCCGCTCGGACATCCGCCGCGAGTCAGAGGAACGAAGCGCGCTGCGCGCGCCGACCCCGCGACTGCGCTGCTCGGCGCCGCAGAATCGCCGTGGCCGGCGCGCCCCCGAGCCGCTACGGCCTACGCCGCGCCGCGCCGAGCGTTGCCCCGGCCCGACGAATACCGGCGTCGGTGTTTGCCGCCCGATACTCTCGATTGGCGGTAGCGGTAGCGGTACGTGACGCGGATGCGGGAGTATTGCGCGAGCCGACGACGATCGCTGCCGAGGCGCGGATCAGGCGGGCACGCGCCACGGCAAGGCACTGCTTCGACACGGCACGGCACGGCGGGGGGATGGGACGGCATGGCGTCGGTCCAGCATGGCTCGGCGGGGGCATGGCACGGCATGGCGTCGGTACAGCAAGCCAGGGCGTCGGCAACGCACGCTGCGGCGTCGGCACTGCATCCCGCCACGGTGTCCGCAGTTGCGAGCGCCCGATTTCCGGGCGTTTCTCCTCGAACTACCGAAAGTCCGAGCAGAAATGCCCGAAATTCGGGCATTCCGGAGTGCGCGCCGACGAGTGGCCGAACCTCGACAAGCCGCGGACGACAACGCTGAGGCAAGCCGGCGAGTGGCCGCGCCTGAATGGACCGCAGCCGACTACGCAGACGAGAGCACAGCTGACAACGCAAACGAGAGCACAGCCGTTAACGCAAACGAGAGCGCAGCCGACATCGCAACCGAGCGCACAGCCGACAACGCAACCGAGGGCGCACCCGGCCGCGTTCCACGCGAGCACAGCCCACGTGTCCGGCAAAGGCGCGGGCCGTGTGCGGCGGGTGCGC
>CAYZYC010000030.1:10915-24475 GCA_964481165.1 uncultured Limnobacter sp. | reverse complement strand
CGATCGCGCCCTCGTGCAGCGTCTCGAGCAGCTTCGCGCGCTCCTCGCCCTGCGTCAGTTCGACGACCGCACGGCGCGAAAGGACCACGTTGTTGCGCTTGCGATCGAGCTTGATGACCTTGAACTCGAGGGTCTTGCCCTCGTAGGGCGTCGTGTCCTTGACCGGGCGCGTGTCGATCAGCGAGCCGGGCAGGAACGCGCGGATTCCGTTGGTCATGACGGTGAGTCCGCCCTTGACCTTGCCGGTGATCGTGCCGTCGACCTGTTCGCCCGATTCGAGCGCCTTCTCGAGGCTGACCCACGCAGACAGGCGCTTGGCGCGATCGCGCGACAGGCGCGTCTCGCCGTAGCCGTCTTCGAGCGCCTCGATCGCGACCGACACGAAATCGCCTTCGCGAACGTCGAGTTCGCCGCGATCGTCGTGGAACTCCTCGATCGGGATGAAGCTCTCGGACTTCAGTCCGGCATTGACGACGACGAAGTTGTGGTCGATGCGCACCACTTCGGCGGTGATGACTTCGCCCTGGCGCATCTCCTGGCGCGACAGGGATTCTTCGAACAGCTGGGCAAAACTTTCGCTGGCTTCGGTGGAAGTTGCGGTTGCAGTAGTCAAATCGATTCCCGTATGAACGATGCACGCCGGACGGCCGGTCCCCGCTGCGTCCCCTCTTGTCTCGTCCGAACGGACGCGGGGATTCACGGCAGGGCGACAACCCAGCGGAGTTGATCACCCGTTCGTCGCGCGAACGACGAACCCCGTGCGACTGTTCCGCGGCGGCGCAGGAGCGCTGCGTGCGGGCGAGCCGCTTCATCCGCCGTCACGGGCGGATCGTCGAAGCAGCAATCGGAGGACCCGATTGCCGATTCCGGCGATGCCGCGCAACGGCGTTCTCTTTCCCGCGACGAACCCGGCTTGCGCCGGTCAGCCGCGAGCACGTGCGTGGTACGACCTCAGGACCCGTTCGACGGTGGCGTCGATGTCGAGATGCGTCGAGTCGATCACGACCGCGTCTTCCGCGGGCTGCAGGGGCGCCACTGCGCGATTCGCATCGCGCTCGTCACGCTGCCGCAGGTCCCGTAAGAGGTCCGGGAGAGTAGCAGAAAACCCCTTTTCGATCAACTGTTTATGCCGACGCTCCGCGCGCGATTCGGCGCTCGCGGTCAGGAAGACCTTCAGCTGCGCGTCCGGAAACACGACGGTCCCCATGTCTCGCCCGTCGGCGACCAGTCCGGGCGGGCGCCGGAACGATCGCTGCAGTGCGAGCAGCGCCCGCCGCAGCCCGGGCAGGGCCGCGATCCGCGATGCGGCGTTGCCGACCGACTCGTCGCGGATCGCGTCGCTGACGTCCTGTCCGTCGAGTTCGACGCGTCCGGCGAAAAACCGTGCCGGAAGCGTCGCGGCGAGCGCGGCCAGCCCCGCTTCGTCGTCCAGATCGACGCCTTCGCGCAACGCGCGCAGCGCGCACAGCCGGTACAGCGCGCCCGAATCGAGCCACGCCCATCCGAGCGCGTGCGCGACCCGCTGAGCGACGGTCCCCTTGCCCGACGCCGTCGGCCCGTCGATCGTGATCAGCGGCGCATTCACTGCGATGCCTGTTCGACGATCTCGAGTCCGACCCGGCGCGCCAGCTGCTCGAAGCCGGGAAACGACGTCGCGACGTTCGCGGTGTCTTCGATGCACACCGGCCCGCTCGCGCGCAGCGCCGCGATCGCCATCGACATCGCGATCCGGTGGTCGGCGTGCGCCTGCACCGTGCCCGCGCCGAAGACGTGCCGTTCGCCGCCGCGTCCGTCGATGACGATGCCGTCGGCAGTCGGCTGCGTGTCGAAGCCGAGCGCAGCGAGGCCTTCGGCCATCACCGCGATCCGGTCCGACTCCTTCACGCGCAGTTCTGCCGCGCCGCTCACGACGGTGCGCCCTTCGGCGCAGCACGCCGCGACGAACAGCGCCGGAAACTCGTCGATCGCCAGCGGAACGAGTTCGGGCGGCACGTCGATTCCGTGCAGCGGCGCCGAACGCACCCGCAGGTCGGCGACCGGTTCGCCGCCGACGTCGCGCTCGTCGCGGATCTCGATGTCGGCACCCATGCGCCGCAGGATCTCGACGATTCCCGTGCGCGTCGGATTCATCCCGACGTGTTCGAGCGTCAGGTCGGAGCCTTCGGCGATCGATGCACCGACCAGGAAGAACGCGGCCGACGAGATATCGGCAGGCACGTCGATCGACGTCGCGCGCAGCGACTGGCCCGGGCGCACCGTGACCGCAGCGCCGTCGGCCGTAGCGGCGTTGTCGACCTTCACGCCGAAACCGCCGAGCATGCGTTCGGTGTGGTCGCGCGTGGGCGCCGGCTCGACGACGGTCGTCGCGCCGTCGGCATACAGGCCGGCGAGCAGCAGCGCCGACTTCAGTTGCGCGCTGGCGACCGGCATCGAATAGCGGATTCCGTGCAGTCCGGCAGAAGGCAGGATGCGCACCGGCGGACGGCCATCCCTCGTTTCGATCCGCGCGCCCATCCGCTCGAGCGGCTCGGCGACCCTGCGCATCGGCCGCTTCGACAGGCTTTCGTCGCCGACCAGCGTCGATTCGAAGCGCTGCCCCGCGAGCAGCCCCATCAGCAGGCGCATCGCGGTCCCGGCGTTGCCGCAATCGAGCGCGCCGGTCGCTGCGCGCAGGCCGTGCAGCCCGACGCCGTTCACCGTGACGCGGCCGTCGCGCGGGCCCGCGATCGAGACGCCGAGCGCGCGGAAGACGTTCATCGTCGAGATCGCGTCGGCGCCCTGGAGAAACCCCGAAACCTGCGTGACGCCGTCGGCGATCGCGCCGAGCATCACGGCGCGGTGCGAGATCGACTTGTCTCCCGGAACGCGGATGCGTCCCGACAGGCGCCCGCCGGCCGACACGCGGAAACTGCGGCGAAGACTGCGCTGCATGGGTGCTTCTCCGCTTCAGGACAGGCGGTTGCGCCAGCGGCTCGCCGCCGAGAAGATGCGCACCAGCGACTCGCGGTCGCCGTCGCGCAACGCCGCATGCACCGCATCGGCGGATTCGCGGAAGCGTTGCGCCGAGTCGAGGCACGCGTCGCGGTTGTCCAGCAGGATGTCGGCCCACAGCGTCGGCGACGAAGCGCCGACGCGCGTCGTGTCGCGCAGCCCCGCGCCCGAGTACTCGATCGCCTGGTCGGCGAGTTCGTGCCCGCCGATCGCCGCCGACAGCGAGAACGCGACCGCGTGCGGCCAGTGCGAGACTTCGGCGAACAGCCGGTCGTGAAGCATCGGGTCGAGCGTCGCCACCTGCGCGCCGGTCGGTTCGACGAGCCGCGCCACCGCCTCGCAGTGCTGCTGCGGCGTGGCCTCCAGCGGACACAGCAGCCAGCGGCGGCCCCGGAACAGATCGGCGTCGGCGGCCTGCGCGCCGCTGTGCTCCGAGCCGGCGATCGGGTGGCCGGGAACGTAGCGCAGGAACGCGTCGCCGAGCGTCCGGCGCGCCGCATCGATCACGCTGCGCTTCGTGCTGCCGCAATCGGTGACGACGGCGTACGGATCGAGCGTCTCGCGGATCTGCGCGAACAATGCAGGCATCGCGGGGACCGGCGCCGCGACGACGACGAACGACGCGCCGGACACCGCTTCGGCGACGCTCGCGCAGGCGACGTCGAGATGGCCGAGCGCGCGCGCGACCTGCGCATCGTCGCCGGGGGAGTATCCGGCGACCTGCGCTACGCTGCGCGCACGCGAAAGCGCGGCTGCCAGCGATGCGCCGATCAGGCCGACGCCGAGGATGGCGACCTTCTGTACCGCCGCCGTCACTCGTGCCTCATCGCCTTCTCGAACGCCTGCAGGAACGCTTCGTTCTCCTCGGCCAGGCCCACCGAGACGCGCAACCATTCCGGCAGACCGTAGTTGTCGACCGGGCGCACGATGATCCCGGCGTGCAGCAGCGCCTCGTAGATGCGCGCGGCGTCGCCGACGCGCACCAGCACGAAGTTGCCGTACGAGGGAACGTATTCGAGACCCATGCGCTGGAACGCGCCCTGCAGCCGGTCGAGTCCCGCGCGGTTGGTCTCGTAGCTGCGCTCGAGGAACGCCTCGTCGCCGAGCGCCGCCACCGCCGCGGCCTGCGCGGCGCAACCGACGTTGAACGGCTGGCGCACGCGGTTCATCAGGTCGGTCAGTTCGGCCTGCGCGATGCCGAATCCGATCCGCAGGCCGGCGAGCCCGTAGGCCTTCGAGAACGTGCGGCAGACGATCACGTTCGGATAGCGCCGGACGTACCGCGTCGAATCGGTCCGCAACGCGGGATCGAGGTATTCGTCGTATGCCTCGTCGAGCACGACCACGACGTCGGGCGGCACCGACGCGAGAAACTCGTCGATCGCCTCGGGCGCGAGCCACGTTCCGGTGGGATTGTTCGGATTCGCGATGAACACGATGCGCGTGTCGACCGCGATCGCGGCGCGCATCGCATCGAGGTCGTGGCCGAGTTCGCGCGCCGGCACGACGATCGCCCGCGCCCCGGTCTCCTGCGTGGCGAGCGCGTAGACGGCGAACGAGTATTGCGAGTAGACGGCCGAGGCACCGGGCTGCAGCAACGCGTGCGCGGCCAGTTCGAGCACGTCGTTCGAACCGTTGCCCAGCGTGATCCACTCCTGCGGCACCGAATAGCGCGCCGACAGCGCCTTCTTCAGTTCGAAGCCGTTGGAGTCCGGGTAGCGCCCGCATTCGGCGAGTTCGGCGATCATCGCCGCGCGCGCCGATTCCGGCATGCCCAGCGGATTCTCGTTGGACGCGAGCTTGACGATGCGATCGGCCTGCAGTCCGTATTCGCGCGCCAGCTCGGAGATCGGCTTGCCCGCCTGATAGGGAGCGATTTTCCGGACGTAGTCGGGAGCCTGGATGGTCATGAGTTTCGGCTTCGGATCGAAAGGTTGCGACCGAACGGGCGCCCGGCTTCGCAGTGGCAGGATAACCGAGTTGCGCGCGTCAACCGCCCGATCGGGGGTACGAGCCGACGACCTTGCAGAATGCCGACTGCGTCGCGAGCTCGGCGAGCGCTGCCGCGACCGGCGGATCGTCGCGGTGGCCGATCACGTCGATGTAGAAGTAGTACTCCCACAGCCCCTGGCGTGCCGGGCGCGACTCGAAGCGCTTCATCGACACGCCGTGTCGCGCCAGCGGCTCGATCAATGCGTGCATCGCGCCGGCGCGATCGGGCACCGACAGGATCAGCGATGTCTGGTCGTCGCCCGACGGCGCGCACGCCTGCTCGCCGATCACGGTGAACCGCGTGCGGTTGTTCGGGTCGTCCTGGATTCCGGTGGCGACGAGTTGCAGGCCGTAGCGCAGCGCCGCGCTGTCGCCGGCGATCGCGGCGGTGTCTTCGTCGAGCGACGCCAGGCGCGCGGCTTCGGCGTTGCTCGCGACCGGAACCCGTTCCACGCCGCGCGCATGCGTCTCGAGCCAGGCGTTGCACTGCGCGAGCGATTGCGGATGCGAAACGATGCGACGCAAGCCGTCGAGCGACGCACGCTGGCGCATCAGGTTCTGGCGCACCGCCAGCGAGATCTCGCCGCTGATCGTCAGCGGCGTATGCAGCAGCAGGTCGAGCGTGCGGCTCACCGCGCCTTCGCTCGAATTCTCTACCGGGACGACGCCGAAATCGGCAGCGCCGGCCTCGGTCGCGCGGAACACCTCGTCGATCGACGCGCACGGGATCGTGTCGACCGACGAGCCGAAATGGCGCGCCACCGCCTGCTCGGAAAAGGTGCCGGGCGGCCCGAGGTATGCGATCCGCAGCCGGCGCTCGAGCTCGCGACACGCCGAAACGATCTCGCGCCACACTGCCTCGATCGCATCGCCGGGCAACGGCCCCGGGTTCCGTTCGCGCAGCTTGCGCATGATCTGCGCCTCGCGCTCCGGACGCAGGACCGGCGCACCGTGTTCCTTCTTCCACTCGCCGACGCGTTGTGCGAGCCGCGCGCGCTCGTTCAGCCGCTCGAGGATTTCCCGGTCGACCCGGTCGATGCCCGCGCGCAACGATTCCAGGCCGCCGGGCTCGTCGGCACGGGAAGGCGCGGGTGCGGGCTCGTCGCCGGGACCGGGTTCGGACATGGACGGCATCGTACCAAAGCGTCTCAGGAGGCCGGCAGGCGCAACAGCAGCCACGGCAACGTGACCGCCGCGGCCAGCGTCGACAAGGTCACCGCAGCGCTGACCTCGTGCACCTGCGCTTCGTATCGCTGCGCGAACAGGTAGACGTTGGCACCCGTGGGCAACGCCGCGGTGACGGTGGCGACGGCCAGCGGCAACGAATCGAGCCGGAAGACCCACGCGCCGCCCATCCAGATCAGCAGCGGGAATACGAAGCTCTTGAGGACCGTGAGTCCCGCCGCGGTGGCGAGTCCCTGCCGCAGGTCGAACTGCGCGAGCGACGCGCCGAGCAGCACCAGGCACAGCGGCGCGGCTGCCGAACCCAGCATCGAAAGCGACTGGTCCAGCGGGCGCGGAAGACTCCAGCCGGCAGCCGACCACGCAAGGCCGGCGAGGATCGGCAGCACGACGGGGTGGATCAGCGCCGAGCGCGCCACCTGCAGCAGCCGGCCGGCGATCGCCGATCGCGACCGCTGCGCCGGACCGTCGCTGCGCGCGAGCACCGACAGTTCGAGCACCAGCGTGCCCAGGCTCAGGAAGATCAGCGCGTGCACCGCGATGATCGTCAGCAGCAGCGCCAGGCCGGTTTCGCCATACGCCAGGCGCACGACGGGAATGCCGAGCATCACCGTATTGCCGAACAGTCCGGTGAGCGCATGGATCGTCGATTTCGCCGCGTCGCGCGTGCGCACGACCTGCACCGCGAGCACGAGCGCGAACAACGGCACGCCGATCGCGTAGTAGGCGAACGCGGCGCCCGGCGAGAGCTGCGCGAAATCGACTCGGGCGATCGCGCCGAACAGCAGCGCGGGCATGAAGATCAGGAACGCGGCATCCGACAGCGCCCGGATTCCCTCCTCCGACAACGCCGCCGTGCGCGCAGCCAGGAACCCGATCACGATCAGCACGAAGACCGGGAGCACGATCTCCGTGAACAGCGTCATCTTCGCCTTGCGCGTCGCACGGAGATGCGCCTGCTAGGGCGCCGGGTCCGGCGTGCCGGCTTCCGCGTCGGCATCGCCCGGCTGCGCTTCGTCGCCGGTGCCGTTCGCATCGCGCTCGACGACGCGCTGCACCCGCGACAGCGTCGTGCCGTCGTCGACGGCGATCAGCGTCACGCCCTGCGTCGCCCGGCCCATCTCGCGGATCTCCGAGACGCGCGTGCGAACGAGCACGCCGGTGGTGGTGATCAGCATGATCTCGTCGTTCGGATCGACCAGCACGGCGGCAACGACCTTGCCGTTGCGTTCGGAAGTCTGGATCGCGATCATGCCTTTCGTGCCGCGACCGTGGCGCGTGTACTCGGTGATCGGCGTGCGTTTGCCGAAACCGTTCTCGGTTGCGGTCAGCACCGACTTCTCCTCGCCGCCGGCGACCAGCATCGAGATCACCTGCTGGCCGTCGTCGAGCATCATCCCGCGCACGCCGCGCGCGCCGCGTCCCATCGGTCGAACGTCGTTCTCGTCGAAACGCACCGCCTTGCCCGCGTCGGAGAACAGCATCACGTCGTGCTCGCCGTCGGTGATGCCGACGCCGATCAGGAAATCTCCCTCGTCCAGGTCGACCGCGATGATCCCTGCCTTGCGCGGATTGGCGAACTCCGACAGCGGTGTCTTCTTGACGGTTCCGAGGCTCGTCGCCATGAACACGTACATCGATTCGTCGAAGGACTTCACCGGCAGCACGACGGTGATCTTCTCGCCGTCGGCCAGCGGGAACAGGTTGACGATCGGCCTGCCTCGCGAGTTGCGCCCGCCCTGCGGAACCTCCCAGACCTTGATCCAGTAGACGCGGCCGCGGTTCGAGAAACACAGGATGTACTGGTGCGTGTTCGCGATGAACAGCTGGTCGACCCAGTCTTCCTCCTTCATCGACGCGGCCTGCTTGCCGCGGCCGCCGCGCCGCTGTGCGCGGTACTCGGACAGCGGCTGGCTCTTGATGTAGCCGGTGTGCGACAGCGTCACGACCATGTCCTGCGGCGCGATCAGGTCCTCGGTGTCGAGTTCGCTGACGTTGTGCTCGATCTCGGAGCGGCGCTCGTCGCCGTAGTCCGACTTGATCGACTTCAGTTCGTCGCCGATGATCGTCGTGATCCGCTCGGGGCGCGCGAGGATGTCGAGCAGGTCGTTGATCTGGCCGATGACCTCGCGGTATTCCTGCACGATCTTGTCCTGCTCGAGCCCGGTGAGCCGCTGCAGCCGCATCTGCAGGATCTCGCCCGCCTGCACCTCGGACAGGCGGTAGCCGTCGCCGACGAGTCCGACGGACGTGTCGAGCCCCTCGGGCCGGTATGCCGCGATGTCGCTGCCGGCGCGCTCGAGCATTTCGCGCGCGACGCCGGCCTGCCACGCGCGCGCCATCAGCCGTTCCTTCGCGATCGGCGGCGTCGGCGACGCCTTGATCAGCTCGATCATCTCGTCGACGTTGGCGATCGCCACGGCGAGCCCTTCGAGCACGTGCCCGCGCTCGCGCGCCTTGCGCAGCTCGAACACGGTGCGGCGCGTGATCACCTCGCGCCGGTGCGACAGGAACGCCTCGAGCATCTGCCGCAGGTTCAGCAGCCGCGGCTGCCCGTCGACCAGCGCGACCATGTTGATGCCGAAGGTGTCCTGCAGCTGTGTCTGCTTGTACAGGTTGTTCAGCACGACTTCGGGCAACTCGCCGCGCTTGAGCTCGATGACGACGCGCATTCCCGACTTGTCGGATTCGTCGCGGATGTCCGATATGCCGTCGATCTTGCGTTCGTTGACGAGATCGGCAATGCGCTCGAGCAGCAGGCGCTTGTTGACCTGGTACGGCAGCTCGTCGACGATGATCGCCGTGCGGTTGCCGCGCTCCATGTCCTCGAAGTGCGTCTTCGCGCGCATGACGACGCGCCCGCGCCCGGTGCGATAGCCTTCGCGCACGCCCTGCACGCCGTAGATGATTCCGGCGGTCGGGAAATCGGGCGCCGGCACGATCTCGATCAGCTCGTCGATCGTCGTGTCGGGGCGCCGCAGCAGCGCAAGGCACGCCTCGACGACTTCGCCGAGGTTGTGCGGCGGGATGTTCGTCGCCATCCCGACCGCGATCCCCGCCGAGCCGTTGATCAGCAGGTTCGGAATCCGCGCGGGCAGGACGGTCGGTTCCTGTTCCTTGCCGTCGTAGTTCGGCTGGAAGTCGACGGTTTCCTTTTCGATGTCGGCGAGCATCTCGCCGGCCAGCCGCTGCAGCCGGCACTCGGTGTAGCGCATCGCCGCCGCGTTGTCGCCGTCGACCGAGCCGAAGTTGCCCTGTCCGTCGACCAGCAGGTAGCGCAGCGAGAAGTCCTGCGCCATCCGCACCAGCGTGTCGTAGATCGACGCGTCCCCGTGCGGGTGGTATTTCCCCATCACCTCGCCGACGATGCGCGCGCACTTCACGAACGGACGGTTCCACACGTTGTTCGATTCGTGCATCGCGAACAGCACGCGCCGATGCACGGGCTTGAGCCCGTCGCGCACGTCCGGCAGCGCCCTGCCCACGATCACGCTCATCGCGTAGTCGAGATACGAGCGGCGCATCTCCTCTTCGAGGCTGATCGGAAGCGTTTCTTTGGCGAAGGAATCCATGCGGCTGCGGGTCGTGAAACGAGGGGGATGAAAGGGAGCGAAGGCGGCGCCTGGGAGCGCGCGGAAAAACCGGGTATTTTACCATGCGAGATCGACAGCTCCGACCGCGACCCATGCCCGATTCCGCCCCGGCTTCGACCCGCGCAGTGCTCCTCGCTCCCCGATGGATCGCGCCGGTGGCGCACGGCGGATCCCCCGCATCGGAAAGCCGGCGCGTGCTCGTCGATCACGCGGTGGTCGTCGAAGGCGAACGCATCGTCGAAGTCGCGCCGATCGCCGAGGCGCGTGCGCGCCATCCGCAAGCGACTGCGCTGCCGCTTCCCGGACATCTGCTGACGCCGGGATTCGTCGACCTGCACACGCACGCCGCGATGGCGCTGCTGCGCGGTGTCGGCGACGACATGCCGATGCAGCGATGGCTGCGCGAGCGCATGTGGCCGCTCGAGTCGCAGCTGGTCGGCACGCAGTTCGTGCACGACGGTGCGATGCTCGCGTTCGCCGAACTGCTGCTCGGCGGCACGACCTGCGTGAACGACATGTACTTCTTCCCGGAAGCGTCGGTCGAAGCGGCGCTCGCACTGGGCATTCGCACGGTGCAGGGGATCGTGACGGTCGATTTCCCGAGCGCGTACGCGAGCGATCCGGCCGGGTACCTGCGCAAGGGCCTCGAGCTGCGCGACCGGTTGCGCGACGAACCGCTCGTCAGCTTCTGCCTCGCGCCGCATGCGCCGTACACGGTCGGCGACGAATCCCTCGCGCGGATCGCCACGCTGTCACGCGAACTGGGGCTGCCGATCCACGTGCACGTGCACGAGACCGCCGCCGAGATCGACGAGAGCCTCGCACGCTACGGCCGGCGCCCCCTGGCGCGGCTGGACGCGCTGGGCCTGCTCGGACCCGAACTGATCGCCGTGCACGCCGTGCACGTCGACGAAACCGACCTGCGCCTGCTCGCGGAAAGCCGCGCATCGGTAGCGCACTGCCCGCACTCGAACCTCAAGCTCGCCTGCGGAATCGCACCGACGACCCGGATGCACGAGCTCGGAATCCCGGTCGGAATCGGCACCGACGGCTCGGCGAGCAACAACCGGCTCGACGTGCTCGGCGAGGCGCGTACCGCCGCGTTGCTGGCCAAAGGCAGCAGCGCACGCGCCGATGCCTGGTCGGCGCCGCGCACGCTGCAGGCGATGACGCTCGACGCGGCGCGAGCGCTCGGACTCGACGAACGGATCGGCTCGATCGAGCCGGGAAAGCAGGCGGATCTCGTCGCGATCGATCTCTCGGCGCCGGAGCTGTCGCCGGTCTACGACCCTGTTTCGCAGCTGATCTACGCCTGCGGACGCGAGCACGTGACCGACGTTTGGGTCGCCGGACGGCATGTTGTCCAGATGAGACAGCTCGCTGACGCAGGGGCCAGAGACGCCCTGGCCGAGGTGGTTGGCCGTACTACCGTGTGGCAGAATCGGGTTGGCGAAATTTTGTCAGGTGGGGTCTGATTTCCGGGCCGTAACTTGCGCCTGTCAGCGTCGAATCCAGAATTTCAGTTCTACCGAAAGGAGAAACATGAACAAACCGGTCAAACTGACCTGCGTCGTCGCTGCGGCGATGATGTCGGTCTCGATGGTCTCGGTCGCCCAGACCGCTCCCCCCGACAAGTTCGGCTACGTGGTAAGCCCCGATCGCGGCGTGGTCCGCGCGGGCGCGGGCAACTGCTTGCACACCGGCTACTGGACCCCCGCCGACGCTTTCGTGGGTTGCGACGACGACCTGCTGCCGAAGCCCCCGCCCCCGCCGGCGCCCGCTCCTGCGGCCGCACCGCCCCCGCCGCCGCCCCCGCCGCCGAAGCCCGCTCCGGCACCGGCCCCGACGAGCGAGAAGGTCACCTTCGCTGCCGACACGTTCTTCGATTTCGACAAGTCGGTGCTCAAGCCCGAAGGCAAGTCGCGCCTGGACGACCTGGTCGGCAAGCTCTCCGACGTGAACCTGGAAGTGGTGATCGCGGTCGGTCATACCGACAGCATCGGTACCGAGAAGTACAACCAGGGTCTGTCGGTACGTCGTGCCGAGTCGGTCAAGGCCTACCTCGTCAGCAAGGGCATCGAGGCGAACCGCGTGTACACGGAAGGCAAAGGCGAGAAGCAGCCGATCGCCGACAACCGTACCCGCGAAGGCCGCGCGAAGAACCGTCGCGTGGAAGTCGAAGTGGTCGGCACGCGCACCCGCAGGTAATTGCGCAGCCAGCAGCCGGCCACGCCGGCTGCACCACGGAAACCCCGCTTCGGCGGGGTTTTTTTTGGCGCTTAGAATCACGGTTCACGCAACGACGAGCCAAGATGCCGCCGCCAGTCCCTCCGGTACCCCGCGCAACGAACGTCGACCCGGCCGAAGTCGCGAAGTTCCAGGCACTCGCCGCCCGCTGGTGGGATCCGGAGTCCGAGTTCCGCCCGCTGCACGAGATCAATCCGCTGCGCCTCGACTGGATCGACTCGCACGCACCGCTCGCTGGCCGGCGTGTGGTCGATGTCGGCTGCGGCGGCGGAATACTCTCCGAGTCGATGGCGCAGCGGGGCGCCACTGTGCTCGGCATCGATCTGGGCGAGCGTCCGCTGCAGGTCGCCGAACTGCACGCGCTCGAAACCGGCGTGCATCTCGACTACGAACGCATCGCCGCCGAGGAACTCGCGGCGCGCGAGCCCGGCGCCTTCGACATCGTGACCTGCATGGAACTGCTCGAGCACGTCCCCGACGCCGAGTCGACGGTGCGCGCGTGCGCGACGCTCGCGCGTCCGGGCGGATGGGTGTTCTTCTCGACGATCAACCGCAATCCGAAGGCTTTCGCGCTGGCGATCCTCGGCGCCGAATACCTGTTGCGCATGTTGCCGCGCGGAACGCACGAGTACGCGAAGTTCATTCGACCGTCCGAACTGGCGGGCGCCGCGCGGCGCAACGGCCTGGAGCCGATCGAGGTGACGGGCATGACCTGGAGCCCGATCACGGGTCGCTACCGGCTCGATCCCCGCGACCCGGACGTCAACTACCTGATGGCCTGCCGGCGCGTCGAAGCGAGCGCACGATGAACGCACCGCCCCATGGCGCGGGCACGCGCGCGCGTCCCCGCGCGGTGTTCTTCGATCTCGACGGCACGCTCGCCGACACGGCCGAGGACCTCGTCGCGCCGGTGCAGGCGATGCGCGCCGAGCGCGGGCTGCCGCCGATGCCCTTCGAGGAGCTGCGGCCGTACGCGTCGATGGGGGCGCGCGGCCTGATCGGCCGCGGGCTCGGCGTCGGGCGCGACGATCCGGCCTTCGAACGCCTGCGCGAGGAATTCCTGCAGCGATACGAGTCGGCGATGAACGTGCACACGTGCCTGTTCCCGGGAATGGCCGAGGTGCTCGACACGCTCGACGACGAAGGCATCCGCTGGGGCGTGGTCAGCAACAAGTTCGAGCGCCTCGTGCGGCCGATCCTCGATGCGCTCGGCGTGCTCGACCGCGCGGTCTGCGCGATCGGCGGGGACACGACGGCGTTCGCGAAGCCGCACCCCGAACCGTTGCTGCACGGCGCGCGGCTGGCGTCGGTGTCGACGCGGCAGTGCGTCTACGTGGGCGACGACCTGCGCGACATCGAGGCCGGGCGCGCCGCGCAGATGCGCACCGTGGCGGCCGCCTACGGGTTCTGCGGAATCGAATCGCTGCCCCAGAGCTGGGGAGCCGACGACCTCATCCACGCGCCGCTCGACCTGCTCGAACTGCTCGACCTGCGCTGATCCCGCTCGACCTGCGCCGGGCGTCGTCACATGAACCGGTCGAGCATCCTGCGACTC
>CAYZYC010000030.1:0-10815 GCA_964481165.1 uncultured Limnobacter sp. | reverse complement strand
CCGCTCGACCTGCGCCGGGCGTCGTCACATGAACCGGTCGAGCATCCTGCGACTCGCGGCATCGAGCGCATCGACGTCCCGAATCAGGTAGTGCACGCCGTGCTGATCGCCGATCAGCAGGGTATTGCGCGACAGGTGGCGTATCGCCTCCTCGCCGCGCAGCACGAACTGCGTGTCGCCGCGATCGGTCGCGACGTGCCAGGTGCACGGTGTGACGAAACCGGAGACCGCCCGCAGGCGCAGGATCTCGGGAACGAACTCGCGCGACGCGAGTTCGCCTTCGAGCATTGCGCGCATCGGTTGCGGCACGTCGCCGAGGTCGGCGATCCACACGAGTTCGCGCCCGTCGCCGCGCACTAGCGACACCCCGCCGTCGGGCGCGGTGATCGGGAACGCGCGCACCGGAACGACCCCCGTGTGCTCGGTCCCGTCGTCGCCTCGATAGACGAGGCGTCCGGACTCGTCGCGCGACAGCGCGAAACCGGCGCCGTTCGCCACGCAGTTCGCCGCTGCGTTCGTCATGAGCGCAGCTCGCCCGCCGGGACGGGCGACTCCTCGATGTCGGCGTCGGAACCGAAGGTCTCGCCCGATCCCGAATCGTCCGGGGCACGGCGCTGCTGCGCGCGATACAGCGCGTGGTAGTGCCCTTCGCGCGCCATCAGTTCGTCGTGCGTGCCGGACTCGACGACGCGGCCGCGGTCGAGCACGACGAGCCGGTCCGCCTTGCGCAGCGTGCTGAGCCGGTGCGCGATCGCGATCGTCGTGCGTCCCTGCACGAGGTTGTCGAGCGCCTTCTGGATCTCGCGTTCGGTTTCCGTGTCGACCGACGAAGTCGCTTCGTCGAGGATCAGGATGCGCGGATCGATCAGCAGGGCGCGGGCGATCGAGATCCGCTGCCTTTCGCCGCCCGACAGTGCCTGCCCGCGCTCGCCGACCAGCGAGTCGTAGCCGTGCGGCAGGCGCAGGATGAATTCGTGCGCGTGCGCCGCCCGCGCCGCCGCGACGATCTCGTCGCGGCCTGCTTCGGGCCTGCCGTAGGCGATGTTCTCGGCGATCGTCCCGAAGAACAGGAACGGCTCCTGCAGCACCAGGCCGATATGTCGCCGGTACTCGGCGATCGGCAGCGAACGGATGTCGACGCCGTCGATGCGGATCGAGCCTTCGGTGACGTCGTAGAAACGGCAGATCAGGTTGACCAGCGTGCTCTTGCCCGAGCCGCTGTGGCCGACGAGCCCGACCATCTCTCCGGGCGCGATGTCCAGGTCGAGGTCGCGAATCACCGCGCGGTTGCCGTATCGGAAGCCGATCCCGCGCATCTCGATGCGTCCCTCGACATGCGCCAGGTGCACCGGTTGTGCAGGCTCCGGGACGCTCGAGACGTGGTCGAGAATGTCGAAGATGCGCTTGGCTCCCGCGGCCGCCTTCTGCGTGTTCGAGACGATCCGGCTCATCGAATCGAGCCGCGTGTAGAAGCGCCCGATGTACGCGAGGAAGGCCGTCAGCACGCCGACCGTGATCCTTCCGCGCGCGACCTGCCAGATGCCGAAGGCCCAGACGACGAGCAGGCCGATCTCGGTGGCAAGCGTCACCGATGGCGAGAACAGCGACCAGATCCGGTTCAGCCGGTCGTTGGCGACGCGGTTGTGTTCGTTGGCCGCACGAAAGCGCGCGGTCTCGCGGCGCTCCTGTGCGAAGGCCTTGACCACGCGAATCCCGGGGATCGTGTCGGCGAGCACGTTGGTGACTTCGGCCCAGATCCGGTCGAGCTTCTCGAAACCGTGGCGCAGGCGATCGCGCACCAGGTGGATCAGCCACGCGATCAACGGCAGCGGCATCAGCGTGACCATCGCCAGCCACGGGTCGATCGACACCAGGATCGCGGCGGTCATCGCGATCATCAGCACGTCGGTCGCGAAATCGAGCAGGTGCAGCGACAGGAACACGTTGATGCGGTCGGTTTCGCTGCCGATCCGCGCCATCAGGTCGCCCGTGCGCTTGCCTCCGAAGTACTCGAGCGACAGTCTCAGCAGGTGCTGGTAGGTTTCGGTGCGCAGGTCGGATCCGATGCGCTCGCTGACGAGCGCGAGCACGTAGGTTCGCGCCCATCCGAGCACCCACGCGAGCAGCGCGGCGGCGAGCAGCCCCCCCAGGTACAGCGTCACGAGCCCCGGATCGATCGGCACGCCGTTCTGGAACGGAATCAGCACGTCGTCCATCAGGGGCATCGTCAGGTACGGCGGCACCATCGTCGCCGCGGTCGATCCCAGCGTCAGCGCGAATCCGGCTGCCAGGCGCGCGCGATACGGCCGCGCGAAGCGCCACAACCGGAAGAGCGACCGGGTCGACGGCGGATCCTCGGCGTCGGCCGGCTCGGGCTCGGCGGCGCAGGCCGGGCATGGCTGTCCTGCCGCGGCGAGCGCGGCACCGCAACGGCTGCACGAAGCGTCGCTGCCGCGCGCGAGCGAGACGCGCGGTGCGCCGAAACGATCGACGAAACGCTGGACGGCGGGCAGTTGCGCCAGAGTGAATCGCCAGAACGCGATCCGGCGTCGACCGTCCTGCAGTTGCAGTGTGCCGACGCCGCCGTGGTCGTGGATCTCCAGCGTGCTGGCTTCGTCGATCGGCCAGTCGTCGAGCCGGTCGCCGGCGGCATCGAGATGCCACAGCCGGCCGTCGGTCCACGCGAGCAGGCCGCGCCGATAGTGCAGTTCGCGGTCCAGGTCGAGTTCGACCCAGGCGAGCAAACCGGCATCCACTGCCGACCCGCGCCAGGTGTCGAAACGGGTGCCGATCTCCCGCCGCCAGTCGGCGGGCAGCGATTCGTCGGCGAACCAGGGAACATTCGGAATCATGGTCTTCCAGGCTCGACAGCTTACCGCAGCGCGACCGCAGGGCTACGGGTCGTTCCGGATGGCGAGCGGGCACCGAAAGTGCTTGAGGCAGCGTCAACCGGAACCGGATTGCCGCGTTGTAACGCCTACCATGCCTGCCCGCCAGGTAGCGTATTCTTGCCTGCCGCAAGTCGGCCGTTTCCTGCCCTTCGTGTCTTTTTCGGCTGTTTTCGACGCGTTCCGCTCCGCCTTGCCGCCCTTTCCACCGTCGTTCCCACTGCCTGGAATTCTCATGCTCGCTCCCTACCCCAAGGGCAGCTCCGCCGCCCGGATGGACATCGAAATCCGCGAAGTCACCTTCATTCGGGGGCCGGGACGCTGGACCTACCGCCCGGTACTCGAGGCGGTGGTCGACATCGGCGGGCTCGAGGATTTCCCGTCGAACCTGCTTCCCGGTTTTCCGGAGCGGCTCGCCGACTGGCTGCCGGGCCTGGTCGAACACCAGTGCAGCTACGGCGAACGCGGCGGCTTCCTGCGCCGCCTGCACGAAGGCACCTGGCCCGCACACATCCTCGAGCACGTCGCGCTGGAGCTGCAGGCGCTCGCCGGATCGCCTGCCGGGTTCGGTCGCGCCCGCGAGACGTCGACCCGCGGCGTCTACCGCGTCGTGATCCGTGCGTTCCAGGAGCAGACGGCGCTCGCCGCGCTGCACGCGGCGCGCGATCTCGTGATGGCGGCGATCGAAGACCGCCCGTACGACGTCGCTTCCACCGTCGAACAGCTGCACGCGCTGAACGACGAGCATTACCTCGGACCGAGCACCGAATCGATCGTCGTCGCCGCGGACGATCGTTCGATCCCGGCGATTCGCCTGAACGACGGCAACCTCGTGCAGCTCGGCCACGGAGCGAACCAGCACCGGATCTGGACCGCCGAGTCCGATCTCACGAGCGCCATCGCCGAAGGCATCTCGCGCGACAAGGATCTCACCAAGCAGCTGTTGCACGCCTGCGGGGTGCCGGTCCCCGAAGGACGCCTGGTCGCCGATGCGAACGACGCCTGGGATGCCGCGCTCGAGATCGGCCTGCCGGTCGTAGTCAAGCCCTACGACGGCAATCACGGCCGGGGCGTCTTCACGAACCTGGTGAGCCAGGACGAAGTCGAAGCGGCCTGGGCCGTCGCGATGGAGGAAGGAAGCGGCGTCATCGTCGAGCGTTTCGTTCGAGGCAACGAACACCGGCTGCTCGTCGTCGGCGGGCGCACGATCGCCGCGAGCCGCGGCGAACCGGCGTACGTGGTCGGCGACGGAAGCTCCACGGTCACCGAGTTGATCGACCTGCAGCTGAACAGCCACCCCTCGCGCGGCAGCACCGAAGACTGCCCGTTGAACTTCGTGCGCATCGATTCGTCGGCGCGCATCGAACTCGCGCGCCAGGGCTTCGATGCCGATTCGGTTCCTCCGAACGGGGCGCGGCTGCTGATCCAGCGCAACGGCAACGTGTCGATCGACGTCACCGCGCAGATCCATCCGGACGTCGCCGCGGCTGCGGCGCTCGCCGCCGATGTCGTCGGGCTCGACATCGCAGGCATCGACATGGTCGTCGAGGACATCTCGAAACCGCTCGCGCCGCAACGCGGAGCGATCGTCGAAGTCAACGCGGGCCCCGGCCTGCTGATGCACCTGAAGCCGTCGGTCGGCGAGCCGCAGCCCGTGGGCCGCGCCATCGTCGATCACCTCTTTCCCGAAGGCGCCGACGGGCGGATTCCGCTCGTGGGAGTCGCCGGCACCGACGAGAACGGCAACGGCGCGGCCATCGCACGATCGATCGCGCTGCTGCTGCGCAGCAGCGGCGTGCGCGTCGGACTGGCGAACCGCGACGGCCTGTTCGTAAACGAACGGAGAATCGCCGACGTCGACGGCGCGCGCTGGGAACCGGCGCGGCGGTTGCTGATGAACCGTTTCGTCGAAGCGGCGGTGATCGAGAACGGCGCTCGCACGATCGTGTCGGAAGGGCTGGCGTACGACCGCTGCAGCGTGGGCGTCGTCGCATCGCTCGATCGCGATGCGCGCATCGACGACTTCGACGTCGCGGGCGTCGACGCGTTGTACGCGATCCTGCGCACGCAGGTCGACGTCGTTCTCGCAAGCGGCGCCGCAATCCTGAATGCGGACGATCCGAAGATCGCGGGGATGGCGTCGCTGTGCGAAGGCGAGACGATCCTCTACAGCACCGCAGGCGACGCGGCAGTGCGCGAACATCGTGAGGCCGGGCAACGCGCGGTGCTGGTGCGCGACGGGCAGGTCATCCTCGCCACGGGAGGCGCCGAAGAGTTGCTCGGCTCGGCGCACGGGCTCGACGGCGCAGCGCGCGCGCAACTGCTTCCCGCGGTCGCCGCTGCGTGGGCCTGCGGGATGACGCCCGCGCAGCTGCGTGCCGCGATCGATGTCCTCGGGCTTCGGCGCGCCGAGGCCGCCAGCGCCGTCGCCTGATCCGGCGGCGCCGCGACGCGCCGCCTCTGCGTTTTTCCGAAGAGCTCGACCATGAACGTCTCCCGCATCCGCGCGCTGCGCGGACCGAATCTCTGGACCCGTCGAACCGCGATCGAAGCGATCGTGCGTAGCGACGACGCGGAAAATGCGATCGACGAAGTGCCGCGCTTCGTGGAGCGTTTGCGCAGCCGGCTACCCGAGGCGGTCGCCGTACTGCAGGCCGATCGGAACGCAGACGCGCCCGGTCTGATTGCACACGCGCTCGGCGCAACCGCCTTCGCGCTGCAATCGTGCGCCGGATGCCCGGTGCAGTTCCTGCACGTGCGCGCGACCTCGGAGCCCGGCGCCTGGCAGGTCGTCGTCGAATACACCGAAGAATCGGTCGGTCGACTGGCGTTCGACTGCGCCGGGAAGCTGATCGCGAGTGCCCTGCACGACACCGACTACGACGCGGCGCAGGCGATCGCCGGACTGCGCGCGCTCGACGAAGACGAGCGCATGGGGCCGAGCACCGGCGAGATCGTGCAGGCGGCCGTCGCGCACGGTATTCCGTATCGCCGCCTGACCAGCGGCAGCCTCGTGCAACTCGGCTGGGGCAGTCGTCAGCGCCGGATCCAGGCGGCCGAGATCGATGCGACCAGCGCGGTTTCGGAGCAGATCGCGCAGGACAAGCACCTGACGAAACGACTGCTCGCCGACGCCGGCGTGCCGGTACCGCTGGGACGCACCGTCGAGGACGTCGAACAGGCGTGGCGCGCGATGCAGGAGCTCGGCGGCGCGATCGTCGTCAAGCCGCAGGACGGCAACCAGGGCAAGGGGGTCTCGGTCAACGTCAGGACGCGCGAACATCTCGAAGCCGCGTGGGCCGCGGCATACGACGTGAGTTCGGACGTGCTCGTCGAACGATACATCCCGGGCAACGATTTCCGGCTGCTGGTCGTCGGCGGCCAGCTCGTCGCGGCGGCCCGGCGCGATCCGCCTCAGGTGATCGGCGACGGCGTGCACACGGTGCGCGAACTCGTCGACGAGATCAATCGCGATCCGCGCCGCGGCGAGGGCCACTCGACGACGCTCACGCGGATCGCGCTCGACGAGGTCGCGTGCACGCGCCTGTCGATGCACGGCTACGGTCCGGAGACCGTCCTGCCGGCGGGCACCTGCGTCGTGCTGCGCAACAACGCGAACCTGAGCACCGGCGGCACCGCCACCGACGTAACCGACGCGGTGCATCCCGAAGTCGCGGCCCGCGCCGTCGAAGCGGCGCGCACGATCGGGCTCGACATCTGCGGCGTCGACGTCGTCTGCGAGAGCATCGCGCGTCCGCTCGAGGAGCAGGGCGGCGGAATCGTCGAGGTCAACGCGGCGCCCGGACTGCGCATGCACATCGCTCCGTCGTACGGGCGCGGACGCGCGGTCGGCGAAGCCGTGATGTCGACGATGTTCGAGGCGGGCGACGACGCCCGCATACCGGTCGTCGCCGTCACCGGCACGAACGGCAAGACGACGACCGTGCGCCTGATCGCGCATCTGCTGGCCGCAACCGGCGCGCGCGTGGGAATGACCACGACCGACGGCGTATACATCGGCGCGCAGCGCATCGACGACGGCGACTGCAGCGGGCCGCGCAGCGCGCGCAACGTGCTGCTGCATCCGCACGTCGACGCCGCGGTGTTCGAAACGGCGCGCGGCGGCATGCTGCGCGAGGGGCTCGGCTTCGACCGCTGCCGCGTCGCGGTCGTGACCAACCTCGGCGAAGGGGACCACCTCGGGCTCAACTACGTCGACGACGTCGAGACGCTCGCGGCGCTCAAGGGCATCGTCGTGCAGAGCGTCGCCGTCGACGGCGTCGCCGTGCTCAACGCAGCCGATCCGCTCGTCGCCGCGATGGCGGCTAGCTGCCCGGGCGAAGTGACGTTCTTCGCGGTCGACGCGAACGATCCGGTGCTGGCTGCGCATCGGGAACGGGGACGCCGCGTCGTGCACGTCGACGGCGATGCGATCGTGTGCGTGGAGGGCGCAGCGCGACACCGCATCGCGCTCGACGACATCGCGATCACGCGTGGCGGGACCGTCGGTTTCCAGATCGAGAACGCGATGGCGGCGATCGGCGCCGCGTGGGCGCTTGGCCTGGACTGGGCGGAGGTGCGCGCCGGGTTGCGCAGCTTCGTCAACGACGCACGAACGGCACCGGGACGATTCAACGTGCTCGAACACCGCGGTGCGACGGTCATTGCCGACTACGGACACAACGTCGATGCGATCGCTGCGCTGACCGACGCCGTCGAAACGATGGGAGAGCGACGCCGCGTCGTCGTGATCAGCGGCGCCGGCGACCGCCGCGACGACGACATCCGCCGGCAGACCGAGGTGCTCGGCGAAACCTTCGACGAAGCGATCCTCTACGAGGACCAGTGCCAGCGAGGACGCGACGACGGCGAGGTCGTCGCGCTGCTGCGCCGGGGGCTGTCGAACGCAGCGCGCACGCGCACCGTGCGGGAGATCCGGGGCGAGTTCGCCGCGATCGACGCCGCTCTCGACGGGCTCGATGCCGGCGACCTGTGCCTGATCCTCGTCGACCAGGTCGAGGAAGCGCTGATGCACATCGAGAATCGCATCGCCGCGACCGCTACGGTCGCGCGCGCCGCCTGAGACGCGCAGCGCCCGCGCGACGCCGCAGGTTCGACTACGCGCGCGGCGTCGCGCGTTCGATGATCGCCGGGCAATCGATGCCGCGCGGCAGCGCCCCGTAATGGTGGTGTCCGGCATCGTCCAGGCGCGACGCGCAGAACGCATCGGCAACGAGCGATGGCGCGTGCTGCACGAGCAACGCCGCCTGCAGCGCCAGCGCCATGCGCCCGACGACGTCGCGTGCGCGGTACTCGAGGTCGGCGAGATCGGCGAACCCCTTGCGCAGCGCACCGACGTAGCGATCGAGCGCGGCGTGGGCGCCCTTCGCCTTCCCGATCTCGCGGAAGAACGCATCGACCACGGCCGGAGTCTTCTGCATTGCCCGCAGCACGTCGAGGCACTGCACGTTGCCGCTGCCTTCCCAGATCGCGTTGACCGGCGATTCGCGGAACAGCCGCGGGAACGGGCCGTCCTCCATCACGCCGCTTCCGCCGATGCACTCCATCGCCTCGTAGGCATGCTGCGGCGTGCGCTTGCAGATCCAGTACTTGCCCACCGCGGTGCACAGCCGCACCAGAAGGTCCTCGTGCTCGTCTGCGTCGCGCGCGTCGAGCGCACGCGCGATGCGCATCGTGAGCGCGAGCGAACCTTCGTTCTCGAGCACGAGGTCGGCGAGCACGTTCTGCATCAGTGGCTGGCGGCTCAGCAGCGCGCCGAAGGCCGAACGGATCGAGCAGTGGTGCAGCGCCTGCGAGACCGCCGCGCGCTGGCCTGCGGACGAACCGACCATGCAGTCGAATCGCGTCATCGCGACCATCTCGATGATCGTGCGGACGCCGCGTCCCTCTTCGCCGACCATCCACGCAAGCGCACCGCGCAACTCGGTTTCGCTCGAAGCGTTCGAGACGTTGCCCATCTTGCGCTTCAGGCGCAGCACCTGCATCGGGTTCTTGCTGCCGTCGGGCCGCCAGCGCGGCAGCAGGAAGCACGACAGGCCGCCGGGCGCCTGCGCGAGCACGAGGAACGCATCGCACATCGGCGCCGAAACGAAGTACTTGTGGCCGACGAGCTCGTACGCAGCTCCGGGACCGCGTTGCGGACCGATCGGATGCGCGCGCGTCGTGTTCGCACGCACGTCCGATCCGCCCTGCTTCTCGGTCATCGCCATGCCGATCGTCAGGCCCGCCTTGCCCGAATCGGGGACGTTGCGCGGATCGTAGACGCGCGCGGTGATCCGCGGCTCCCAGAGCGCCGCGAGCTGCGGCGTCGTGCGCAGCGCGGGGATCGCGGCGAAAGTCATCGTGACCGGGCACTGGTGCCCTGCCTCGACCTGCGAATGCAGGTAGACGCCGGCCGCGCGCGCAACGTGCGCACCTTCGCGCGGATCGGACCACGGCGACGAATGCAGCCCGTGCTCGATCGACGTCGCCATCAGCGTGTGCCAGGCGGGATGGAAGCGTACGAGATCGACACGGTTGCCGAAGCGGTCGTGCGTGTCGAGTTCCGGCGGCACGTGGTTGGCGAGCACGCCGAGTTCGAGGTATTCGGCCGCGCCGATCTTCGCACCGAAGGCCGTCAGGTCTTCGTGCGCCCATCCGGCGCCTTCGCGCCGCACGGCTTCCTGCAGCGCAGCGTCCTGCGCATACACGTTGTAGTCGACGAGTTCGTTGCCGACGTTGACGACTTCGTGCGTCTCGGCGAGATAGAGCGAATCCTTGCGAAGCGATTCGGGTGCGTTCACGGTGCGGTCTCCAGAAGGGATTGCGAGACGTCCTTCGTCGTGCTGCCTGCCGGAGGTCTCGCGGAAGTCGAAACTGCAGGGGAAAGCGAGCGGGAAGCCCGGCGCGGTTTCGAGCGGGAAGCGACTCCTTCGCGCAGGAAGCGGTCCCAGATCGCGTGACCCGCAGCATCGAATCGCTTCACCGCGTCGACGAATGCCGTGCGCGCGCGCACGTCGACCAGCGGCGCCGGCAGCAGCGGGTCGAATACCCATTGCCGGATCGCGTCGTTGCCGAGAACAAACGATTCGCGCGCGGCGACGTCGATGCGACGATCGCCGGCGCCTGCGAGCCAGCCGTCGAGACGCACGCGCGTGTCACGATAGCCGCGGCTCAGCGCCTTGCCGTCCCACAATGCGACGGCGCGCCGCTCGCGCGCCCGGTCGAAATCGCGCGCGACGAAAACCGCCGCCTGCGGAGTCATCCCGAGCTTCGACAGCCGCTGCCGCACGCCGTCGACACCGCCCGCGAGGTTGTCGGGTCGAACGAACAGCCCTCGATGGAGTTCGCGCAGCCCGAGCAGTGCGAGAGCGCGGGCGCGGGCGCGCAATGCAGCCCGGTCGCTGCGCGCCAGGTCGCCGACGTGCACGGCGATCCACGCGCCGTTCCATTCGCGCAGCCGGTTCTCCGCGTCGCGCCAGCGGCCGACATCGGCTGCAAGACCGGAAGCGTCCGGACCGAGCCGGTACAGTCCGCGTTCGATCGGCTCGACCAGGCGCGAAGCGGACAGCCGCGCGAGCGCAACGCGCACGCTGTTCTCGCGGATGCCGAAGAGCGCGCACGATGCGACCGCCTCGCGCGCGGCCAGCCGGCGGCCGGCCGCGCCGAGAAGCAGGTTCAGGATCAGGTTCCGGGGGTCGGCTTTCATCGTGACGGCTCTCTACTGGAGATTACACCGATGAGCGATTTGCGCAAGAATGCGTAATATTCTTCGACCCTGCGGGCCGGACTTCCGCAGCGGGCTTGAAACCCCGGATTCAGCCTATACTTGAAGCATGCGCGAGTCGTCGCGCAGTGTTGCCAGATACCGAATTCGGGGCCGACCAGGTTTCGACGTGGGTAGCGAAGCGGCACAGGGCATGCCGAG
>CAYZYC010000029.1:0-24582 GCA_964481165.1 uncultured Limnobacter sp. | reverse complement strand
GGGCCGTCTCGAACTTGCGCAGCAGGCGCTGGACGTTCTCGACGTAGTCGGCGCCACGCTCGGAGTAGCGTGCGTACGCATCCTTGGTTGTGCCGCGCGTGAAATATGCACCCTTCGTGGGGTGCGTACCCGGCCAGGTACGCCAGGCGATCCCGTCGCCGTCGACGTCGCGATATCGTCCGAACTCGCGACCCGCTTCCAGGTCGTCGGCGCTCATCACCTTGCCGCGGTCGTAGCGGCGGCTGTCGTCCCAGGTGAACGGCGCGCTCAGGCGCTGGTTCATCCCGATGTCCAGGTCGGTCATCAGGAACACGGGCGTCTGCAGCCGGTCGGCGAGATCGAGCGCCTGCGCGGCGAACTCGAAGCACTCGTGCGGATCCTCCGGGAACAGCAGCACGTGCTTCGTGTCGCCGTGCGAGGCGTAGGCGCACGAGAGCAGGTCGGCCTGCTGCGTGCGCGTCGGCATTCCGGTCGACGGGCCGCCGCGCTGCACGTCGATGATCGTGACCGGGATCTCGGCGAAGTACGCCAGCCCGATGAACTCGGTCATCAGCGATACGCCGGGTCCCGAAGTGCCGGTGAACGCGCGCGCTCCGTTCCAGCCGGCGCCGATCGCCACGCCGATCGCGGCGAGTTCGTCCTCGGCCTGCACGATCGCGTAGCGGTGTTCGCCGCTGGCCGCGTCGACGCGCAGTTTCGCGCAGTACTTCTGGAATGCCTCGGCGACCGACGACGACGGCGTGATCGGGTACCAGGCGCAGACGGTGGCTCCGCCGTACACGCAGCCGAGCGCCGCCGCCGAATTGCCGTCGATGTAGATGCGGTCGCCGACGTTGGCCGCCCGCCGCACCCGCAACCCCATCGCGTCGTCGAAGTGCTCCTTCGCGTAGTGATGTCCCTTGCGGAACGCGTCGAGGTTCGGCGTGAGCAGCTTCTCCTTTCCCTTGTACTGCTCGCCGATCAGTTCGGCGATGACATCGGCTTCGATGTCCAGCAGTGCGGCGAGCGCGCCGACGTACATGATGTTCTTGAGCAGCTGGCGTTCGCGCGGATCGCCGTACGCCGCGTTGCACATCCCGGTCAGCGGAATCCCGATCGTGTTCAGGTCGGCGCGGAACTTCGACGGCTGCATCGGCCGGGTGCTGTCGTAGACGAGGTAGCCTCCGCTTTCGACCTCGGCGACGTCGCGGTCCCAGGTCTGCGGGTTCATCGCGACGAGCAGGTCGACGCCTCCGCGCCGGCCGAGGTGCCCCTTCTCGGTCACGCGCACCTCGTACCAGGTGGGAAGCCCCTGGATGTTCGACGGAAAGATGTTGCGCGGGCTGACCGGCACGCCCATGCGCAGGAAGCTTCGCGCGAAGAGCTCGTTGGCCGATGCCGATCCCGATCCGTTGACGTTGGCGAACTGGACGACGAAATCGTTGATCGCCTCGATGCGGTTCTTCCTCTTCATCACGCGACCTTGCGTTCGGGACTGCGGCATCCGGGGCCTGCGTGCGTGACGTGGAGCAGGAACTTGCGCATGTCCCACGCTCCGGTCGGACAGCGCTCGGCGCACAGGCCGCAGTGCAGGCAGACGTCTTCGTCCTTGACCATCGCGCGGCCGGTCTTCAGTCCGGTGGCGATGTAGAGCGGCTGCTCGACGTTGAGCGCCGGTGCGCGCAACGACCCGCGCAGCGTCGCCTCGCTGCCGTCGGCCGGCAGCATCGTGAACGTGATGCAGTCGGTCGGGCAGATGTCGACACAGGCGTCGCACTCGATGCACTGCGGCGCGGTGAAGACGGTCTGCACGTCGCAGTTCAGGCAGCGCTCGGCCTCGCGCAGTGCGGTCTTCGCGTCGAATCCGAGTTCGACTTCGACCCGGATGCTGCGCAGCGACTGGTTCACGTCGCGCCACGGTACCTTGTGGCGCGTGTCGGCGGTGATCTCGTTGTCGTAGCTCCACTCGTGGATGCCCATCTTCTGCGAGATCATCGTGACGGCGGGAGCGGGCCGTTCGGCGGGCGATTCGCCTTCGAGCAACCGGTCGATCGACACGGCGGCCTCGTGGCCGTGCGCCACCGCCCAGATGATGTTCTTCGGGCCGAGCGCGGCGTCGCCGCCGAAGAACACCTGCGGCAGGGTCGATTGCAGCGTCACCGGATCGAGCACCGGCATGCCGTGCCCGTCGAACGCGATCCCCGAGTCGCGTTCGATCCACGGAAACGCGTTCTCCTGGCCGACGGCGATCAGCACTTCGTCGCAATCGAACACACGATCGGCTTCGCCGGTGGGCACCAGCGTTCGCCGGCCGTGTTCGTCGTACTTCGCGACCACCGGTTCGAAGCGCATCCCGGTCAAGCGCCCGCCTTCGTGCAGGAACGCCTTCGGAACGAGGAAGTCGAGGATCGGGATGCCTTCGTGCATCGCGTCCTCCTTCTCCCACGGAGACGCCTTCATCTCGGCGAACCCCGAGCGCACGATCACCTTGACGTCCTCGCCGCCGAGGCGACGCGCGGTGCGACAGCAGTCCATGGCCGTGTTGCCGCCGCCGAGAACGATCACCCGCTTGCCGACCCGGTCGACGTGGCCGAACGAGACCGAAGCGAGCCATTCGATGCCGACGTGGATCTGCGCTGCCGCCTCCTGGCGCCCGGGGATCGGAAGGTCGCGTCCGCGCGGTGCGCCGCATCCGACGAACACGGCGTCGTAGCCCTCGGCGAGCAGCGCCTTCATCGAATCGACGCGCGTACCGCCGCGGAACTCGACGCCGAGGTCGAGCACGTAGCCGGTCTCTTCGTCGATGATTTCCTCGGGCAGGCGAAATCGCGGTATCTGCGTGCGGATCATCCCGCCGGCACGCCGGTCCTGGTCGAAGACCGTGACCGAATAGCCGAGCGGCGCGAGGTCGCGCGCGACGGTCAGCGATGCGGGGCCGCCGCCCACGCACGCGATGCGCCTGCCGTTGCGCTGCCTGGGCGCTTTCGGCAGCCGGTCGCGGATATCGTCCTTCATGTCGGCGGCGACGCGCTTGAGCCGGCAGATCGCCACCGGCTCGGGCTTTTCGGCCTGCTGCTCCTCGACGCGTCCGCGCCGGCACGCCGGCTCGCAGGGCCGGTCGCAGGTGCGCCCGAGCACGCCCGGGAAGACGTTCGAGCGCCAGTTGACCATGTACGCGTCGGAATAGCGACCGGCGGCGATCAGGCGAATGTATTCGGGAACGGGGGTGTGTGCCGGGCAGGCCCACTGGCAATCGACCACGCGATGGAAGTAGTCGGGATTGCGGATATCGGTCGCCTGCAAGGGTCTCCCTCCTGAATGCAGCGCGTGCCACCGTTCGATGCGATGGTTCAGCATGAAACTTTACTACCGGGTCGCAGTGGACGATAGTCCGCCGGGCGGGCGTCGTGGGCTTTACGTCGGCGTTCGTGCACCGCGCGGCGCCGCGTGCACATGGCGGCGACGCGCGTGCTTGCACCGGCGCAGGTGGCGGTGCTAGTGTCACGACGCCCCGTTCCTGCCTTGGAGTGTTCATGATCTACCGTCCGTTGATACGCAGTGTCGTAGGTGCTGTTGTCGTGGCGCTGGTCGTTGCCGGAATACCGGCTCCCGTGAACGCTCGCGTCGTCACGACCGAGGAGGCACTGGCCGCCGCTTCACCGCTGTCGTCGACTCCGATCTCGGATCGGGCCGCGCTCGACGCGCTGCTCGCGAGAGACGAAGTACGCGCGCAGTTCGAAGCCCTCGGCGTCGATCCCGTGCAGGCGCGCGAGCGCGTCCAGGCGCTCGACGATCAGCAGGTGCGCGAACTGGCCGCCCACCTCGAGCAGTTGCCTGCGGGCTCCGGGGTTCTCGGCGTGCTGCTGGCCGTCTTCATCGTGCTGCTGGTCACCGACATTCTCGGGTTCACGCGGATCTTTCCGTTCACGCGACCGATCCGTTGAGCCTGCCGCGCCGTCGTTGCGGCCGGTTCGCCGGTGCGATCGCCGCGGTGCTCGTCGCGGCGATAGGGCTCGGCGGCTGCGCCGCGCCGCAAAGCGCGGCGTTGCGCGAATCGCTCGCTTCCGCGGCAGCCGGGGCGAAACGCCTGCCGGCGCACGCCCGGCTCGACGTGCCGTTCGTCGCCCAGACCGAGTATCAGTGCGGTCCCGCATCGCTCGCGATGGTGCTCGGTGCCGCTGGACGACCCGTTGCGCTCGAGCCGCTGATCGAAGCGGTGTACCTGCCGGCGCGACGCGGCTCGCTGCAGGCGGAGATGCTCGCCCAGCCGCGCCGCGAAGGGATGCTCTCGGTGCGCCTCGAGCCGCGACTCGATTCGGTGTTGCGCATCGTTGCCGACGGCACGCCGGTGCTCGTGTTCCAGAACCTGGGGTTGTCGTGGGCGCCGGTCTGGCACTACGCGGTGCTCGTCGGCTACGACCTGCCCGCCGGGCAGGTCGTGCTGCACTCGGGCACGCACGAATCGATGCCGATGTCGCTCGACACCTTCGAGCGCACCTGGGCGCGCACCGGCCACTGGGCGATGATCGCCACCGACCCGTCGCGCATCCCCGAAACGGTCGCGCTCGGCGACGCGCTGCGGGCAGCCGTGGCGCTCGAGCGGCTCGACCGCCCGGCGGCGATGCATGCCTACGACGCGCTTCGAAGCCGCGCGCCGCGCGATCGACTGGTGCAGTTCGCGCGCGCCAACGCGCTGCTGGCCGACCAGCGGCCGGCGGCGGCCGCGGCCGCCTACCGCGAGCTGCTGGCGACGCACGACGAGTTCGCCGACGGCTGGAACAATCTTGCGCACGCGCTGGCCGATCTCGGCGAATTCGATGCGGCGCAGGCGGCGGCCGAACGTGCGGTATCCCTCGGCGGCCCGTCGATCGCCGTCTATCGGCAGACGGCTGCGCGCATGCACTCCAAGGCAGCTTCGCACACGCAGTGATACCATCGGATGGCCGGGCCCCCCGCGCCCCAAGTCGTGCACTCCGAATGACCTGAGCCTCGTCCGCCCCCTCCGCGTACCCCTGCGTGTCCCGAATCGCCGCTCCGGAAGCCGGACGGAATTCGTCGGTCCCCGAAGCTTCGGGCGGCCGAGCCTCCTGGACGAGAAGCTCGTTCCGAAAGGTAAATCCACCATGCTCAAAGCGCTCCAGTCGAACTCGTACCTGTTCGGCGGCAACGCCCCGTATGTCGAAGAGCTCTACGAGAGCTACCTGAACAACCCGGCTTCGGTGCCGGAAGCCTGGCGCGCGTGGTTCGACAGCATGCAGGGCGTGCCCGCGGCCGACGGAAGCTCGGAGACGCGCGATGTCGCGCACGCGCCGATCGTCCAGTCCTTCGCCGAACGGGCGAAGGAAGGCCGCCTGCAGCCGCAGACGATGGGCGGCGACGCCAGCACCGCGCGCAAGCAGGTCTTCGTCCAGCAGCTGATCGCCGCATACCGGTTCCTCGGCTCGCGCTGGGCCGATCTCGATCCGCTCAAGCGCCAGGAACGCCCGCCGATTCCCGAGCTCGAGCCGGCGTTCTACGATTTCACCGAAGGCGACCACGCGCACGTCTATTCGGCGGCGAACACCTACTTCGGCTTCGACAGCGCACCGCTGCGCGACATCGTCAAGGCGCTGCGCGACACCTACTGCGGCGCGATCGGCGCCGAGTTCATGTACATCGCCGATCCCGCGCAGAAGCGATGGCTGCAGGAGCGGCTCGAATCGACGCGGTCGCGCCCGAGCTACTCGATCGCCCGCAAGAAGCGCATTCTCGAACGCCTGACCGCGGCCGAGGGGCTCGAACGATACCTGCACTCCAAGTTCGTCGGGCAGAAGCGCTTTTCGCTCGAAGGCGGCGAGAGCTTCATCGCCGCGATGGACGAGCTCGTGCAGCGTGCGGGCGATGCCGGAATCCAGGAAATCGTCATCGGCATGGCGCACCGCGGGCGCCTGAACGTGCTCGTGAACACGCTCGGCAAGATGCCCAAGGAGTTGTTCGCCGAGTTCGAAGGGCGCCAGGCCGACGACCTTCCGAGCGGCGACGTCAAGTACCACAAGGGCTTTTCCAGCGACGTCACGACGACGGGCGGTCCGGTGCACCTGTCGCTCGCGTTCAACCCGTCGCACCTGGAGATCGTCAACCCGGTCGTCCAGGGATCGTGCCGCGCGCGCATGGTGCGGCGCGGAGACCGCAACGGCGACCAGGTGCTGCCGGTGCTCGTGCACGGCGACGCGGCCTTCGCGGCGCAGGGTGTCGTCATGGAGACGCTGAACCTCGCGCAGACCCGCGGGTACGGAACGCGCGGCACGGTGCACATCGTCATCAACAACCAGATCGGTTTCACGACCTCCGACCCGCGCGACACACGCTCGACGCTGTACTGCACCGACGTCGTGAAGATGATCGAGGCGCCGGTGCTGCACGTGAACGGCGACGATCCCGAGGCGGTCGTGTTCGCGACGCAGCTCGCGCTCGATTTCCGCCAGGAGTTCCGCAAGGACGTCGTCGTCGACATCGTCTGCTTCCGCAAGCTGGGCCACAACGAGCAGGACACGCCCGCGGTCACGCAGCCGATGATGTACAAGAAGGTCGCGCAACACCCGGGAACGCGCAAGCTCTACGCCGACAGGCTGATGCACCAGGACGTGATCGCCGAGGGCGAGGCCGAACGCATGGTCGTCGAGTACCGCAGTGCCATGGATGCGGGCAAGCACACCTTCGATCCGGTGATCACGAACTTCAAGAGCAAGTTCGCCGTCGACTGGATGCCGTTCCTGAACCGCAAGTGGACCGACGCGGCCGAAACCGCCGTACCGCTGGCCGAACTGCGCCGCCTCGGGGAGAAGGTCACGACCGTTCCCGCCAGCTTCAAGCTGCACCCACTCGTCGAACGCGTGCTCGGCGACCGCCGGGCGATGATCGACGGCGATCAACCGCTCGACTGGGGCATGGGCGAGCACATGGCGTTCGCCACGCTGCTGGCTTCGGGCTACGACGTGCGGCTGTCCGGGCAGGACTCCGGACGCGGAACCTTCACGCACCGGCACGCGGTGCTGCACGACCAGAACCGCGAACGCTACGACCAGGGTTCGTACATCCCGCTGCAGTTCGTCGCCGACAAGCAGGGGCAGTTCATCGTCATCGACTCGGTGCTGTCCGAGGAAGCGGTACTCGCCTACGAATACGGCTACGCATCGTCGGACCCGAACACGCTGGTGATCTGGGAAGCGCAGTTCGGCGATTTCGTCAACGGAGCGCAGGTCGTCATCGACCAGTTCATCTCGTCGGGCGAAACCAAATGGGGTCGTGCGTGCGGCCTCGTGCTGATGCTTCCGCACGGCTACGAAGGGCAGGGTCCCGAGCATTCGTCGGCGCGCCTGGAACGTTTCCTGCAGCTGTGCGCCGAACACAACATGCAGGTGTGCCAGCCGACGACGCCGGCGCAGATCTTCCATCTGCTGCGCAGGCAGATGATCCGGATGTTCCGCAAGCCGCTGGTCATCATGACGCCCAAGTCGCTGCTGCGGAACAAGGAAGCGGTGTCCACGCTGAAGGAGCTGTCGTCGGGCGAGTTCCGCACGGTGATCGGCGATGCGACGGTCGACGCGAATCGCGTCCGGCGCGTCGTCGTGTGCACCGGCAAGGTCTACTACGACCTGCTCGCCGCACGGCGCGAACGACAGCTCGACGACGTCGCGCTGGTGCGCATCGAGCAGCTGTATCCGTTCGCGCACAAGGCCTTCGAGAACGAGCTGAAGCGGTATCCGTCGACCGCGCAGGTGGTCTGGTGCCAGGACGAGCCACTGAACCAGGGAGCGTGGTTCTACGTGCAGCACCACGTCTCCGAACTGCTGAAGGACGATCGCAGGATCGCCTACGCCGGCCGCGCGCCGTCGGCGTCGCCCGCCGTCGGCTACTACGACAAGCACTACGCGCAGCAGAAGGAGTTGCTGGCCGCGGCACTCGGCGCCGCCCGGCCGCGGTCGAAGAAGTCGAACCGCGAAACCACCTGACGCCGCGCAGCCCGGAGAAGAACGAACATGGCCCTCATCGAAATCACGGTCCCGCAGCTGTCCGAGTCGGTCGCCGAGGCGACGCTGCTGCAATGGCACAAGAAGGTCGGCGAAGCGGTTGCGCGGGACGACAACCTGATCGACGTCGAGACCGACAAGGTCGTGCTCGAGCTCCCTGCACCATCCGACGGCGTGCTCGTCGAGATCCTCAAGGGCGACGGCGAGACGGTCGTCGCCGAAGAGGTGATCGCGCGGCTCGACACCGACGCGAAAGCCACCGCGCCGTCCGCCTCGAAGGCGGCTGCCCCTGGCGCGGCGGCGACGCCCGCACAGTCCGGCGCCGGTGCGCCGGCTTCGGCCGGCGTCGACAGGGCGGCAGCCGCTGCCCCGGCCGGCGGCCCGAAGGGAGACGTCGCGATGCCGGCTGCGGCGAAGCTGTTGCGGGAAGCGCAGATGTCACCCTCGCAGGTCACCGGCACCGGCCGCGACGGTCGCGTCACGAAAGGAGATGTCCTCGGTGCCGTCGCATCCGGCGCGGCGGCACAGGCGCCCGCTGCACCCGCGCGCCCCGCGCTGCCCGAAGTGCGCCCGCCGGTCGACATCTCGCAACTGGTCGAGGGCCGGCCCGAGCAGCGCGTGCCGATGTCGCGGCTGCGCCAGCGCGTCGCCGAGCGGCTCGTGCAGTCGCAGCAGACCAATGCGATCCTCACCACCTTCAACGAAGTGAACATGCAGCCGGTGATCGAGCTGCGCAAGCGCTCGCAGGAGCGCTTCGAGAAGGAACACGGAACGCGGCTCGGCTTCATGTCCTTCTTCGTGAAGGCCTCGGTGCACGCGCTGCGCAAGTACCCGATCGTCAACGCGTCGGTCGACGGAAACGACATCATCTATCACGGCTACTTCGACATCGGCGTGGCGGTCAGCTCGCCGCGCGGCCTCGTCGTTCCGGTGGTGCGCAACGCCGACCAGCTCGGATTCGCGCAGATCGAGCGGCAGATCGCCGACTTCGGCCAGCGCGCGCAGGAAGGCAAGCTCGGCATCGAAGAGATCACCGGCGGCACCTTCTCGATCAGCAACGGCGGTGTATTCGGCTCGATGCTGTCGACGCCGATCATCAATCCGCCGCAGTCGGCGATCCTCGGGGTGCACGCGACGAAGGAGCGCCCCGTCGTCGAGAACGGACAGATCGTGATCCGGCCGATGAACTACCTGGCGGTTTCCTACGACCACCGGATCATCGACGGTCGCGAGGCGGTGCTGTTCCTCGTGTCGATCAAGGAGGCGCTCGAGGATCCGGCGCGCCTGCTGCTGGAACTGTAGACGGAGCGCGCCCATGTCCCAGGCCTACGACGTCGTCGTCATCGGAGCGGGTCCCGGTGGCTACATCGCGGCGATACGTGCCGCGCAGCTCGGCTTGCGCGTCGCCTGCGTCGAGTTCTGGCGCAACCCCGAGGGCGAGCCCGCGCTCGGCGGAACCTGCCTGAACGTCGGATGCATCCCTTCGAAGGCGCTGCTCGCATCGAGCGAAGCATACGAACGCATCGCCCACCAGTACGCGGCGCACGGCATCGCCGTCGACGGCGCGCGCATCGACGTGGCGAAGATGCAGGCGCGCAAGCAGGGCATCGTGCGCAAGATGACCAAGGGAATCGAGTTCCTGTTTCGCAAGAACAAGGTCACCTGGCTGAAGGGCCGCGGCCGCTTCATCGGCTACGAGGACGATGCCTACCGGATCGAGATCGACGACGACAACGGCGACGGCGCCAACCAGGCGCAACTGGTCGAAGCGAAGAACGTGATCATCGCGACCGGGTCGAAAGCGCGGCAGCTTCCCGGGGTCGAGGTCGACAACCGCGTCGTCTGCGACAACGTCGGCGCTCTCGCGATGCCCGACGTGCCGAAGCGCCTCGGTGTCATCGGAGCCGGTGTCATCGGGCTCGAGCTCGGGTCGGTCTGGCGCCGGCTCGGCGCCGAGGTCACGATCCTCGAGGCATTGCCGACGTTTCTCGGCGCGGCCGACGAAGGGGTGCGCAAGGAGGCGTGGAAACGTTTCACCGAGCAGGGACTGCGCATCGAGCTCGATGCGAAGATCGCATCGGTCGCGTCGGGAAAGAAGGGGCTGAAGCTGCAGTATTCGGTGGGCGAGGAGGCCAGGACGCTCGAATGCGATCGGCTGATCGTCTCGGTCGGCAGGGTGCCGAATACCGACGGTCTCGGGCTCGACGCGATCGGGCTCGCGCTCGACGAACGCGGTTTCGTGCCGGTCGACGACCACTGCCGCACCGAAATGCCGAACCTGTGGGCGATCGGCGACGTCGTGCGCGGGCCGATGCTCGCGCACAAGGCCGAGGACGAAGGCGTCATGGTCGCCGAGCGCATCGCCGGCCAGCAGGCGCACGTCGACTACGGATGCATCCCGTGGGTCATCTACACGTCGCCGGAGGTGGCGTGGGTCGGGCGCACCGAAGACCAGTTGAAGGCCGAGGGTCGCGCCTACAAGGCCGGCCAGTTCCCGTTCTCGGCCAACGGGCGCGCGCTGGGCACCGGCGATTCGACCGGGTTCGTCAAGGTGCTCGCCGACGCGGCCACCGACGAGGTGCTCGGCGTGCACATCGTTTCGGGCTCGGCTTCCGAACTGATCGCCGAAGCGACGCTCGCGATGGAGTTCCGCGCGTCGGCCGAGGACATCGGCCGCGTCTCGCATCCGCACCCGTCGATGTCGGAAGCGCTGCGCGAGGCCGCGCTCGCCGCCACCGACAAGCGCGCGCTGAACATGTAGGAGCGCCGGTGCGAGACACTGCGGGGGCGATTCCGGTGCGGCGCGCCGGGTTCGATCGATTTCCGGCGACGACGCCCGAGTGAGCGTCGTCTCGGCCTGCACGCGGGCGTTCGCCGAGCGCGGACACGTCGCCGATTCCGCGCAGATGCAGGCGATCGAGCGCCTGCAGCGCATGAGCGACGAGTTCGTCGCGTTCAAGCGGCAGCGCTCGAATCGCTTCAAGAAGTGGATCAACCGGCCGGAGGTGCCGCGCGGCGTCTGGCTGTACGGCGGCGTCGGGCGCGGCAAGAGCTTCCTGATGGACTGCTTCCATTCCGCGGTTCCGGTCGTGCGAAAGACGCGGCTGCATTTCCACGAGTTCATGCGCGGCGTGCACCGCTCGCTCGACGACCTCAAGGGGCGTCCCGATCCGCTCGACGCGCTTGCCGAACAGGTCGCGCGCCGGTACCGGCTCATCTGCTTCGACGAATTCCACGTTTCCGACATCGCCGATGCGATGATCCTCGAGCGGCTGATGCGCGGGCTGTTCGAGTACGGCGTCACCTTCGTCGTCACGTCGAACTATCGCCCCGACCAGTTGTATCCCGAAGGGCTGCACCGGGATCGGATCCTGCCGGCGATCGCGCTGATCGAGGCCAATGTCGACGTGCTCTGCATCGACGCCGGCGTCGACTATCGGCGCCTGTCCCTGGCCGGAATCCACGCGTACCAGACGCCGCTGGGAGCCGCCGCCGACCGGGCGCTGCGCGAGATCTTCGCGACGCTGGCCGAGGCGAACGACGAGGATCCGCGCCTGCTGATCGAGCACCGCGAGATTCGCGCGCTGCGCCGTGCCGGCGGGGTCGTCTGGTTCGATTTCCGCACCTTGTGCGGCGGGCCGCGCTCGCAGAACGACTATCTCGAGATCGCCAGCCAGTTCCACACGGTGATCGTTTCGGGCGTGCCGAGGATGGGCGCTTCGATGGCATCCGAGGCGCGTCGTTTCGTCTGGCTCGTCGACGTGCTGTACGACCGGCGCGTGAACCTGATCGTCTCGGCCGAATGCCCGGCGCACGAACTGTACACACAGGGCGTCCTCGCGAACGAGTTCCACCGCACGGTCAGCCGGCTGGTGGAGATGGCGTCGCGCGAGTACCTGCAGGCGCCGCGCCGGGCGGTCGCAGGCGCGATCGAAGCGCAAGCGGGCGAAACCGCGCGGTGAACCCGCGCTCGGCCGGGCCGGCCGGGCGTCCGGCTGGCGAAGGTGTCAGTCGGGGAAGGGCGCGAAACCGCCCCGGGGCGATGGCCGCATTGAGTCGCCGCTGCCGGCGGAAGTATCATCGGGTCACGGTGGTTCCGCTCCGTGTCCAACCTGCGCAATGGACGCACCCATGATCGAAGACACCAGCATCGAAGAAAGTCAGCACGCTGCCCGGGTCGGCGATTCGATCCGGCAGCGTATTGCCGAGTTGCAGCTCGAACATCGCGGCCTCGACGCGATGATCGACTCGATCGGATTGCAGTCGCACTTCGACGAACTGCAGTTGCGCCGACTGAAGAAGCGCAAGCTGCAGATCAAGGACGCGATCGGCCTGCTGCAGATGCAACTCGTTCCCGACGAACCGGCCTGATGACCGACGCCGGCGCGACGTCGCGGCTGGCCGAAGCGGTCGACGCGACGTTCGACGCCGGCGGCGCGCTTTCCCGCACGCAGGCCGGCTACGCGCTGCGCGCCGCGCAGCGCGAGATGGCGCGCGCGATCGCCGAAGCGATCGACGGCGCCGGCTCGCTCGTCGTCGAGGCCGGCACCGGAGTCGGCAAGACCTTCGCGTACCTCGTTCCGGCATTGCTGTGCGGCGGTCGCGTGCTGATCAGCACCGGAACGAAGACGCTGCAGGACCAGCTGTTCCGGCGCGACCTTCCGCGCGTGCGGCAGGCGCTCGGGTCGGGCGTGACCAGCGCGCTGCTCAAGGGCCGGTCGAACTACGTCTGCCGTCATCATCTGCGGCGCAATCTCGAGCAGGGCCGTTTCGAGCGGCGCGAGGACATCGCCGTGCTACGGCGCATCGATCGGTTCGCGGCGGTGTCCCTCACCGGCGATCGAAGCGAGGCGCCGGCGATCGCCGAGGACGCGCCCGCGTGGGCGTGGGCGACGTCGACCCGCGAGAACTGTCTCGGGCAGGATTGCCCGGACTGGTCGGACTGCTTCGTCATGCGCGCGAGACAGGCGGCACAGGCCGCCGACATCGTCGTCGTCAATCATCACCTGTTCTGCGCCGACCTGGCGCTGCGCGACGAGGGAATCGCGGACCTGCTCCCGAGCACGCATGCGGTGATCTTCGACGAGGCGCACCAGTTGCCGCAGATCGCCACGCAGTTCTTCGGCCGCAGCGTATCGACCCGCCAGCTGATCGAGTTCTCGCGCGACCTGCTGCAGGCCGGCCTGGCCGACGCACGCGACGCGGCCGACTGGCAATCGCTGCTCGGCGCGATCGAACAGGCGGTTCGCGAACTGCGGCTGGCCGCAGGGCGACCGGGGCGCCTCGATGCGCGGCAGCTGCGTGAACGCACCGCGCTGCGCGCGGCCGTGCGCCAGGCGATCGACGTCCTGCCGCGCGGCGTGCTCGAGCGTGCAGCCGAGCGCAGCCGGGAGCTCGCGCGCCTGGCGGCGCGCGCGGGCGAGCTCGCCGAACGCCTCGCGAGCTGGCTCGACGGTCTCGACGCGCCGCAGGAAGACGACGACTCGCCGGCGATCCGCTGGGCCGAGGTGCACATGGGCGGTGTCACGTTGCACGTCACGCCGCTGTCGGTCGCGCAGACGTTTCGCCGTCACCGCGAGCATTCCGCGCGCGCGTGGATCGCGACCTCGGCGACGCTCGCGGTGGCGGGCAGCTTCGAGCACTTCACCCGCGCCATCGGCTTCGAGGACGCGCGCACGATGCGCTGGGAGAGCCCGTTCGACTACGCGGGCAATGCGCTGCTCTACGTTCCGCGCTCCTGCGGCGATCCGGCGGCATCGGAGTTCGCGCAGCGCGTCGCACAGGCCGCGTGGCCGCTGATCGAAGCCAACGGCGGACGCGCGTTCCTGTTGTGCACGAGCCTGCGCATGGTCGAACTGCAGGCGGAGCTGCTCGGCGAGCGGATCGAGCGAAACGAAGCCGGAATCGAACTGCTCGTGCAGGGCCAGGCGTCGCGCCTTGCGCTGATCGAACGCTTTCGCGCGGCGGCACGGCCGCTGCTGATCGGCAGCGCGAGTTTCTGGGAAGGCGTCGACGTCGTCGGCGACCGGCTGTCGCTGGTCATCCTCGACAAGCTGCCGTTCGCCGCGCCCGACGATCCGATCCTCGCGGCGCGCATCGATGCGTTGCGGCGCTCGGGCGGCGATCCGTTTCGCCAGCTGCAGCTGCCGGCGGCGGCGATGGCGTTGAAGCAGGGCGCCGGGCGCCTGATCCGCTCCGAAACCGACCGGGGCGTGCTGGCGATCTGCGACGAGCGGCTGCTCACGCGCCCGTACGGACGCAACCTTCTGGCGAGCCTTCCGCCTTTTCCGCTGACGAGCGACGCCGATCGGGCGCTCGCGTTCTGCGTTGCCGACGAGCGCGATCGCCGCGGGAGTGCGGCGCAGCCCGGCGCCGCCGCGCAGGCGGGCACCGCCGAGCCGATCAGCGCCAGACCTGCCACCAGCGGCGATCGTCTTGCGGAAGGCCTTTCGTGAGCAGTTCGCTGTCGGGGAAGTTCTTCAGCATTACCCGTTGCGCGTCGTCGCGCAGTTCGGGCATCTCGAGTTCGTCGTACGAGCGCACCAGCAGGTACAGCGCCTCTTCGACCGCGGGCGCGTTGCCGAACTGGCGCACGACTTCCTGCGCGCGGTTCGCGGCGGCGACGTAGGCGCCGCGAAGGTAGTAGTAGCGGGCGACGTGGACCTGCCCGCGCGCCATCGAGTTCACCAGGTACTCCATCCGGGCGTGCGCATCGGGCGCGTACTTGCTGTCCGGAAAGCGCGTGACCAGCTGCTTGAACGCGTCGAAGGATTCGCGCGACGCGGCATGGTCGCGTTCGGAGAGGTCCTGGCCGCCGAGGCTCGCAAGCAGGCCCTGCTGCTCGTTGAAATTGACGACGCCCTTCAGGTACAGCGCGTAGTCGAGCATCTCGTGGTTCGGATGCAGCTTCAGGAAACGGTCGATCGCGGCGAGCGCGAGCGCGCGCTCGCCGTCCTTGTAGTGCGCGTACGCGGTGTCGAACTGTGCCTGTTGCGCCCAGGTGCCGAACGGGTACCGCGCCTCGAGCTTCTCGAGCAGCTTGATCGCCGCTTCCCAGTTGCCCGAGGACATCTCGTCCTTGGCCTCTGCATATAATCGTTCGGGCGTCCAGCCCAGGGTCGGGTCGGGCGGGTCGGCCGTGCTGCAGGCGGCCAGCGTCACCATCGCGGCGATCGCGGTCGCACGGGCCCGGGAGAGGAGTGCTGCTTTCATGCGCGGCATTATAGCGATGCCTTCGCAGGAGTCTGCCGACGAGGCCGTGCCCGACGAGCCGACGCCGCAGGCGTTGACGATCGACGCCGCTGCCGGTGCCGGCGAGCGTCTCGACCGCTTCCTCGCGGCACGCCTCGACGGCGTTTCGCGCACCCGGCTGCAGCAGTGGATCGCGCTCGGCGCGGTGCGCTGCGACGAGCGCACGCTGCAGGCCAGTACGCGGCTGGCCGGCACCGAACGGATCGTCGTCGAGCCGCAGCCGCTCGAGGCCGAGACGGCCTTCGCGCCCGATCCGGTTGCGCTGGACATCGTGCACGAGGACGACGATCTGCTCGTCGTCTGCAAGCCGGCCGGACTCGTGGTGCATCCGGCGGCAGGCAACTGGCGCGGCACCCTGATGAACGGCCTGCTGTATCACCGAAGCGCTCTCGCGCGTCTTCCGCGCGCGGGAATCGTGCATCGCCTCGACCGCGATACCAGCGGGCTGCTGGTCGTGGCGAAGACGGCGCGCGCGTTCACCGCGCTGTCGGCGCAGCTCGCCGAGCGCAGCATGGGTCGCCGGTACCTCGCGCTGGCGCAGGGCGTGTGCCCGGCCGAGGGCGTCGTCGATGCGCCGATCGGGCGCGATCCCTCGGTACGCGTGCGCATGGCCGTCGTCGATCCGCCGCGGGGCCGCATCGCACGCACGATGTATCGGCGCCTGGCGACGGCGTTGCTCGAAGGCTGCGACGTGAGCCTGCTCGAATGCCGGCTCGACACGGGGCGCACGCACCAGATCCGCGTGCACCTGCGGTCGATCGGACACGCGCTGGTCGGCGATGCGCTGTACGGCGGTGCGTCGCTCGGCGGGCTTTCGCGCCAGGCGTTGCACGCCTGGCGGCTGTCGTTGCGCCATCCGGCCGATGGCCGGGCGATGCAATGGCAGGCGGCGGTGCCCGAGGACCTGCGATCGGTGTTCCGGCTCGCCGGCATCGACACCGAAATGCTCGAGCCGCTCCCGTGAGCGTCGCACGCACGGCACCGTCGCCGAACGAAGGATTGCCGATTCCGGGGATCGTCCCGCGATGGGACGCCCCGGCAACGGTGCGCGCCTTCGTGACCGTTCGCGAAGGCGGTGTCAGCGCGGGCGCGTTCGGGTGCGAAGGCGGGGCGTCCGGCGGGTTGAACCTCGGCACGCGATGCGGTGACGACCCCGAGGCGGTGCGCGCCAATCGGGCGCTTCTGACGTCGCTGCTGCCGTCGGAGCCGGTGTGGCTCGAACAGGTGCACGGCACTGCGGTGCACCGGGTGTCCGTGCGCAGGCACGACGCGGTCGAGCCGCGCGCCGATGCATCGGTGACGTCGTTGCCGGAAGTCGTGCTCGCGATCGTCACCGCCGACTGCCTGCCGGTGTTGTTCGCCGATGTGCGCGGTACCACGATCGGCGCGGCGCACGCCGGATGGCGCGGGCTGGCCGCAGGCGTTCTCGAGCGCACCGTCGAGGCGTTGCGCGCATGCGCCGGCGACGACGCCGAGGTGGTCGCCTGGTTCGGCCCGGCGATCGGGCCGGCGGCGTTCGAAGTCGGCGACGAGGTGCGCGAGCGCTTCTGCGACGACGACCGCGATTGCGCAGGCGCGTTCGCGCCCGGACCCGCCCGGGGCAAATGGATGGCCGACCTGTACCGGCTTGCGCGGATCCGCCTGGCGCGCGTGGACGTGCTTCGCGTGACCGGCGGCGACCGATGCACGTATGCGGAGCCGGCCTTTTTTCCTTCGTATCGGCGCGATCGCGTCTGCGGGCGCATGGCTTCGCTGATCTGGCGGGAGTCGCGTTGACAAAAAGTTTCCGCAGTGCAGAATGGGTGCGCAAGCTCGGCGACAACGATGGAGACGACGATGCCCGGGGCGTCACGTGGGGCGCGAGCCGCTGGCTCGGTGAAGCAGGACCGCAAGACGAAGAAGATCTCCGCAGACGAGAGCGCCGGACGCAGAACGAAGGGGGCGGCAGGTACGGGTAACGGCGCGGCCAGGAGCGCCGGAGCACGCGCAGGGAAAAGCTCGGGGAAAAGCGCGGGGACGAGCGCCGGGAAAAGCGCGGCGAAAAGCGCGGGGAAGCGCGCCGATGCCGGCGGCGCCCGCAGGACGGCAGGCGCAGCCGAGGCGGCCCCGAAGGCGCGACGCACCGGACGCGCTGCTGCAGGTGCACGGCGTTCCGGCTCGCCGGAGGCAATGGCGGCGCACGAGGACCTGCAACCGGTGCACGTCCCCGGCGATCGGCTCGGCGCGATCCAGTCGGAGTACCTGCAGCGGCTGCAAGAACTGATGCAGGCGGGGCAGACTCCCGAACCGCAGGATCGCCGCTTCTCCGGCCAGGCCTGGCAGGGACCGTTCGCGTGGACCGCGAACCTGTACCTGCTGAATGCCGAGTTCATGAAGCGGCTTGCCGAATCGGTCGAGGGAGGCAACGCGAAGGCGCGCGAACGGATTCGTTTCGCCACGCAGCAGTGGATCGACGCGGCGTCGCCGGCGAATTTCCTGCTGACCAACCCGGAGGCGCAGCAGCGCCTCGTCGAGACGCGCGGCGAAAGCCTGCGCAGCGGGATGCAGAACCTCTTCGCCGACCTGCAGCGCGGACGGATCTCGCATACCGACGAGACGGCTTTCGAAGTGGGGCGCAACGTCGCGACTTCGCCCGGTTCGGTCGTCTTCCAGAACGAGCTGATCCAGCTGATCCAGTACGCACCGTCGACGCCGGCGGTCGGAAGCCGTCCGCTGTTGATGGTTCCGCCGTGCATCAACAAGTTCTACATCCTCGACCTGCAGCCCGAGAACTCGCTGGTCGCCTATGCGGTGGCGCAGGGCCACACGGTGTTCATGCTGTCGTGGAAGAACGTGCACGCCGACCAGGGACACCTGGGCTGGGACGACTATCTCGATCGCGGCGTGCTCGACGCGATCGGCGTCGTGCGCGCGATCTCCGGGCAGGAACGCATCAACACGCTCGGGTTCTGTGTCGGCGGAACGTTGCTGGCCGCTGCGGCGGCCGTGCTCGCCGCGCGCGGCGAGCGCCCGATCGAGTCGATGACGCTGCTGACCAGCTTCATCGATTTCTCCGACCCGGGCTCGCTCGGCGTCTTCATCGACGAGCAGCTCGTCGCGTACCGCGAGTCGACGATCGGTGCGGGCGGAATCATGCCCGGGCGCGAACTCGCGGTGACCTTCAACTACCTGCGCCCGAACGACCTGGTCTGGAACTACGTCGTTTCGAACTACCTGAAGGGCGAGTCGCCGGTGCCCTTCGACCTGCTGTACTGGAACGCCGACAGCACGAACCTTCCCGGACCGATGTACTGCTGGTACCTGCGGCACATGTACCTGCACAACGAGTTGCGCGAGCCGGGCAGGCTGATTTGCCTGGACGTGCCGGTCGACGTCGCCGAGATCGACGTTCCCACGTACCTGTACGGATCGCGCGAAGACCACATCGTTCCGTGGCGCGGTGCCTACGAGTCGACGCAGCTGCTGCGCGGCGACCTGCGCTTCGTCCTGGGCGCGAGCGGCCACATCGCGGGCGTCATCAATCCCGCCTCGAAGGGCAAGCGAAGCCATTGGATCGGTGAATCGCTCCCCGAGAAGGCCGACGACTGGTTCGCACAGGCGAGCGAACGCCCGGGCAGCTGGTGGCCCGACTGGGCGCAATGGCTGTCGCGGTTCGCCGGCGAATCGCGGAGCGCGCCGACTCGGCCCGGCAATCGCGATTACCCGGTGATCGAAGCGGCGCCGGGCAGTTACGTGAAGGAAAAAGCCGAATGACAGGCAACCCGGACGCCGGAGGCGGCCGGACATCATCGATCAGCGACTGGAGGGGACAACCATGGGCAGGATCGCGTACGTGACGGGCGGCATGGGAGGCATCGGTACGGCGATCTGTCGCCGTTTTCACGACATGGGGTACACGGTGATCGCCGGCTGCGGCCCGACGCGCGATCACGCCAAGTGGCTCGCGGAGCAGAAGGCCGACGGATACACGTTCCAGGCCTCGGTCGGAAACGTCTCCGAGTGGGAGTCCACGCGGGCGGCGTTCGAGCACGTATCGAAGGCCGGGCCCATCGACATCCTGGTAAACAACGCGGGAATCACGCGCGACGGGGTGTTCCGCAAGATGTCGCTGGATGACTGGCGTGCGGTCATCGACACGAACCTGAACTCGCTGTTCAACGTCACGAAGCAGGTCATCGACGGCATGCTCGACCGCGGCTGGGGGCGCATCGTCAACATCTCGTCGGTGAACGGCGAGAAGGGACAGTTCGGCCAGACCAACTATTCGGCGGCCAAGGCCGGCATGCACGGCTTCACGATGGCGCTGGCGCAGGAGGTGGCGAGCAAGGGCGTCACCGTCAACACCGTCGCCCCGGGCTACATCGGCACCGACATGGTGATGGCGGTGCGCGAGGACGTGCGCGAGAAGATCATCCAGACGATCCCCGTGCGCAGGCTGGGCAAGGCCGAGGAGATCGCTTCGATCGTCGGCTGGCTCGCCAGCGACGACGCGGGCTTCACCACCGGTGCCGAGTTCTCGTGCAACGGCGGCCTGCACATGGGCTGACCCGGAGAACGCGATGGCGAGCGCCACCCGTCTGATCAAGAAGTACCCGAACCGCCGGCTGTACGACACACAGACGAGTGCGTACATCACGCTCGCCGACGTGAAGCAGCTGGTGCTCGGCAACGAGAACTTCAAGGTGGTCGACGCCAAGAGCGGCGAGGATCTCACGCGCAGCATCCTGCTGCAGATCATCCTCGAGGAGGAGGCGGGCGGTGCCCCGCTCTTCTCCTCGCCGATGCTCGCGCAGATCATCCGCTTCTACGGGCACGCGATGCAGGGAATGATGGGCGCGTACCTCGAGAAGACGATGCAGGCCTTCGTCGAGATCCAGAACAAGATGCAGGAGCAGTCGAAGAGCTTCTACGATAACAAGGGCATCCCGAACCCGGAGATGTGGGCGCAGTTCATGTCGATGCAGACGCCGATGATCCAGACGATGATGGGCAACTACATCGAGCAGAGCAAGAACCTGTTCGTGCAGATGCAGGAGCAGATGCAGGCGCAGACACGTAACATGTTCCAGAACTTTCCCTTCTCGCAGCCGCCCGGGACCGGCTCGCCGGACAAGAAATAGGTCGAATGAAGTCATCCTCCGGGCCGGGGCGCAGGCGCGGCCCCGACGCCGTTCCGAAAGTCGGTTTCGTCTCTCTCGGTTGCCCCAAGGCGACCGTCGACTCCGAGCGGATCCTCACGCAGCTGCGCGCCGAGGGTTACGGGATCGTCGGCGACTACGGCGAATCGGATCTCGTCATCGTCAACACCTGCGGGTTCATCGACGAGGCGGTGCAGGAATCGCTCGATGCGATCGGCGAGGCGCTCGCCGAGAACGGACGCGTCATCGTCACCGGTTGCCTGGGTGCACGGCGCGCCGCGGATGGGGGCACGATGGTCGCGCAGGTGCACCCGAAGGTGCTCGCGGTCACCGGCCCGCAGGCGACCGACGAAGTCATGGCTCAGGTGCATGCGCACCTTCCCAGGCCGCACGATCCCTTCGTCGACCTGGTCCCGCCGGGTGGCGTGCGTCTCACGCCGCGTCATTACGCGTACCTGAAGATCTCCGAGGGCTGCAACCACCGGTGCAGCTTCTGCATCATTCCGTCGATGCGCGGCGACCTGGTCAGCCGTCCGATCGGCGACGTGCTGCGCGAGGCCGGCGCGCTGGTCGGCGCCGGGGTGCGCGAGCTGCTGGTGATCTCGCAGGACACGAGCGCGTACGGGGTCGACGTGCGCTACCGCACCGGGTTCGTCGACGGCCGTCCGGTGCGCACGCGCATGACCGAACTGGTGCGCGAACTCGCGCGCCTGGACGTCCGCGTGCGGCTGCACTACGTCTATCCGTATCCGCACGTCGACGAAGTGCTGCCGCTGATGGCCGAGGGGAGGGTGCTGCCTTATCTCGACGTGCCGTTCCAGCATTCCCACCCGCGCGTGCTGCGCGCGATGAAGCGTCCGGCGTGCGGCGAAGCGAATCTCGAGCGGATCCGCGCCTGGCGCGCGGTGTGCCCCGAGCTGACGATCCGCAGCACGTTCATCGTCGGGTTTCCCGGCGAAACCGAAGCCGAGTTCGAAGACCTGCTGTCGTTCCTGCGCGAAGCCGAGCTCGACCGCGTCGGATGCTTCGCCTATTCGCCGGTCGAAGGCGCGGCGGCCAACGCGTTGCCCGATCCGGTGCCGGCCGAAGTGCGCGAGGAACGGCGGGCGAGGTTCATGCGGGTACAGGAGCGGATCAGCGCGTCGCGGCTGCGCCGGCGTGTCGGGCAGGCGACCGACGTGATGGTCGACGCGGTCGAGCACGACGCCGCCGCGGGGGTGTTTCGCGCGGTAACCCGATCGGCCGCCGAGGCGCCCGAAGTCGACGGCGTCGTCTACGTCGAGCTGGCCGACGAGCCGGACGCGCGCCGCGCATCGCCGGGAACGATGCTGCGCGTGCGCATCGTCGATTCCGACGAGCACGATCTGTACGCGGAGGAAACGGCCGGCGTCGCGTGAGCGCTTCGCTCGCGATTCAGCGCGCGCGTGCAGCGAGCGCGGCGAGCGTCGCTCCGGCAAGCAGCGCGGCGACGGCGAGCCACGACGGCGCGGCGAACGATCCGGTGCGTTCGGCGAGCCAGCCGGCGATCGCCGGCCCGACGATCTGTCCGGTGCTGAAGGCGACGGTCATCCGTGCGATGGTCTGGTCGGGCCGATCGGGCGCGAGCTTGCGCGCGGTCGCCAGCCCGAGCGCGGTGATCGCCATGAAGGTTCCGCCGAGCAGCGCTGCACCGGCATAGAGCGCGATCGCATGCTGGCCGATCGCGACCAGCGCGACGCCGATCGCCTCGAGCAGGAACGCGGCGACGATCGCGCGGTAGACGCCGACGCGCTGCGCGACGCGTGTCCAGAACCAGTTCGACGGCGCGCCGGCGATGCCGACGATCATCCACGTCCAGAACTCCACGGTGCGCGCGTCGGGCAGCGCGCGCGCGATGACGACGATGAAGGTCGCGGTGATCACGTAGCCGAAGCCCAGGCAGCCGTACGACCAGACGAGGCGATCGAGTTCCCGCCGGTCGGCCGATGCCCGCGCTGCGGACTGGGCGGCGGCGGCGGGGGCGGCCGGCGGAGGCGGCGCGACGAGCTCGCGCCACGGCACGACCGCGAACACGAGCGCGAGCCCGGCGAGCGCCGCCCACAGCGCCTGGAAGCCCCAGCCGGCATCGCGCCCGAAGTCGATGAGCATCGTCGACGTCACGATGCCCAGCCCGACTCCGGCGTAGGCCAGTGCGCCGAGCATCGGGCGCCCTTCGCGTGCCGCGCTGGCGAAGACGACCGCGGAAGCGAAGACGAGGACGAAGGCGCTGGCGACGCCGGCAACGAAGCGAACGACGGCCCAGGCCACGGGGCCTGAGTCGATCGCCATCGCGGCGGTCGTCACGAGCGTTGCCGCGAGACCCGCGCGCAGCCAGAACACCCGCCGCCGCGCGACGACGGACCAGGTGGCGAGCAGTGCGCCGGCGAGGTATCCCGCGAAGTTCGCCGAGGCGACGAAACCGGCGCCCGCCAGCGACAGCGTCGAGCCGTCGAGCATCGGCGGCAGCATCGGTGTGTACGCGAATCGCCCGACGCCCATCGCCAGGGCGAGGGCGAAGAACCCGGCGATCGCCTCGATCGTTCCGCGCGGCGCTGCCGGTTCGTGCGCGACGGACGCTGCGCGCGGCGCGCTCATCGCGGCCTCACGCCGGGTGCGTCGGGGGCCTGCCCGGCAGCTGGTCGTCGAACCAGTTCAGGATCGCGTCGAGCCCGCAGTGGTTGATCGCGTGCGTCGTTTCCGAACGCACCCGCGGCTTGGCGTGATAGGCCACCGAGACACCGGCGATCGACATCATCTTCAGGTCGTTCGCGCCGTCGCCGACGACGATCGCCTGCGCGGGCGTGCAACCGATCGCCTCGCAGGTCTGTTCGAGCGTGCGCTTCTTGATCCCGGCGTTGACGATCTCGCCGAGCACGCGTCCGGTGAGGCGGCCGTCGACGACCTCGAGCGTGTTGGCGCGCGAGAAGTCGAGCGACAGGCGTTCGCGCAGGCGCTCGGTGAAGAACGTGAAACCTCCCGAGACCAGCAGCACGCGCAGGCCGGCGGCACGGGCCGCGACGATCAGCGTGTCGGCGCCCGGCGACAGGCGCAGCCGCTCATCGTAGACCCGAAGCAGCGTCGCTTCCGGCAGGCCGGCGAGCAGCGCGACACGCTGTCGCAGGCTCTCGTCGTAATCGGCGATCTCGCCGCGCATCGCAGCTTCGGTAATCGCAGCGACCTCTGCCTTGCGGCCGGCGTAGTCGGCGATCTCGTCGATGCACTCGATCGTGACCAGCGTCGAATCCATGTCGCAGGCGAGCAGCCGATAGTCGTCGAGCCGGGCGTCGGAGGGCACGACTTCGGCGTCGACACCGAGCGAATCGGACAGCTTCGTGGCGCGCGCGCCGCCGAACGAGACGTCTTCCCACGTCGCCAGCCGTGGCAGGCGCAGCGCGGGTTCGCGCCCGACGGCGACGGTGCACGCGTCGACGGCCGAGTCGGTAAGGCGAAGGTGCTGCACGACGAGTCGGCTCATTTTCGCTGCTTTCGGCTGGAGGAAGACCGCTGGGCCGGCGGCGACGCAGCGGCTGCGTCGCCGCCGGGGCTGGCGAGTCGGGCGAGGGCATCGAGGATCTCGCGAATCCGGCGCACGCGCGTCTCGAGGTCGGCGGTGGCGATCGCGAAACGCAGGCGGTCCTGGCCGGCGAGCCGGACGTCGCGCCGGCTCTGGATGAACCCGATGATCGCGGCGGCGTCGATCGGCGGATCGGCGACGAACTGCACGACGATCGTGTCGGCCGGCGCGTCGATTTTCGCGATTCCCAGCGGGCGCGACAGGATGCGCAACCGGTGCGTCTCGATCAGCGCGCGCGCCGGTTCGGGAATCTTGCCGAAACGATCGACGAGTTCCTCGCGCAGCTGCCCGAGCGCGTCGGTCGTCGCGCAGTTCGCCATCCGCTTGTACAGCGAAAGCCGTTCGTGCACGTCCGGGCAGTAGTCGTCCGGGAGCAGCGCCGGAACGTGCAGCGCGATCTCGGTGGTCGCCGACAGCGGAGCCGACAGGTCGGGTTCGCGTCCGGCACGCAGCGCCGACACGGCTTCGCCGAGCATCTCGGCGTACAGCGCGAAGCCGACTTCCTGCATGTCGCCCGACTGCGATTCGCCGAGCACTTCGCCCGCGCCGCGAATCTCCAGGTCGTGCATCGCGAGGTAGAAGCCCGAGCCGAGTTCCTCGAGCGCCTGGATCG
>CAYZYC010000028.1:8482-25061 GCA_964481165.1 uncultured Limnobacter sp. | reverse complement strand
TCAAGCACGTCGACCTCGACGAGAGCATGATCCGCGTGATCGCGCGCCAGGCCGAGGCCGAACGCGAACGGCGCGCCAAGGTGATCAGCGCCGAAGGCGAGGAACAGGCGGCGCGCAAGCTGCTGGAGGCGGCCGAGATCCTGGGGCAGCGGCCCGAGGCGATGCAGCTGCGCTACCTGAGCACGTTGAACGTCATCGGTTCGCAGAACAACTCGACGATCGTCTTTCCGTTCCCGATCGAGTTCGGTCACCTGATCGACGGCTTCGGCGGCGCGGCGCGTGCCGCCGCGTCGTCGCAACCGGGGCCGGATACGCCGGCGGCCTGAACCGTCCGCTCGCTGCCACCCGATCGCTCGATCCGATCGCTGCCAACCGATGTGCGGACGGTACGTGCTTCATGGGCCCGGCGAAGCCGTGCTCGAGGGCTTCAGCCTGAAGCAGGTGCCTCCGTTCGCGCCGCGCTACAACATCGCGCCGTCGACGCCGATCCTCGTCGTGCGGCACGACATGCACGAGGGCCGCGTCGCGGAGTTCATGCGTTGGGGGCTGGTGCCGCCGTGGGTGCGCGACCGGTCGACGGCCACGCCGCTGATCAATGCGCGCGCCGAGACGCTGGCGACCAGACCGGCGTTCCGGCAGGCGTTTCGAGCGGGCCGCTGCGTCGTTCCGGCCAACGGCTTCTACGAGTGGAAGGCCGTCGCGGGCACCGGCAGGCCGCGCAAGCAACCGTACTACGTGTATCGGCCCGACGAGGCGCTGATCGCGATGGCGGGGCTCTTCGTGCGGCACGCCACTGCCGGCGGCAGCGAAGCGACCTGCTGCATCGTCACCACCGAGGCGAACCGCACGATGGCGCAGGTGCACGATCGCATGCCCGCGTTGCTCGGCAGCCCCGCTGTGGACGCGTGGCTGGATCCGCGAAGCGACCCGACCGAGGTGCTGACCCCGCTGCTCGCGCCCTGCCCGGAAGACTGGCTCGCGTTGCGCGGCGTGGCGCCGGCGGTCGGTGATGCGCGCCGCGACGGCGCGGAACTGATTGCGCCGCTACCGGACGCGGACGAACCCGCGCGCAAGGAACGCTAGCGCGTACGCTTCACGCGCGGGCGGCGTCTTCGTCGGCTGCGCCGTGCAGGCGTTCGAGCAGCCGAATCAACTGCGCACGCTCGTCGGCCGACAGGACGCGCGTGAATTCTTCTTCGTGCTGCAGCATCAGCTTCTGCATGCGGCGCAGCGACGCGTTGCCTTCGTCGGTGAGCCGCAGGCAGTGGCTGCGCTTGTCGTGCGGCGACGGTTCGCGCACGATCAGGCCGCGCGCCTGCAGCTGGTCGACGACCTTGACGATCGTCGAGCGGTCGACCTCCATGGCTTCGGCGAGCCGGCTCTGCGCGAGCCCGGGGTTCGCGGCGATGACCTGCAGCATGCCGAGCAGCCCCGGAGTGATGTTCTCGCGCGCGGCGACCGTGCGCGAGAAGTGGCGAAAGATCGCGACCTGCGTGCGGCGCAGGTGGTAGCCCAGAACCTGCGGCAGCAGCCCGCGCGACAGCGCCTGGCCGCCGGACGGAGCCGCAGCCGGCTCCTTCACTTTCCGTTCCACAACTCGTCCACCAGCCGCCGCGTCAGCCCCTGCATCGCACGCCGGCGATACTTCGGAGCGACGACCGTCGTGCGCAGCAGGTTGGCCGTCTTGCGCAGCGACTGCGCGAGCAGTTCGGCGGTCTCCGCGTTCCAGGGTCGACCGACGAGTTCGTCGGTGGCGATCCGGAGCGGTGCCGAGTTCGTGCCGGTGATCGCGACGCGGATTCCGGCGAGGACGTCGCCGTCGCGGCGCAGCGACACGGCTACGCCGGCGAGCGGGAAGTCGATCGCGTCGCGCACGCGCGCCTTGGCGTAGCCGGCGCGCCAGCCGCCCGGAGGCGGCAGCGCCACCGCGGCGAGGACTTCGCCTTCGGCCAGCGTCAGGTACTTCGCTCCGTCCTCGCGGTAGAGATCGGCGATCTTCACGCGGCGCGCTTCGCCGCTCCCCGCCACGACGGCCTCGGCGTCGAGCACCATCAGCACGGGCGCGATGTCGCCGTGATAGGTCGCGTAGCAGCGATCGCTCTTGACGACGACGTGGCACTTGTCGCCGCGGTACTTCAGGCAGAAGCCGTTGCCTTCGCGCCACCAGTCGCTCTGGTTGTAGAACACGCAGCGCGTGTCCTGGCACAGGTTGCCGCCGAGAGTGGCGGATGCCCGATGCGTGGGGCCGGCCACCGCGAGCGCGGCCTGCGCCAGCGCCGGATACGAAGCGAGCACGTCGGGATGGCGCGCGAGGTCGGCCAGCGTCACTCCGGCGCCGAGCCACAGCGAATCGTCGATGCGGCGCACCGCGGCGAGGTCGGCGATGGCGCCGAGATCGATCAGGTCGCTCGGTTCGCCGAGGCCGCGACGCAGGTTGACGAGCAGGTCGGTGCCTCCGGCGACGAACCGCGCGTCCTTCGAGGCGGCCTTCATGCGAACGGCTTCCTCGAGCGACTCGGGCCGATGGAAGCGGAACTCGGGCAACAGGTTCATGACTGCACTCCATCGCGGGCATCGAGCAGATTGCCGACGGTCTCGGGGCTCAGCGGAAGGACATAGGTGCGCACGCCGGCCGCTTCGTGCACCGCATCCATGAGCGCCGGCAGGAAACCGGCCAGCATGCCCTCGCTGGCTTCCTTCGCGCCGAACGGCCCGTTCGGATCGATGCTCTCGACGATGATCACTTCGATGTCGGGGCTTTCGACGAAGGTCGGCACGCGGTAGTCGAGCATGTTGCCGTGCATCATGCGGCCGTCGTCGAAGTGGGTCTGCTCGGAGATCGCCTGTCCCATGCCCATCCAGACGCCGCCCTGCACCTGGCCCTCGACGGCGAGCGGATTCAGCGCGCGGCCGACGTCGACGGCGACCCAGACCTTCTCGGCGGTAACCTTGCCGGTGACTTCGTCGATCGCGCATTCGACGACCTGTGCGGCATAGCAGAAGCCCATCGTCGCGCCGATCGCGCTGGCCCGGATCTTCTTGTCGCCCATGAATTCCTTCGGGCTCGTGAAGGTGCCGCGGACCGTGATCGGACCGGTGTCGACGAGCGCCGCCTTGACCGCGTCGTGGAACGAGATTTCCCGGTCGGTGCCGACGACGCGGAAGGTTTCGCCGGCACACTCGATGTCCGCGGCGCCGGCTTCGAGCTTGCGTCCGGCTGCTTCCGTAAGGATGCGCTTGAGTTGCGTGGCGGCGTCGATCGCGGCGTTGCCGACCATGAACGTGACACGCGACGAGTAGCTGCCGTTGTCCTTCGGCGTCAGCGCGCTGTCGGCCGACACCACGCGGATCCGGTGCCAGTCGACTTCCATCACTTCGGCGACCATCTGCGCGGCCATCGTGTTGGAACCCTGTCCGATGTCGGCTGCACCGGTGAGGACCGTGATGCCGCCGTCGAAGTCGAGCCGCAGGTTCACCACCGCGTGCGGTTCGCCGGTCCAGTGCTTGGGCGTGGTAGTGCCCGAGACGAAGTGCGAGCAGCCGATTCCGAGGCCGCGGCCCTTGGGCATCTTCCCGCGTCGCTCGTCCCAGCCGGAAGCCTTCTTCACCTTCTCCAGGCATTCGGGAAGCCCGTAGCTCATCACCCGCTGCGCGTATGCGGTGACGTAGGGCACCGTCGGCAGCAGGTTGCGCTCGCGCACCGCGATGTGATCGAGGCCGAGCTCGTCGGCCATCTCGTTCATCAGCGCTTCGAACGCGGCGCGCGCGTCGACCGTGCCGTGTCCGCGCTGCGCGCCGCACGGCGGAAGGTTGGTGTAGACGCGCCACGCATCGTGCTTGATGGCCGGGATCTCGTAGATGCCGTGCAGCAGCGATCCGGTATAGAGGATCGTGATGATCCCGTAGCCGGCGTAGGCTCCACCTTCCTGCGTCGCCTGCAGGTGGCACGCGGTGAGCTTGCCTTCGCGCGTCATGCCCAGCTTGACGGTGACCTGCGTGTCGGGGCGGCCGCGATGCGCGATGAACGTTTCCTCGCGCGTCTGCAGCAGCCGGACCATGCCGCCGGCCTTGCGCGCCAGCAGCGCGGCGATGATCTCGAAATGCAGCGCCTCGGTGCGTTGGCCGAATCCGCCGCCGAGGAAGGGCTTGACCACCCGGATGTGCGCCTGGTCCATCTCCAGGCACTGCGCGACCTTCAGCAGGACGTAGTAGGGCACCTGCGTGGTCGTGTGCAGCGTCAGGTGGCCGCGTTCGGCGTCGTACTCGGCCAGCGTCGCATTGGGTTCCATCTGCGCATGGCAGACTTCGGCGAAGCGGTATTTCTTCTCGCGCACCAGGTGCGCGGCGGCGAAGCCCGCTTCGGTGTCGCCGAACTCGGCGTGCACTTCGCGCAGCACGTTGTTCGGCTTCTCGGCGTGGATCGGCTCGGCGCCCGGCTTCATCGCCTTGCGCGCGTCGAAATAGGCCGGCAGCTTCTCGTACTCGACGCGGATCAGCTTGAGCGCGCGCACCGCGGTCGCCTCGTCGACCGCCGCCACCGCCGCCACCGGGTCGCCGCGATAGCGGACCTTCTCGCGCGCCAGCGGGAACTCGTTCTCGGCGATCGGCAGCACGCCGAAGGGCACGCGGCAGTCGTCGCCGGTGCACACCGCGACGACGCCTTCGAGCGCTTCGGCCTGCGACGTGTCGATCGACACGATGCGCGCGTGCGGCAGCGGCGAACGCAGAATGCGCCCGCACAGTGCGCCGACCGCGGGCAGGTCGGCGGTGTACTTCGCCTTGCCGGTTACCTTGTCGACTCCGTCGATCAGCGGCGTGCGCACGCCGACCGAGCCGACGCGGGTCTTCTCGAGCCGCGCGATGCTCATGGCGCCTTCCTCCGCGCGGCGGCAGCCGCCTCGACCGACTCGATGATCTTCACGTAGCCGGTGCAGCGGCACAGGTTGCCGCCCATCGCCTGCTTGATCTCGTCGCGAGAGGGATCGGGATTGCGCCGCAGCAGCGCCTCGGCGGTGGTGATCATTCCGGGAGTGCAGAAGCCGCACTGCGTGCCCAGGCTCTCGTGGAACGCCTGCTGCAGCGGGCTCATGCGCCCGTTGTCGGTCAGCCCCTCGACGGTTTCCACGCGCCGGCCCTGGACCTGCACGGCCAGCGTCGAACAGGCCAGCCGCGGCTGGTCGTCGACCAGCACGGTGCAGGCGCCGCATTCGCCGCCGTCGCAGCCCTGCTTGGTGCCGGTGAGGCCGGCCACGTCGCGCAGGTAGTCGAGCAGCAGCATGCCGTCGGCGACGAGGTCTTCCCTCCAACGGCCATTGACCTGCAGGCCCAGGATCGAACGGGGCGCACGCCTGGCACCCGCCGCGGGCGGGGCAGTGGTGTCGCTGCCCGTCCTCTTGGCAACTGTCGAATTCATCGGCTACCTCGCATCGGATGCCGTTGTGTCACGCCGCGTCGCGGCTTCCCGATGCGAATATTGTTGCATAGGCAAACAATATCCATTGATGTGGATCAAGCCGCGCGGTTCGGCGCGCCGGCGGTCAGCGCGCCACGAACTCGTCGCTGTGTCCGAAGCCGAGCGTGTTGTCGATCAGGCGAAGCCGCCGCGCGACGAGTTCGTACCAGCGCACTTTCGCCAGTGCGCGCACGATGACGGCCGGCGCGCGCGCTACGTTGCCCACCGACGGGAAGCGCGCCGCGTAGGCCGCGCGCGCGCGCGTCTCGTCGTCGCCGGCGAGCACGCGCGCGTCGCCTTCGATCTGCATGCCGCGGATCTGCGGCCATTCGTCGTAGTCGCGCTGGATCGTCGCGGCGACGCGCGGATGCTGCGCGATCGCCTGCGCGTGCCGGGTGGTGGGCGACGACAGGAAGACGAAGCGGAAGTCGTCGTCTCCGTCGCCGTAGTCCGCGTAGAACACCGCCGCGGCCCAGGGCCCGTCGGCGTCGTGCGTCGCCAGCGTCATCACGTGGTGCTCGCGCAGGAATGCGCGTACGCGCGCGCGTACCGGCAGCGCGTCGGACATCAGCTCGTCGCGTTCGACGCTGTCGTGCCGCTCGCCGACGCTTCGGCGCGGGGCTCCTCGCTGTCGTGCAGTCGCTTGAGCCGGTAGGCGAGTTGCGGGCGCGTCAGCCCCAGCATGCGCGCCGCCGACGACAGGTTGCCGCGCGACTTGTCGACCGCCGTCTCGAGCAGCATCGCCTCCACCTGGTCCAGCGTCATCACGCCGTTGAAGACCGCCTCGCACAACGACCGGCCCGGCTCCCAGTGCTGCACTTCGAGTCCGCCGTGCACGTCGAGCGAGAATTCGCGCGGCTGCTCGCCGGAGCACGTCGGAAAGAGCTGGTGCACTTCGATCCGCGTGCCGCCGGGTGCGAGGATCACGCCGCGTTCGACCATGTTCTGCAGCTCGCGGATGTTGCCGGGCCACGGATAGGTGAGCAGCGCACGCTTGGCCTTGTCGGTGAAACCGCGCAGCTTCTTGCCGTGGATCGCGCAGTGCTTGGCGAGGAAGCGCTTGGCGAGCAGCGGGATGTCCTCCTTGCGCTCGCGCAGCGGCGGGATGTCGATCTGGTAGGCGTTGAGCCGGTAATAGAGGTCGGAACGGAAGCGGCCTTCCTTGACCGCCTGCTGCAGCTGGCAGTTCGTCGCCGCCACGATGCGCACGTCGACGCGCCGCGTGCGGTGATCGCCGACGCGCTCGATCTCGCCTTCCTGCAACGCGCGCAGCAGCTTGCTCTGCGCAGGCAGCGGCAGGTCGCCGATTTCGTCGAGGAAGAGCGTGCCTGCGTCGGCGCGCTCGAAACGTCCGGGCCGTGTGACCAGCGCTCCGGTGTAGGCGCCTTTCTCGACGCCGAACAGTTCGGACTCGACGAGCTCGGGCGGAATGGCGGCGCAGTTGACCGCGACGAACGGCCGCGCGCTGCGCGGCCCCATCTCGTGCAGCGCACGCGCGAAGAGTTCCTTGCCGACTCCGGTCTCGCCGAGCAGCAGCACCGGGATGCGGCTTCGCGCCGCCTGCCGCAGCAGTTCGTAGGCGGCACGGAACGCCGGGGCGTTTCCGGCCATGTCGGCGGGCAGGCGCTCGTGCTGGCCGATCTCCGAGCGCAGCTGTCCCACCTGCGTCTGCAGTTCGAGCAGTTGATCGGCGATGGATTCGGGACTGAAGAACTTCTGGTGTTCCTCGGCGTCGTCCCACTCGGCGATCGGCTTGCCGATGATGCGGCAGTGGTTCGCGCCCATTCCGCTGCACTCGACCTCCTTGTAGAGGATCGGGCGGCCCATGAACGTCGACGTGTACCCGCAGGCGTAGCCGATCTGCGTCCAGCACACGGGCTCGTGGTGCGTTCCGTAGAAGTGCCGGTGCCACTGGCCCTCCCAGGAGTTCTCCCAGCGGAACTCGCCATAGAAGTGTCCGGCGGCGCGGTCGAACTCGATGCGTATCGGTACGACACGCACGATTCCCTCGAGCGTGTGCAGCGACGGGCCGGTCATGAACGCGTCGATGTCGCTGGCGTTCTGCGAGCGTGCGCGCGCGAGTTCGGCGTCGCGGGCGCCCGAGGCATAGCCCATGCGCATCAGCAGTCCGCGCGCGCGCGACATTCCGAGCGTGTCGATCAGCTCCTTGCGCAGCAGTGCCTGTGCTTCGGCGTGCACGAGCAGCATGCGGTGCTCGTGCAGCCAGATCTGCCCGGTCTCGGCGCAGAAGTGCACCTGCGCGCGCAGTTCGTCGGCGCGTACGGCGGCGGAATGAAAGTCGTCCGCATCCGCGCGTGGGACGCTGCGCAGTTTCGTCATCGCTCTCCTCCTGCCCACATCGTTCTAGGCCGTGCATCGCCTGCCCGCCTTGATCGGCGTCAACGGATCGGGTTCGCCGTGCACCACGGAGCCCGGGACTTCGACCGTTGATCAAAAGATCAAATCGTCGAGCTCGAAACCGGCCGATCTGATCAATAGATCAACGCCCCGAACGCCGTCCGACTCGGGCGCTCCCGCGTTTTTCGCCGACATCGGGCATTCCTTGATGCGCCGCAGCAGCGACCTGTTTCGTTGCACGGCGGCGGTTTGCAGTTCACGCACGGCGACTGGCGACGCGCGCGTATTGCGCCGCGCAAGACGACGGTGGCACGACCCTTGCGATCCATGTCGGACACGCGCCGCCACAGACGACGCCGCGACAAAACATTCACGAAATCGACAAGGGAGCGAGCACGAGATGAAGTTTCCCGTCCCACACGATGTCAGGAAAGCGGTCATCCCCGGAACCGAAGGCTGGGAGCGGATGTATCCGTACCAGTACCAGTTCGTCACGGACGACCCGCAGCGCAATCAGTACGAGAAGGACACGTTCTGGTTCTACGACGGGCTGCACTATCCGGAGCCGCTGTACCCGTTCGACACGATCTGGGACGAGGCGTGGTACCTCGCGCTGTCGCAGTTCAACAACCGCATCTTCATGGTGCCTCCGGTGCGCGGAGTCGACCACCGGATCATCAACGGCTACGTCTACATCTCGCCGGTGCCGGTCAAGGATCCCGAGGAGATCGGCCGACGCGTGCCGAACTTCATGGAGCGGGCAGGCTACTACTACAAGAACTGGGACTCGCTCGAGGCGCGCTGGAAGACGAAGATGGAGGCGACGATCCGCGAGCTCGAAGCGCTGAAGATCCCGCGCCTCGAGGAGATGGAGGACATGTCGGTCGTCACCGATGCGATCGGCGAGTCGAAGGGCTATCACCTGCTGAAGAACTACGACGACCTGATCAACCTCGGGATCAAGTGCTGGCAGTACCACTTCGAGTTCCTGAACCTCGGGTACGCCGCCTACGTGTTCTTCCTCGACTTCGCGCAGAAGCTGTTCCCGAGCATCCCGACGCAGCGCGTCACGCAGATGATCTCGGGCATCGACGTGATGATGTACCAGCCCGACGAGGAGCTGAAGAAGCTCGCGCGCCGGGCGATCGAACTCGGCGTCGACGAGGTCGTCACCTTCAGTGCCGAATGGACCGAGGTCGAGGCGGCGCTGAAGAAACTGCCCAAGGGCGTCGAGTGGCTGCAATCGCTCGATCTCGCCCGCGAGCCGTGGTTCAACGTGTCGACCGGCACCGGATGGTTCCACCACGACCGTTCGTGGAACGACCAGATGAACGTTCCGCTGTCGGGGATCGCGACCTACATCGGCAAGCTGCGCAAGGGCCAGAACATCGAGCGGCCGACCGAAAAGGTGCGCGCCGAACGCGATCGCATCGTCGCGGAGTATCGCGACCTGATCGAGAAGGAAGAAGACCGCAAGCAGTTCGACGAGCTGCTCGGTTGCGCGAAGACCGTGTTCCCGTACGTCGAGAACCACCTGTTCTACGTCGAGCACTGGTTCCACTCGGTGTTCTGGAACAAGATGCGCGAGGTCGCCGCGATCATGAAGGAGCACGGCGTCATCGAGGACATCGAGGACGTCTGGCTGCTGCGCCGCGACGAGATCAAGTCGGCGCTGTGGGACATCGTCACCGCGTGGGCGACCGGCGTGACGCCGCGCGGCACGAAGACCTGGCCGGCCGAGATCGCCTGGCGCAAGGGCGTCATGAAGAAGTTCCAGGAGTGGAGCCCGCCGCCGGCGATCGGAACCGCACCCGAGGTGATCCAGGAGCCGTTCACGATCGTGCTCTGGGGCGTGACCAACAAGTCGCTCGCCGACTGGGCTTCGGTGCAGGAAGTCGGCGATCCCGAGAGCATCACGGAGCTGAAGGGCTTCGCGGGCAGCCCGGGAGTCATCGAGGGCAAGGCGCGCGTGTGCCGCACGGTGAGCGAGGTCGGCGAACTGCTCGAGGGCGAGATCCTGGTCGCTCCGACGACGTCTCCATCGTGGGCACCGGCGTTCGCGAAGATCGGCGCGTGCATCACCGACGTGGGCGGCGTGATGAGCCACGCGGCGATCGTCTGCCGCGAGTACGGGATGCCGGCCGTCGTCGGTACCGGGCACGCGACGAAGATCATCCGGACCGGGATGAAGCTGCGCGTCGACGGCTCCACCGGCGCGATCACGATCAGCCGATAGGCGGCCGGGATGGGAACGGTGACCGAACCGGTCCGGCCGCAGGCGGTGCACCCGGCGCAGGCCGGGGCACCGCTGGTGTGCTGGTTCGAGGAATGCCACAAGGACTCGGTGGCGCTGGTCGGCGGCAAGTGCGCATCGCTGGGCGAACTGATCCACGCCGGCGTGGCGGTGCCGCCGGGCTTCGCACTGACGACCACGGGATACCGGCACTTCATGCAGCAGGCCGGAATCGACCGCGAAGTCGACGCGCTCGTCGCAGGCGTCGACGCCGCGGATCTCGAGGCGCTCGAGGGCGTCAGCGAACGCATCCGCGCGATCATCGAGCAGCAGCCGTTCTCCGACGAACTGGAGGACGAGATCGCCGAGGCGTATCGCCGGCTGTCGGTGCGCTGCTGCACGCCCGCGGTGCCGGTCGCGGTGCGCTCGAGCGCGACCGCCGAGGACCTGCCCGGCGCGAGTTTCGCGGGCCAGCAGGACACGTTCCTGTGGATCCGCGGCATCGACGACGTGCTGCACCACGTGCGCCGCTGCATCTCGAGCCTGTACACGGGACGGGCGATCGCGTACCGGGCGAATCGCGGATTCGCCGACCAGCGCGTCGAGATCAGCGTCGGCGTGCAGAAGATGGCGAACTCGTACACCGCCGGCGTGATGTTCACGGTGCACCCGGCCAACGGCGATCGTTCGGTCATCGTCATCGACTCGAACTTCGGTTTCGGCGAGTCGGTCGTCTCGGGCGAAGTGACTCCCGATCACTTCGTCGTCAACAAGGTGACGCTCGACATCATCGACCGGACGATCTCGCGCAAGGAGCTCTGCTACTCGGTGGATTTCAAGGAGCAGAGGTCGCGCGCGATCGAGGTTCCGTTCGAGCGCCAGACGGTGCAGTCGCTGATCGACGACGAGATCACGCAGCTCGCCTGGATGGGCAAGCAGATCGAAAAGCACTACGGATGCCCGATGGACATCGAGTGGGCGGTCGACAAGGACCTTCCCTCGGGCGGAAACATCTTCATCCTGCAGGCGCGCCCGGAGACCGTCTGGAGCGTGCGCGCGCAGGCGGCGGTCGCGAGTTCGAGCGGATCTGCGATGGACTACATCCTCTCGAGCCTGCTCGCCGGCAAGAAAGTGACCTGACGGGTGCGCCGGGCGCATCCGGCGAACGGATTTCTCTCGACCACAAACGCCGTATGGAGCGGAAATGAACGCAAGAACCGAAGTCGGCCTGATCGACGACCTGCGCAGCTACATCGCCGCGCTCGAAGCCAACGGGCAACTGCACCGCGTGAAGACCGAAGTCGACTGGAAGTACGAGCTGTGCCACGTCTCGAAAGTGAACGAGGAGAAGCAGGGACCGGCGCTGCTGTACGAGAACGTCAAGGGGCACACGATCCCGGTGTTCACGAGTGCGTTCACGACGCCCGAGCGGATCGCGATCGCGCTCGAGCAGGATCCCGGACTCACGATGTGCCAGCTCTCGCGCAAATGGATGGAACTGACCACGAAGCAGACCATCAAGCCCGAGTTCGTCGCCAATCCGCCGGTGATGGAGAACGTCATCAAGGAGGAGGACGTCGACCTCGAGAAGTTCCCGTCGCCGTGGTTCTATCCCGACGACGGCGGGCGCTTCTTCGTCACGGCCGGCTACCTGGTAACGCAGGATCCCGACACCGGCTGGACGAACCTCGGCACCTACCGCTCTCAGGTGCTCGGCAAGAACATCCTCGGCTCGCAGATCATCAAGGGCAAGCATGGCGACATGCACATGAAGAAGTACCAGGAGCGCGGCGAACTGATGCCGGCTGCTGCCGTCGTCGGCTGTGACCCGGTGCTCTTCCTGGCCGCCTCGACGCTGGTGAGTTCGCAGACCGACGAGTACGACATCGCCGGTGCGCTGCGCGGCCGGCCGGTGCCCGTGTTCAAGTCGGAGATCACCGGTCTCACGCTGCCGGCGAACGCCGAGATCATCGTCGAGGGCTTCATCGACCCGAACGAGTTGATGGAGGAGGGGCCCTTCGGCGAATACACCGGCTACTACTCGGGCAACAAGGGCAAGGACTATCCGAAACCCGTGCTGCGCGTGAAACGCATCCTGCACCGGAACAACCCGATCTTCTGGTCGACGACGGTCGGCAAGCCGATCAACGACATCCACATGATCCAGTCGCTGAACCGCACCGGCGCGCTGTGGTACGACCTCGAGACGATGAAGGTGCCGGGCATCCAGAGCGTCTACCTGCCGGCCGCGGCCACCGGTCGCTTCTGGGCGATCGTCTCGGTCAAGCAGATGTATCCGGGGCACTCGAACCACGTCGGCAACGCGGTGATCGCGAGCACGACCGGCCACTACGGGCTGAAGGGCGTCATCGTCGTCGACCACGACATCGAGGCCGACGACATGGACCGCGTGTGGTGGGCGCTGGCGACGCGCTTCGATCCGAAGCGCTCGGCGCAGATCATCGACCGTGGGCGCTCGACGCCGCTCGATCCCGGACTGCCGATCGAGGCGCGCGACATCACGAGCCGGATCATTCTCGACGCGTGCACGCCCTACGAATGGGAGAACAAGCCGAACGAGATCTTCATGGATCGCGGCATGCTGCAGCGTGTCTCCGACCGATGGAACGAATACGGCTTCCAGGGCCCGAGCCCGGTGTCCGAGATGATCCATCGGCTCACGAGGCCCGAGGTCGTCAAGAAGGCGAAGTAGGACAACAACAAGAGGAGGAGGGGAGAAGGACGGGGGCGTCGACATGCGCCCCCGTCCACTGCCCCGGTGAAACGACGAAAGACCGAAGGAACGGAGTCGAAAGCATGGACCGCAGGAAAGGGATCGTCATCGTCTGCAACCTCGATACGCGCGGCGAAGACATCGTTTTCGTGAAGAAGCTGATCGCCGACCGCGGTCACGAGCCGATCCTGCTCGACTTCAGCATGGAGGAGCCGCCGCCGTTTCCGGGCGACATCCGCACCGAGGAGGTCGCGGCGCGCGGCGGATTGCCGATCGAAGTCGTTCGCGAGAAATACCGCTCGGACCGCGACACGGCGACGAACAACCAGATCCGCGGCGCTGCGGCGATCGTCGACGACCTCGTTCGCGAAGGCCGGGTGCAGGGCATCATCGGTATCGGCGGCGGAACGTCGACGCTGGTCTCGACGTCGATCATGAAGCGGCTGCCCTTCGGCATGCCGAAGCTGATGGCCTCGCCGATGGCCGCGCACCCCGCGTACATCGACCGCTACGTCGGCACGCGCGACATCACGATGCACCACACGGTGCTCGACATCGTGAAGATGAACCCGTTGCTGAAGGCCCAGATCACCAACGCCGTAGGCGCGATCTGCGGAATGGTCGAGATGACGCAGGGAACGAACATCGAGTTCGACGCGCCGTGCGTGGCGCTGTCGTCGTTCGGCTTCGGCGAGATGGCGGTGCAGTCGGCGCTGGGCATGCTCGAGGAAGCCGGGTTCACGCCGATCGTCTGCCACGCGCAGGGAAAGGGCGATCGCGCGATGGAGGAGATGATTCGCGACGGCGCGTTCCACGGCGTGATCGACCTGTGCATCGGCGGCGTGATGGAGAACCTGTTCCACGGCAACCGCGATCCCGGTCCCGACCGGCTGATGGCTGCGGTCGAGACCGGGATCCCGATGGTGCTCGGTCCCTGCGGCCTGGACATCCTGTCGTACGGCGGCCGCCCGGACATGCTCGAGAAGACGCGCGACCGGGTGCAGTACGTGCAGGACGCGTTGCGCGTGCAGGTGCGCACGACCGCCGACGAACTGCGCGCCGCGGCCGACGTGATCGCCGGGCGCCTGAACCGCGCCACCGGACCCTGGACGTTCCTCGTTCCGCTGCGCGGCTGGTCGTCGCTCGATCGCGAGGGAAGGCCGATCCACGACCCGGTGGCCGATGCCGCGTTCGTCGAGCGGCTCGAAGAACGGCTCGACGACCCTTCGCATCTGCGCAAGGTCGACCTGAACCTGTACACGACCGAGTTCGCACGGATCGCCGTCGACGAATTCCTGCATCTGTACCGTCACGCCGGCGCTCGGGTGCTCGCGGCGGCCGAATGAAGATCGTGCGGCGGCGGTCGACGGACCGGCGCCGCACGTAGCGGAGGACCTCGATATGCTGGTTCGCAACTGGATGCAGGCCGACCCGATCGCCGTCAGCGGCGACATGCTGGTATCGGAGGCCAAGCGACTGCTCAGCGACAAGCGCCTGCATGCGCTTCCTGTCGTCGACGCGGGCCGCGTGCGCGGGCTCGTCACGCGCGCGAACCTGCTGCGCATGGGGCAGTTCGTGCTGCGCACGCAAAATCCCGACGAATTCGAGTTCTTCGTCACGCGGCTGCGCGTGCGCGACATCATGGTCCGCAATCCGGCGTGCATGCAGGCCACCGACACGATGGAGTACTGCCTGCGCAAGGGGCAGGAACTCGGGGTCGCGCAGTTTCCGGTGCTGCAGGGCGAGCGGCTCGTCGGCGTGATCTCGGCCAACGAGATCTTCCAGCTCGCCGCGCACTGCGTCGGCGCCTCCGCACGAACGAGCTGCGTGACACTCGCGCCGATGCGCCTCGCTCCCGGGGTGCTGTCGCGGGTCTGCGCGGTCGCCGAATCGGCGGGTGCGTCGCTGCACGGTCTGTATCCGGTAGGATGCGATCCGCAACTCCCCGAAGCGCAGGCGCTCGATGGCGGGGATGGCGGAAGCCGGGTGATCGTCCGGTTCGCGGCGGACGACCCGTCGGCGGTCATCCGGGCGCTCGAAGCGGCCGGCTTCCGGATCCTGGAACGGGTTGCCGAACCCCGTGCGCAGCAGGTAGCCTGAGGGTCGGGAACTACCGAGCCACCCGAGTGAAGTGCAATGAGTGAAGCGAAGAACCTGCCCCTGGTCGTGGCGATCACCGGCGCCACCGGTGTCATCTACGGCGTCGAAATGCTGCGGGTGCTGCGCGAACTCGGGCAGGAAACGCACCTGATCCTCAGCGAAGCCGCCGGGATGAATCTGGCAATCGAAACCGACAGGTCGGTCGACGAGGTCAAGGCGCTTGCCGACGTCGTCTATCCGAACAAGGACGTCGGCGCCGCGGTCGCCAGCGGGTCGTTCCGTACCCGCGGGATGGTCGTCGCGCCGTGCACCGTGAAGACGCTGTCGGCGATCGCGAATTCGTTCACCTACAACCTCGTCGTGCGCGCCGCCGACGTCACGTTGAAGGAGCGCCGTCCGCTGGTGCTGATGGTGCGCGAGACTCCGCTGCACAAGGGACATCTCGAGCTGATGACGCGCGCCGCCGACTGCGGTGCGACGATCCTGCCGCCGATGCCGGCGTTCTATCACCAGCCGCAGACGATCATGGACATCGTCCACCAGAGCATCGGCAAGGCGCTCGATCACTTCGGCATCGAACACCAGCTGTTCCGCCGCTGGACCGGCGAGGACCGCGGCGCGCTGCGCAACACGCTGCGCGTCGCGAGTACCTGAGGCTCGCGGGAGGCGGCGGCGCGCGCGCCGCTCAGCTGTAGATCCGCGACAGCAGGTCGATCAGCGTGCGCCGTTCGCGCGGACTGATCATCGAAGTCGCGCGGCTCTCGGCACGCGCCAGCGCGCGTTCGACGCGCGTGACCAGGCGCCGGCCCTCATCGGTCAGGTGCAGGCCGAGCGAACGCCCGTCCTTCGGATCGGGCCTGCGTTCGATGAGCCCGCGCTCGTCGAACGACGCGATCATCGCGACGAGGTTCGGCGGACGCACGCCGAGCGCCTGCGACACCTGGCGGCTGTTCACTCCGGGGTTGTGCTCGAGCAGCGCCAGAACCGAGAACGACGTCGGCCGAAGGTCGTGTTCGGCCATGTATTTCATCGAATGCCCGATGATCGCGAGGTACGCGCGACGGCAGTTGTAGCCGACGAGCTGGCGCAGCGCGCTCTGGTCGACCGGTGCCGCGGCGCGCGGGGATTTCGTCGGTGTCCTGGCCATCGTCCTATCGGCACAGCGCCAATATGTCTTCGGGAATCGGAATCGCGCGCACGCGGCCGCGGTCGTTCGGGTCGCGCACGCAGAACGCGCGTGTTTCCCGGCTTTCGCACAACAGGTCCTCGCCGCGATGGATCGTGTGCTTCTGCACGAAGACCTTCGCGCGCCATTCCTCGACCTCGGTGCGCACTTCCAGGACTTCGCCGTAGGTAGAACTGCGGAAGAAGCGCGTGTGATGCTCGAGCAGCGGCGTTCCGATGATGCCGTTGCGCTGCTCGAGCTCGTGCCATGGCGGTACGCCGAAGCTCATGAAGTAGTTCAGCGAAGCCGCATCCATCCAGCGGTGATATCGGGGAAAGAAGACGATTCCGGCCGGGTCGCAGTCGCCGAATCGGACTTCGATCTTCATCGTCGTGGACTTGCTCATGCGCGTGTCTCGGGTGTGAGGATGTCCGGTGCGGTGCCATCGTACAGCGCCTGCACCAGTGCGTCGCGGCGCCGCAGTACCGCTCGCTGGTTGATCGAGCCCTTGTCGGTCACCTCGCCGCGATCGATCGA
>CAYZYC010000028.1:5329-8382 GCA_964481165.1 uncultured Limnobacter sp. | reverse complement strand
CCGTCGAAGCGCAGTCCCTTGTGCAGGTCGTTCTCGTCGATCCAGCACACGGCGTCGCCGGTGCGGAAGTACCCCTCGTCGTCGAAGGCTTCGCGCGTGTCCTGCGGGGCGCGCCAGTAGCCCGGAGTTATGTTGGGGCCGCGATAGCAGACCTCGACCTTGTCGCCCGAAGGCACCAGCTTCAGTTCGACCCCCGGCGCCGGGACGCCGAGGTCGCCGGCGCGCACCTGCGGACTCGTGACGAACAGCGCGAAGGGGCTGGATTCGGTCATGCCGAGCCCGGTGCCCATGACGATGCGCTCGCCGATTTCCTGCTCCTGGATCCGGTGCAGCGCGTCCCACACCGGTTGCGCGAGCGCCGCGCCGGCATAGAAGAACATCCGTACGCGCGACAGCAGGTTCCGGCGCAGCGCGTCGTCCGATCGCATCGCGGTGGCGATCGCCTCGAATCCGACCGGCACGTTGAAATAGACCGTCGGCGCGATCTCGCGCAGGTTGCGCAGCGTCTCGCCGACCAGCGCGGGTGTCGGCCGGCCGTCGTCGATGTACAGGCTGCCCGCGTTGTACAGCACGAGGCCGAAATTGTGGTTGCCGCCGAAGGTGTGGTTCCACGGCAGCCAGTCGACGAGCACCGGCGGCTCGTCGGCCAGGATGGGCATCGACTCGCACATCTGCTGCTGGTTCGCGCACCACATGCGCTGCGTGTTGATGACCGCCTGTGGTTCGCGCGTCGAACCCGACGTGAACAGGAACTTCACGATCGTGTCCGGGCCGGTGGCGGCGATCGCCGCGTCGACCTGCGAAGTCGCGGGGGTCGCACTGAACTCCTCGAATGCGGTGGCACGCCGGCCATCGAGCGCCGGCAGGCTGTTCGCGGGAGTCACGATCTCCACGTCGGCCGGCACCGCAGCGTCGATCGCCGCGCGATATCGCTCGGCGCGGGTCGCGAAGACGAGCCCGGGCGTGATCGTCGCGATCACGTGGCGCAGCTTCACGAAATCGCGGCTGATCAGCGAATAGGCTGGCGACACCGGACACCAGGGAACCCCGGCCAGCATGCACCCGAGGCCGAGCAGCGCGTGTTCGAGCCCGTTCTCGCTGAGGATCGCAACCGGCCGCTCGGCGCTCGATCCTCGATCGAGCAGCGCCTGCGCGATGCACCTTGCCTGCGCGAGCGCCTGGCCGTAGGTCAGCGTCTGCCAGTCGCCGGTGCCGCCGTCGGCAAGCGCGGCGCGGCGGGCAAGAAAGACGCGCTCCGGAAACGCGTGGGCCGCGTGGATCAGGCGGTCGCTCATGCGTGCCGGGAAGTCGCCGAGCGGCTGCTCGGCGCGCACGTAGCGCACCGATCCGGCGCCTTCGGAGACGGCCACGCGAGTGACACCGAAGCGCAGGGGACGATAGCGCGGGGCAAGGTCGGAAGAGGGCGTCTCGCTCATGTCGTGTGCCGTTCCCGGCTTGCGATGCGGCTTGCTGCCTCGAACTGCGCGGGGCGGTACGACCCGGGCTGCCGACGAGGCGCCGATTGATTATCAAGTATATCCGTAGGTCGCGGGTCGGCGCAGGCCGCGGCGGTGTACGATTTCCCGGATTCTGCGCCGAAGCCCTGCATCGTGCATGGCGCGCGCCTGCTGCGAGACCATGGACAAGACCGGCAATGCGCCCGCGCGCACCGTACGCATCGGCGGCGCTTCCGGATTCTGGGGCGACAGCAGCGTCGCCGTTCCGCAGCTGCTGCGCGAGACGAAGCTCGATTTCCTCGTCTTCGATTACCTCGCCGAGCTGACGATGGCGATCCTCGCGGCCGCGCGGGCGAAGAACCCGGCGCTCGGGTATGCGGTCGACTTCGTCCCGACGATCCGGGACGCGCTGCCGCGACTGATGAACGACGGCGTTCGCGTGGTCTCCAACGCGGGCGGCGTCAACCCGCAGGCCTGCGCCGATGCGCTCGCCGCAGCGGCCGCGGAGCTCGGCTTCGCTCCCAGGATCGCGGTCGTGCACGGCGACGACACGATGCCGCTCGTCGAGAGCCTGCGCGCGCTCGACGTGCGCGACCTCGACACGGACCGGCCGATGCCCGCGAAGCTGCTCACGGCGAACGCCTACCTCGGGGCGCTTCCGATCCGGCGCGCGCTCGACGACGGCGCGCAGATCGTCATCACCGGCCGCTGCGTCGACAGCGCGGTGACGCTGGGCGCGCTGATGCATTCGTTCGGATGGCGCGCCGACGACTACGATCGACTCGCCGCGGGAAGCCTTGCCGGACACATCATCGAATGCGGTTGCCAGGCCACCGGCGGACTGCATACCGACTGGCGCGACGTGCCCGACTGGGCCGGCATCGGCTATCCGATCGTCGAAGCGAACGCCGACGGCAGTTTCGTGATCACCAAGCCCGCGGGCACCGGCGGTCTCGTCACACCGGCGGTCGTCGCCGAACAGATCGTCTACGAGATCGGCGACCCGGGCGCCTACGTGCTGGCCGACGTCGTCTGCGACTTCACGCAGGTTCGGCTGCGAAGCGACGGCGCCGATCGTGTCGGGGTCGTCGGCGCCCGCGGCAGGAAGCCCACCGGCCGATACAAGGTCTGCGCCACCTGGCACGACGGCTACCAGTGCGCCGCGACGCTGATGATCATCGGCTTCGACGCCGCCGGGAAGGCGCGGCGCACGGCCGACGCGCTGCTCGCGCGCACGCGCTCGATGCTGCGGGAGCGGCGGCTCGACGACTACGGCGATACGCTGGTCGAGGTGATCGGCACCGAGTCGGTGTACGGTCCGCATGCGGCCGTCGAAAGTGCGCGCGAAGTCGTGTTGCGGCTCGCCGTCACGCATCGCGACAGGCGCGCGCTCGAGCTCTTCGCCGCCGAGATCGGCGCGGCCGGCACGAGCTGGGCTCCGGGAACGACCGGCGTCGGCGGCAGGCCGAAAGTGTCCCCTTCGATCCGGCTGTTTTCGTTCCTGCTCGACAAGAAGCACGTCGCCGTGACGGTGGCGACGACAGGAGTCGATCGACCGGCGGCAGTTCCGGTGGAGATCCCGGCAGGTGCTCCGGC
>CAYZYC010000028.1:0-5229 GCA_964481165.1 uncultured Limnobacter sp. | reverse complement strand
CCGGCAGGTGCTCCGACAAGCGCTCCGGAAGGCGCTCCGGGCGCTGCGCGCGTGCCTGCGGCGGTCGGTGCGCGCGACGTGCGCTCCGGGCACGCCGATACGGAGATCGAACCCGAAGGCGAAACGGTCGAAGTCCCGCTGATCGAACTCGCGTATGCGCGCAGCGGCGACAAGGGCGATCACGCGAACATCGGCGTGATCGCGCGCAGGCCCGAGTACTACCCGTTGCTCGTGCGCTGGCTCACGCCGCAGCGCGTCGGCGCGTACCTGGCGCACCTGGTGCGGGGGGAAGTGCATCGATACGAACTGCCGGGGCTGCACGCACTGAACTTCGTCTGCGAGCACGCACTGGCCGGCGGCGTCGCCGGCTCGCTGCGCTACGACCCCTGGGGCAAGGGGTTCGCGCAGATCCTGTTGTCGATGCCGATGCGCGTGTCCGAAGCGCATAATCACAGGCCCGTCGACACAGGAGACTGCGATGTTGAGCAACGCTCCCCTTACCACGATGCTTCCGGTCGGTGACCTCGACAGGGCGCGTCGTTTCTACGAAGACCAGCTGCGCCTGGAGCCGCTGGGCGCAGCCCCCGACGGCGCGTTTCGCTATCGATGCGGCAATGCGATGGTCGCGCTGCTTCCCAGGCCGGGAATGACGCCGTCGCAATACACGGCGATGAGCTTCGAGGTCGACGATATCGAATCGGAACTCGCCGACCTCGAGGCGCACGGTGTACGTTTCGAGGACTACGACATGCCGGGCATGCGCACGGTGAACCACGTCTGGGCGCAGGGTTCGGAGAAAGCCGCGTGGTTCAAGGACTCCGAAGGCAACTTCCTCTGCATCCACCAGACGCTGCACTGACGAACCTGCGCTGACACTTCCGGGTGGTTGCCGTTCGGCGGTTCCTGCCGAACGGCGATCCGCCCGGCCAGCGGGCTCCGGCCCACGCATCCGACCAACGACAACGAACGATCGCTGCGACCCGATGAGCCGGCCCGCTTCCGCCGACATGCCCGCCATCCAGGACAAGGTGTTCTGGCTGATGGTGATCGCGATCTCGCTCGCCTTCGGGGCGATCCTGCTGCCGTTCTACGGGGCGGTGTTCTGGGGAACGGTCATCGCGGTGGTGTTCGCGCCGCTCGACCGGCACGTGCTGCGATGGACGGGACATCGACGCACGCCTGCCGCGCTGGTGACGCTGCTGATCATCCTGTTGCTGGTGATTCTTCCGCTGATCCTGCTCGCCGGCCTGCTGACGCAGGAAGCCGCCGGGCTGTACGAGCGCATCCAGTCGGGAGAACTGCGTCCGGGACGCGTTCTCCAGCAGGTGATCGAGGCGTTGCCGCCGTGGGTGACGACGATGATGGAGCGGTTCGGGCTGACCAGCATGGCGGAGGTGCAGGAGCGGCTGGCCAGCGGATTCACCAGGGGACTGCAGTTCTTCGGAACGCAGGCACTGAACATCGGGCAGAACACCTTCGAATTCGTCGTCGGCTTCTTCGTGATGCTGTACCTGCTGTTCTTCCTGCTGCGCGACGGCGACCGGCTGTCGCGGCAGATCCGGGACGCGTTCCCGTTGAGCAGCGGGCTGCAACGCAAGTTCAGCGAGAAGTTCACGACGGTCATTCGCGCGACGGTCAAGGGCAACCTCGTCGTGGCCGTGGTGCAGGGTTTGCTGGGCGGCCTGATCTTCTGGATCCTCGGCATCCACGCACCGGTCCTGTGGGCGTTCGTGATGGCGGTCCTGTCGCTGCTGCCGGCGGTCGGTGCCGGTCTCGTCTGGGTGCCGGTGGCGATCTACCTGCTGGCCACCGGGTCGATCTGGCAGGGCATCGTGCTGATCGCCTTCGGCGTGCTGGTCATCGGCCTGGTGGACAACGTCCTGCGCCCGATCCTGGTCGGCAAGGACACCAGAATGCCGGACTACGTGACGCTGCTCGCGACGCTGGGCGGGCTCGCGGTGTTCGGAATCAACGGTTTCGTCATCGGCCCGCTGATCGCCGCGATGTTCCTCGCCGCGTGGGAGGTCGTCGCCGCGTCGCGCAGGCAGATGCACCGCGACGGCATTGCCGAATCGGCTTCGGGGCCCGCTGCGCGAGACCTCTGAACAGGAACTACCGCCAGGCTTCCGGATCGCGTGCGTCGAGCTTCGCGCGCATCTCGGGGTGCACCGCATCGACGTAGTACTCGCGAAGCGCGGCCAGTTCGCTGATCGTCTCGAACGGAAATCCGTCGCGCCGGCCGCGCTCGTCGATCAGCATCGCGTCGAGCAGCGAAACGAACCGCGCGGGGACCTCCCAGTCGGCGGCGAGCAGGTTCAACACGTGCGGGAAGTGTGCGCGCGTGGCCTCGAGGCGCAACTGCGGCGGAAGCGACGAGAACAGCTTCTGCGCGCGGTTTTCGATCGGTTCCGCGGAAAGTGCGGTGTGCGTGGGGCGCATGACGGGAATCTAGTTCCGCGCGACCGCCGCCGACAGGAAAAACCGCATACGTGCGACGATGCGGATCTCCGTTTCCGTGCAGGAAGTCGCGCTCCCCGATGCCCTCCGACAGCGATAGCCCCGTCTTCGGCGTGATACCCGCGGCGGGCCGCGCGACGCGGCTCGCGCCGTTGCCGTGCAGCAAGGAACTGCTGGCGATCGGCGTGCACCGCGAGCCGCCCGAACTGCGCGGCAGGCCGAAAGTCGTTTCGCACTACCTGCTCGAGCGCATGCGCGACGGTGGCGCCACGCGGGTGTTCTTCGTGCTGCGCAGCGGGAAGTTCGACATCGCCGAATATCACGGCGACGGATCGCGCGTGGGGCTGTCGATCGGCTACCTGATGATGAACGAACCGTGGGGGCCGCCGTTCAGCGCCGCGCAGGCCGCACCGTTCGTCGAGTCGGCGACCGTGCTCTTCGGTTTTCCCGACATCCTCGTGCAACCCGACGACTGTTTCGCACGCGTGCGCGCACGCCTGCATTCCACGCGTGCCGACATCGTGCTCGGGCTGTTCGCAGGTTCGCTGCGCGACGGGCTCGACCTGGTACGCACCGACGGACAGGGCCGGGTCACCGAACTCGTCACGAAGGAGGAGTCGCCGCCGCGGCGCGAGGGCGACACCGGCTACATGATCGCGGCGTGGGGACCGGGGTTCACGGGTTTTCTCGTCGACGAGACGCGGCGCCTGTCGGCGGTCGCGCGCTCGGGTGCGCGCGGACCATCGCCGGACTGGCCGATGGGCGCCGTGATCGCCGCGGCGATCCGCGCCGGACTGCACGTCGACAGCGAGTTCCTGCCCGATGCGCGTTTCCTGGACGTCGGAACGCCCGAAGGCTTTGCCGCCGCCGGCGATTTTCCGGGCGTGTGGTCCGGGCGCGAGTGAACCGGGGCGAATGTCGCCAGGCCGTCGTTCATCGACGGTGGCGTTCGTCGACGGTGTCGTGCGTCGACAGGCCGCCGTTCGTGGAGCGAATCCGCGCGCTCGTCAGCGTGCTCGCGTTCACCGGGCAGGGGGCGGAGTAGTTTCGCGGAGGAACCAACTTCCAGTTCGAAGGGATTGCCATGGGCGCAATGAGGGCAGTGCTGATTCTTGGAGCCGTTCTCGCTCATGCAGCGATCGCGCAGGCGTCGACGGCCGCGCCCGACGGCAAGCCCGAGCCGATGGCGCCCGCCGCAAGCAGCGCATCCGCGAATGCGGGGGCCGACGCAGCCCCGGCCGAGCGCAGAGCCGACGCACCCCGCAGTCACGTCCGGACCGCCTGGTTCTCGAAAGCCGACCTGCGGTACTGCCTCGAGCGCAAGTCCAACGAGGCGATCATCCGTTGCGCGGAGCTTCTCGAGTAGCCACTGTGGCGCCGGCGAGCGCCACGCGATCCCGGCCGCCGCCCCTGGCATCGTAGAGCGCCGATTCGGCGCGCCGCACCAGCGCCTGCAGATCCGCGTCGCCTTCGACGCGCGACGCGGCGCTGCCGCCCGGGCTGTCATACGATGGCGACCATGACCAACTCGCCAGGGCCGCCGTGAAGATCCGGAAGATCGTCGTCTGGACACTCGCTGCGCTCGTCGTGGCCGGCGTTGCAGGATGGCTCAGCCTCGACAAGGAAACGCGGGGCCTGCTCGCGACGCTGCCGACCAACCGCGACATCCTGTTCTGGAGCGAAGCGCAGCGCGATGCCGCGTTTCGCGCGCTCGATCGCCTGCCGGTGCTGGCGAAGGCGCGCACGGTGCCGGCCCCGAGTGCGCCGAAACCGCTGCCGCCGGGGCCGCCGCTGCAGCTTTCGCTCGACGTCGACGAGTACATGGCCGGCCAGCGCAGCGCGGCACTGATCGTCGTGCACGACGGCAAGGTGCGCCTGGAGCGATACGGCCTCGGCTTCGACGCCGACGGCCGCTGGACGAGTTTCTCGGTTGCCAAGTCGATCACGTCGACGCTGGTGGGCGCTGCGCTGCGCGACGGATTCATCCGCAGCATGGACGACAAGGTCAGCGACTACATCCCCGACATGAAGGGCTCGGCCTATGACGACGTCAGCATCCGCCAGTTGCTGACGATGACCTCGGGCGTTCGGTGGAACGAGGACTACGCCGACCCGAATTCGGACGTGGCGCGATTCAACAACCACCAGCCCGAGAACGGCGTCGAAGCGCTGGCCAGCTACCTGCGGCGCTTGCCCCGCGAGGCCCCGGCCGGCACCCGCTGGCACTACAGCACCGGCGAAACGAACCTCGTCGGCATCCTCGTCGCCAACGCGACGAAGAGGCCGCTGTCGGAGTACCTGTCGGAGAAGATCTGGCAGCCGGCCGGAATGGAGCAGCAGGCCACGTGGATCCTGAGCCGCACCGGCAAGGAGATCAGCGGCTGCTGCATCCAGGCCGCCACGCGCGACTTCGCCCGGTTCGGGCTCTTCATCCTGGACGGTGCGCGCATCGACGGCAAGAGCATCGTGCCCGACGGGTGGCTCGCCGAAGCGACGACCGAGCGCACCGGGATCGGAGTTCCGGGGCGCGGTTACGGGTACCAATGGTGGACCTGGGACGACGGCAGCTTCTCGGCGCGGGGAATCTTCGGGCAGGGCATCTTCATCGACCCGAAGCGCCGGATCGTCATCGCGTCGAACGCCAACTGGGGCGGTGGCGCCAGGGACCCGGTCGCCAGCGCGGCGCGGGACGCGTTCTATCGGGCGGTGCAGAAGGCGGTGGACGACGAACTCGGGCGCGGGTCGAACCCGGACGCGTCTGCGGCGCGATAG
>CAYZYC010000027.1:0-25257 GCA_964481165.1 uncultured Limnobacter sp. | reverse complement strand
GCGGCGACCTCATCCGCGTGCCGATGCCGCCGCTGTCCGAGGAGCGCCGGCGCGAACTGACCAAGGTCGTCAAGCACGAGGCCGAGCAGGCGAAGGTGGCGGTGCGAAACCTGCGCCGCGATGCCAACGAACACCTGAAGAAGCTCGTCAAGGACAAGGAGATCTCCGAGGACGACGAGCGCCGCGCCATCGACGACATCCAGAAGCTCACCGACCGCTTCGTCGTCGAGATCGACCGGCTTCTCGAGGTGAAGGAACGCGAGATCATGACGGTCTGACCGGACGCATGCGCGCACAGCTGCGATGAAGAAACCGCTCCCCAGCACGACGGTCACCATCCCGCGCTACAGCGACGTGCCGCGCCATGTCGCGATCATCATGGACGGCAACGGCCGATGGGCGACGCGCCGCACGCTGCCGCGTGTTGCCGGCCACGCGAAGGGCGTCGAAGCCGTGCGCAGCACGGTCGAGGCATGCGCGCGCAGGGGCATCGAGTTCCTGACGCTGTTCGCCTTCAGCTCGGAGAACTGGCGGCGCCCGGCCGACGAGGTGTCGCTGCTGATGCGGCTGTTCATCACCGCGCTGCAGCGCGAGGTGGCGCAGCTGAAGGCCAACGGAATCCGGCTGCGCGTGATCGGCGATCGCACCGCGTTCGAGCCCCGGCTGCAGCAGCTGATCGCACAGGCCGAATCGCGCACCGCGAACAACGATCGCCTGACGCTGACGATCGCCGCGAACTACGGCGGCCGCTGGGACATGCTGCAGGCGATGCAGTCGCTGCTGCGTGCGGAACCCGAACTCGCCGCCGATCCCGACCGGATCGGCGAACAGGCGCTGGCGCGGCATCTGTCGCTGGCCTACGCGCCGGAGCCGGACCTGTTCATCCGCACCGGCGGCGAGAAGCGCATCAGCAATTTCCTGCTGTGGCAGCTCGCCTACACCGAGCTGTACTTCACCGACACCTACTGGCCCGACTTCGACGGTGCGGCACTCGATCGAGCGCTCGAGTCGTTCCGTACGCGCGAGCGCCGCTTCGGGCGCACGAGCGAGCAGGTCTCCGCAACCGAAACGGGTTGAGACCGGCACGGCGCCGATGCTCGGCACGCGAATCGTCACGGCGCTGGTACTGCTCGCAGTCCTGCTGCCATCGATCTTCGTGTTCGATCCGTGGGTGTGGGGCGTCGTCACGCTGGCGTTCCTGGCGGTTGCCGCATCCGAGTGGGCGCGGCTGGTCGGACGCGGCGACGCCGCGTGGATGGCAGCGATCGTGCTGGCGGCGATCGGCGCCGGGCTGCTGGCCTGGCGCGAGACCGCCGGCTGGCCGCAGTGGTTCGTCATCGCGACCACCGCAGCGGCGACGCTGGGCTGGATCGTCATCGGTCCGCTGCACCTGCGGCGCCACGATGCGCGCGCAGGGGGCTGGCCGCTGGCGGCGGCGTGGCTGCTCGCCTGCTGGATCGCGCTGGTCGCGTTGCGCGCCCTCGGGCCGCTGCCGCTGCTCGCGGCGATGGCGATCGTCTGGATCGCCGACATCGCCGCGTATTTCGTCGGGCGTGCCCTCGGGCGGCGAAAACTCGCGCCGTCGATCAGCCCGGGCAAGAGCGTCGAGGGAGCGATCGGCGGATTCGTCGCCGTCGTGGCGATCGGCCTGGCCGCATCGCGCACCGAAGGACTGGCCGAGACGCTGCCCGCGTTGCTCGTCGATGCCTGGACGCCGGCGGGCGCGGCGATCGCGCTCGTCGCGCTGGCCGCGCTGTCGATCGTCGGCGACCTGCACGAATCGCTGCTCAAGCGCCAGGCCGGCGTGAAGGACAGCGGCACGGTACTGCCCGGGCACGGCGGCGTGCTCGACCGCATCGATGCGCTGGTGCCGGTGATGCCGGCCGCCATGCTGCTGCATCAGCTGCTGGGATAATCGGGCGCCATGCAATCGCTCACGATCCTCGGCGCCACCGGCTCGATCGGACGCAGCACGCTCGACGTGGTCGCACGGCACCCGAATCGCTACCGCGTGTTCGCGCTGGCCGCGCAATGCCGCGTCGATGCGCTGTACGAGCAATGCCTGCGATTCCGGCCGCGCTATGCGGCGCTCGCCGATGCCGACGCGGCCCGCGCGCTCGCCGACCGCATCGCCGCCAGCGGGCTCGACACCGAGGTGCTTGCCGGCACGGCAGCGCTCGTCGAGCTTGCCGCGCACGACGAGGTCGACACCGTGATGGCGGCGATCGTCGGCGCCGCCGGCCTCGCCCCGACGATTGCCGCCGCACGCGCGGGCAAGCGGATCCTGCTCGCGAACAAGGAATCGCTGGTGATGGCCGGCGACGTGTTCCTGCGGGCCTGCCGCGACGGCGGTGCGACGGTGCTGCCGATCGACAGCGAACACAACGCGGTCTTCCAGTGCCTGCCGGCCGGCCAGCGCACCGGGGAATGCGCCGCCGGCGTGCGCCGGATCGTGCTGACCGCGTCGGGCGGACCGTTTCGCGGCTCGAGCCTGGCCGAGATGTCGCGCGTCACTCCGGAGCAGGCGTGCGCGCATCCGAACTGGTCGATGGGTCGCAAGATCTCGGTCGATTCGGCGACGATGATGAACAAGGGGCTCGAGCTGATCGAGGCGTTCCACCTGTTCGGCGTTCCCGGAAGCCGGCTCGAGGTGCTCGTGCATCCGCAGAGCATCGTGCATTCGATGGTCGAGTACGACGACGGTTCGATGCTCGCGCAGATGGGCAATCCGGACATGCGCACGCCGATCGCCCACGCGCTGGCGTACCCGCAGCGGATCGACAGCGGCGTCGCGCCGCTCGATCTGGCGGCCATCGGGCGACTGGAGTTCGAGGCACCGGACCTGCAGCGCTTCCCGTGCCTGCGCCTGGCGCACGACGCACTGCGCGCCGGAGGCGCCGCTGCCTGCGTGCTGAACGCGGCCAACGAACTGGCGGTTGCCGCGTTCCTGGCGCGCGCCATCCGCTTCACCGACATCGCCGATGTCAACGACGCGGTGTTGCAGGCGATCGGCCATCGTGCCGCCGGGACGGCCGTCGACGAAGTGATCGCAATCGACGAAGAGGCGCGCGCGCTGGCGCGCGAACGCCTCGCGAGGTGCCCCGCATGAGCCTGTTACAGACGATCGTCGCGTTCCTCGCGGCGCTGACCCTGCTGATCTTCGTGCACGAACTGGGCCACTACCTGGTGGCACGCTGGTGCGGCGTGAAGGTGCTTCGATTCTCGATCGGATTCGGGCGCCCGCTGCTGCGCTGGCGCGTCGGACCCGATCGCACCGAGTGGACGATCTCGTCGATTCCGCTCGGCGGCTACGTGCGCATGCTCGACGAGCGCGAGCCCGAGAGCGGGACGATCGCGCCGCACGAACTGCATCGCGCCTTCACGCGCAAGTCGCTCGGACAGCGTTCGGCGATCGTCGTCGCCGGCCCGCTGGCGAACTTCCTGCTCGCGATCGCGCTGTATGCGCTGATGGGCTGGGTCGGAACGCAGGAGCCCGCCGCCGTCGTCGATTCGCCACCGGCCGGCACGCCGGCTGCGGCAGCGCAACTCGAGCGCGGCGACCGCATCGTGCGCGCCGACGGACAGGAGGTGCGTTCGTGGAACGAGTTGCGCCTCGCGTTGCTCGAACCGGTGATCGAACGCCGCGAAACGACGCTGTCGATCGAGCGCGACGGCGCGCCGGACACGGTGCGCCTCGATGCGAGCCGGCTGCCGGAAGACGAGGCCGAACGCGACTTCCTCGCCACGCTGGGCATCCGCGTCGCTCCGGGAAAGGTGGTCGTCGGCAACCTGATCGGCGGCGGCGCGGCCGAACGCGACGGGCTGAAGCCGGGCGACGAGATCGTCGCGATCGACGGCGCACCGATCGCGCGGGCGGGCGACGTCATCGAGCGGGTCCAGGCGAGCGCCGATCGCGTGCTGCGCTTCCGGGTATTGCGCGGCACCGACGAAATCACGCTCGCGGTCACTCCGCGCTTGCAGGACTCGGTCGGCCGGATCGGCGCCGGGCTGCAGGATCGACTGCAGATGCAGAGCGTGCGCTACGGTCCTTTCGCCGCGGTGGTGCACGGCGCCGAGCGCACGTGGCACATGTCGGTGTTCTCGCTGCGCATGCTCGGCAAGATGGTCACCGGGGAGCTGTCGATGCGCAACCTCAGCGGTCCGGTCACGATTGCCGATCTCGCCGGACAGACCGTGCGCGTCGGATGGTTCGCGTATGCGAGCTTCCTCGCGTTGATCAGCATCAGCCTCGGCGTGCTGAACCTGCTGCCGATCCCGGTGCTCGACGGAGGGCATTTGGTATATTACGTGCTCGAAGCGCTGCGCGGCAGGCCGCTGTCCGAGCGGTTCATGATCGTCACGCAAAAGGCCGGACTCGCGATCATCATGTTGCTGATGATGGTTGCGCTCTTCAACGACTTCACTCGCCTGATCGGTTCCTGACGCATGCGATTCGTTCGACGCCGACCGGGGCGAAAGCCGGGCGCGGCGCGACGGGCTTTCGCAGCGCTGCTCGCTGCAGCGTTTCCCGGCCTCGCCTTCTCCCTCGAACCCTTCACCATCCGCGACATTCGCGTCGAAGGCGTCCAGCGCACCGAACCGGGAACGGTATTCAGCTACCTGCCGGTGCGCGTCGGCGACCGGATGACCGACGAGAAGGCCACCGAAGCGGTCAAGGCGCTGTTCGCCACCGGATTCTTCCGCGACGTCCGGCTCGAGGCCGAAGGCGACGTGCTCGTCGTGTTCGTGGAGGAGCGTCCTGCGATCGCTTCGATCGACATCGACGGAGCCAAGGAGTTCGACAAGGAGGCGCTGCGCAAGGTGCTGCGCGACCAGGGGCTGGCCGAGTCGCGCATCTTCGACCGCGCCGTGCTCGAAAGGGCCGAGCAGGAACTCGAGCGCCAGTACCTGGCGCGCGGCAAGTACGGCGTGCAGGTCACGACGACGATCACACCCCTCGAGCGCAACCGGGTCGGAATCACGCTGGCGGTCGAGGAGGGCGAGAACGCGAGGATCACGTCGATCCGCTTCGTCGGCAACGAGGCGTTCAGCGAGAAGCGGCTGCTCGACGAGATGCGCCTGTCGACTCCCGGGTGGTTCACCTGGTATTCGAAGTCCGACCAGTACGCGCGCGAGAAACTCGCCGGAGACCTCGAGGCGCTGCGCTCGTTCTACCTCGATCGCGGCTACCTGGAGTTCTCGATCGAGTCGACGCAGGTGTCGATCTCGCCCGACAAGGAAGGCGTGCAGATCACGATCGACGTGCACGAAGGCGAACAGTTCCGCGTTTCGGAGGTCCGCTTCGGCGGCGAACTGCTCGGGCGCGAAGACGAGTTCCGCAAGGTCGTCGAACTGAAGCCAGGGGACGTCTTCTCCGGAAGCAAGCTCAGCGAATCGACCAAGCGTGTCTCGGACCGGCTCGGCGCGCTCGGCTACGCGTTCGCCAACGTCAACGCGGTGCCCGACATCGACCGCGCGAAGAACGAGGTGGCGTTCGACGTGCTCGTCGACCCGGGCCGTCGCGTCTACGTGCGCCGGATCAACGTCGCCGGCAACATGCGCACCCGCGACGAGGTCATCCGGCGCGAGATGCGCCAGTACGAGGACGCGTGGTACGACGCGGAGAAGATCCGGCTGTCGCGCGAGCGCATCGACCGGCTCGGCTACTTCACCGAGGTGCGCGTGGACACGCGGCCGGTCCCCGACGCGCCCGACCAGGTCGACCTCGACGTCGTCGTCACCGAGCGCCCCACCGGCAACATCACGCTCGGCATCGGATTCTCGAGTACCGACAAGGTGATCCTGTCGGGCTCGATCGTGCAGCAGAACTTCCTCGGCACGGGCAAGTCGCTTGCGCTCGAAGTCAACACGAGCCGGCTGTCGCGAACGATCGTGCTGTCGCACACCGATCCCTATTTCACTCCCGAAGGAATCAGCCGCTCCTTCGACCTGTACCTGCGCAGCTTCGATGCCCACGAACTCAACCTGGGCGACTATCGCACGCGGGCGACCGGGGTCGGGCTGCGTTTCGGCGTCCCGTACACCGAGTACGACCGGGTCAGCTTCGGCACGACGGTCGAACGCAACGAGGTCCGGCTGGGCACGTTCCCGCCGGTTCGCTACCAGCAGTTCGTCGAGGATTTCGGCGAGACGAGCACGGCCTGGCTGGGCAACCTCGGATGGGTGCGCGACAGCCGCGACAGCGCGCTCGTGCCCACGCGCGGGCGCCTGCAGACGGCGGCGCTCGAAGTCACGCTGCCTGCGGCGGAGCTGCGGTACTGGCGGGCGACCTACAACCACCAGTGGTACTACCCGATAGGCCGCGACTACACGCTGGCGTTGAACGGCGACCTCGGCCTCGGACGCGGGTTCGGCGGCAAGCCGTATCCGATCTTCAAGAACTTCTACGCCGGCGGCATCGGCTCGGTGCGCGGCTACTACCCGAGCTCGCTCGGCCCGAAGGAAGACGAGACGCTGTTCACCGGAAGCAGTCGCCGCGTGCCGCTGGGCGGCCAGACGCGCGTGGTCGGAAGCGCCGAATTCATCTTCCCGTTGCCCGGGACCGGTCGCGACCGCACGATCCGCTCGTTCGTCTTCCTCGACGCGGGGACGGTATACCCGAAGGGCGAAACGATCGATCTCGGCGAGCTGCGCTACGCGGCCGGCATCGGATTGAACTGGTTGTCGCCGATCGGCCCGCTCAAGCTGAGCCTCGCCGTTCCGCTGCGCAAGCGCGAAGGCGATCGCACGCAGCGCCTGCAGTTCCAGATCGGCACCGGTTTCTGAGCACTGTGCGACAATTCGGCCCACTCATCGACCGGACAGGAAACGCTGGATGAAGTTGCACGGATGGCTGGCGGCGTGCGCGATCGCTGCGGTGTGCGTACCGGCAGCGGCGCAGGATGCACCGAAGATCGGCTTCGTGAACACGGAGCGCATCCTGCGCGACGCGGCTCCCGCGAAGTCCGCGCAGCAGAAGCTCGAGCAGGAGTTCAGCCGCCGCGAGAAGGAACTGCAGGACATGACCGCGCGGATGAAGTCGTTGAGCGAACGCAACGAGCGCGACGCGGCGGTGATGAGCGATGCCGACCGCCTGAAGCGCCAGCGCGAATTCTCCGACCTCGAGAAGGACTACCAGCGCAAGCAGCGCGAGTTTCGCGAAGACCTGAACCAGCGCCGCAACGAGGAGCTGGCGCAGGTCATCGACAAGGCCAATCGGGTCATCAAGCAGATCGCCGAGCAGGAGAAGTACGACATGATCCTGCAGGAAGCGGTGTTCGCGAGCCCGCGCGTCGACATCACCGACAAGGTGCTGCGCGCGCTCGGCAACGGCAAGCCCTGACCGTGCCGGGGCCCCGGGTCGGTTTCGCCGCGACGAAAGGCACGCCGCGGGCTGCGGCGCCGTAGTCCGGCACGTCGATGCGCCGGCTCGATCCGCCGCTGCGTCTCGGGGAAGTTGCCCGCCTCGCCGGCGCCGTCATCACGCGCGGCGACCCCGCCGTCGCGATCCGCGCGCTGGCGAGTCTCGCAGCTGCCGGCGACGAAGACCTCGCCTTCCTCGCGTCCGCGCGTCATGCGGCGGACGCGCGCGCGACGCGCGCCGCCGCCGTCATCGTCTCGACCGAGCTCGCCCCGCAGGTCGCAGCGGGTGCCGCGATCCTCGAGAGCCTCGATCCGCATCGCGGTTTCGCCGCGATCGCCCGTCACGTCGCCGCGCGGCTGGCGCCTTCGCCGGCGCCCGGCGTGCATGCCAGCGCGCAGGTCGGTTCGGCGGTGCGCATCGGTCGCGACGCGAGCATCGGCCCCTTCGTCTCGATCGGCGACGGCGCAGTCATCGGTGACGGCGTCGTGCTCGGCCCGGGAGCCTGCGTGGGCGCCGCCGCCACGATCGGCGCGGCGACGCGCCTGCACGCGCACGTCGTCGTCGCGCACGACTGCCTCGTCGGGCAAGGGTGCACGGTGTTCTCCGGCAGCGTCATCGGGGCGGACGGTTTCGGGTTCGTCGAAGGGTCCGGCGGATGGGAGAAGATCCCGCAACTCGGGCGGGTCGTCATCGGCGATTCGGTCGAGATCGGCGCGAACTGCGCGATCGACCGGGGCGCGCTCGACGACACCGTCATCGGCAACGGCTGCAAGCTCGACAACCTGATCCAGGTCGCGCACAACGTGTCGATCGGCGAGCACACGGCGATCGCGGGCTGCGTCGGCATCGCCGGAAGTGCGCGGATCGGGCGCCGCTGCCGGATCGGCGGCGGGGCCGGCATCCTCGGACACCTCGAGATCTGCGACGACGTGACGATCTCGGCGATGAGCCTGGTCACGCGATCGATCCGCCAGCCCGGCTTCTACTCGGGAGTCTTCCCGCTGATGGACAATGCGGGCTGGGAGAAGGCGGCAGCCATGGTGCGGCAACTGCCACAGTGGCGCGCGCGATTGCGCTCGCTCGGGAAAACCGACAGGACCGACGAATGACCGTGCTCGACATCCATGCGATCCTCGAACATCTGCCGCATCGCTATCCGCTGCTGCTCGTCGATCGCGTCGTGGAGCTCGAGCTCGGGCGGCGCATCGTCGCGATCAAGAACGTGACGATCAACGAGCCGCACTTCCTCGGTCACTTCCCGCACTTTCCGGTGATGCCCGGCGTGCTGCAGATCGAGGCGCTCGCGCAGGCCGCGGGCATCCTCTCGTTCCAGACGATGGGCCGGACTTCGGACGCGAGTTCGGTGTACTACTTCGTGGGCATCGACAGCGCGCGCTTCAAGCGCCCGGTCGTGCCGGGCGACCAGCTCCGGCTCGAAGTCGAGATCGTGCGCATCGCGCGTTCGATCTGGAAGTACGCCGGCAAGGCGACCGTCGACGGACAGGTCGCAGCCGAAGCCGAGCTGATGTGCACGCTGCGCGAGATCGCCCCGGCGGAGACGAGCCAGCCGGTGCAGCCTCCGGTCTGACGATCCGCGCGGCGGCCCGGACATGACCCGCATCCACCCGAGTGCGATCGTCGATCGGCTGGCCGAGCTGCACGAGTCGGTCGAGATCGGCCCGTATGCGATCGTCGGACCGCGCGTGCGCATCGGCGCAGGCACGCGGATCGGAGCGCACGTGGTGATCGATCGCAACACGACGATCGGCGCCGGCAACCGGATCTTCCCGTTCGCGTCGATCGGCGCGGACCCGCAGGACAAGAAGTACGCGGGCGAGGAGACCGCGCTCGAGATCGGCGACGGCAACACGATCCGCGAGTTCGTCACGCTGAACCGGGGCACGGTGCAGGACCGGACGGTCACGCGCATCGGCCACGACAACTGGATCATGGCCTACGTGCACGTCGCGCACGACTGCGCGATCGGCGATCACACGATCTTCGCCAACAGCACCAACCTCGGCGGCCACGTCGAGGTGGGCGACTGGGTCATTCTCGGCGGCGCATCGCAGGTGCACCAGTTCTGCAAGATCGGCGCGCACGCGATGACCGGCACCGGGACCGTGGTTTTGCACGATGTTCCCCCGTACGTGATGGCCTCGGGCAACTCCGCGCAGGCGCACGGAATCAACGCCGAAGGCCTGCGGCGCAGGGGCTTCGCGCCCGACCGCATCGAGGCGATCCGGCGCGCGTACCGCACGCTGTATCGAAGCGGACACACGCTGCAGCAGGCGCTGTCGATGCTGCGCGACGAGGCGCAACGAGCGGCGAGCCCCGAATCCGGATCGGACCTGTCGCTGCTCGCCTCGTTCCTTGCGGGCGTCTCCCGCGGCATCGTGCGCTGATGGGCGTTCCGCCGCGTCGCGATGCACTGACTCTCGGAATGGTCGCCGGCGAAGCCTCGGGCGACGTGCTCGCAGCGGCGCTGCTCGCCGGAATCGGCGCCCGTACGGCGAACCTGCGCTCGGCCGGAATCGGCGGCCCGGCGATGCGCAGCCAGGGCTTCGAACCGTGGTGGACGATCGACGCATTGTCGGTCAACGGCTATCTCGAAGTATTGCGCGAATATCCGCGGCTGCTGCGAATGCGCAATGCGCTGCGCTCGCGCCTGATCGAGTGGCATCCGCAGGTCTTCGTCGGAGTCGATGCGCCCGATTTCAACCTCGACCTGGAATCGACGCTGCGCCGAAGCGGCATCCGGGTCGTGCACTTCATCGGCCCGTCGATCTGGGCATGGCGGCGCGAACGCATCGAGAAGATCCGCGCGGCGGTCGACCGGATCCTGCTGGTGTTTCCGTTCGAGGAGCGCATCTATCGCGAGGCGGGGATCGCTGCGACCTACGTCGGCCACCCGCTGGCCGACGCGATTCCGCAGGATCCCGACGTCGGCCAGGCCCGGCGCGCGCTCGGGCTGCCCCCGGACGCGGCGGTCGTCGCGCTGCTGCCGGGAAGCCGCGCGTCGGAGATCGAACACCTGGCGGCGCCGTTCCTGCGCACCGCCCGGTGGCTGCACGAGCGGCGCAACGACCTTCGTTTCGTGATGCCGGCTGCTTCGGACGCGATCTTCGACCGGTTGAAGACGATCGCGGCAGGCGCCGGATTGCCCGAAAGCCTGTCGCTGACGATCGTGCGCGGGCGCGCGCACGACGCGCTGGCCGCAGCCGATGCCGTGCTCGTGGCCAGCGGCACCGCGACGCTCGAGACGGCGCTGTTTCGCCGGCCGATGGTCATCGCCTACCGGATGAGCTGGCTCAGCTACCGGATCATGCGCCCGATGGGATACCTTCCCTACGTCGGGCTGCCGAACATCCTGAGCGGGGAGTTCGTCGTGCCCGAGTTCGTGCAGGACGCGGTGCGGCCGGAAGCGATGGGCGAGGCGCTGCTGCGCCAGCTCGAAGACGACGCGCATCGCAGCGCGATCGTCGAGCGTTTCGCGGCGTTGCACGAGAGCCTGCGATGCAATTGCGCCGAGCGCGCGGCGCAGGCGGTGCTCGAGGTTGCCGATGGTCGAAACGGTCAGGCGTAGACGAACGGTGGCGATCGTCCAGCGCGAGCTCGATCTCGGGCCCTCGCTGCCGACCGGTCCGGTGTGCGGTGTCGACGAGGCCGGGCGCGGTCCGCTGGCAGGGCCCGTCTACGCGGCTGCCGTCGTGCTCGATCCGGCGCGCCGCATCCGCGGCCTGCGCGATTCGAAGCAGCTGAGCGCGAGCGAGCGCGAAGGGCTCTCGGAGCGCATCCGGCGGCGCTGCGCCGCGTGGGCGGTCGCCTGGGCGAGCGTCGAGGAGATCGACGAACTCAACATCCTGCAGGCGTCGCTGCTCGCGATGCAGCGCGCGGTCGCGGCGCTGTCGATCGCTCCGGTGCTGGCGCGCGTCGATGGCAACCGTGCGCCGCAACTGCACTGCGCGGTGCAGACAATCGTCGGCGGCGATGCCAGCGACCCGGCGATCTCGGCTGCGTCGATCCTCGCCAAGTGCGCGCGCGACGAATGGATGCGCGCGCTGCACCAGCGCTACCCGCAGTACGGTTTCGATCGGCACAAGGGCTATGCGACGCCCGAGCACCGGGAATCGCTGCTGCGGCACGGCCCGTGCCGCGAGCACCGGCGAAGTTTCGCGCCGGTGCGCTCGCTGCTGGTCGACGACCTGCTCGCGTGAAGTGAAACCCGCAGGCCACCGTGCCGACGGGCACGGGCCGGAAACGCCGACGATCGTTTCGGCGTCGAACCCTCGCTATCGGAGCCTCGTCGAGCTGTCGTCGTCGGCCCGCGAACGCGCGCGCAGTGCACGTGCGGTGATCGAGGGCACGCACCTGCTGCAGGCCTGGCATGCCCGATTCGGCGTCGGCGACGGTGACGGCGACGGTGAAGGCGCCGCGATCGAGATCTTCGTTTCGAAGACGGGCCGCAACGTCCCGGAGATCGCCGAACTGCTCGCGCGCTTCGGCTGGCAGGCGACGGTGCTCGACGATCGGCTCTTTGCGCGCGCGAGCACCGTCGAACACGGTCTCGGGCCGCTCGCGATCGTGCCGACGCCGCGCCCCGAGCTGCCGGCGCGCCTCGCGCAGGACGCGGTCTATCTCGATCGCATCCAGGACCCCGGCAACGTCGGCAGCATCCTGCGCAGTTGCGCCGCGGTGGGCGTCGGGCGCGTTCTCGCGTCGCCGGGAACCGCGGCGTGCTGGTCGCCCAAGGTGCTGCGCGCCGGCATGGGCGCGCACTTCCATCTGCAGATCCACGAGGACGTCGACGCACTCACGACGCTCGTGCGCGACGGCACCGTCGTGCGCGCCGCGGATGCCGGAGCCGGACGTTCGTTGTACGACACCGACCTGCGCGAACGCACGCTGTGGCTGTTCGGAAACGAAGGGCAGGGGCTCGAAAGCGGTTTGCGCAACTGGTCGGCCGTGCAGCCTGTCGCGATTCCGCAGTCGGCGGCGGTCGAGTCGCTGAACGTCGGCGTGGCCGCCGCGCTGTGCCTGTACGAGCAGTGGCGCCAGCGCCGCCCGGTGTAACGCTCAGGCGATGTCGATCTCCTGCAGGATCGTCGCTGCGATTTCCTCGATCGACTTGGTCGTCGACGACAACCAGCGCACGCCTTCGCGGCGCATCAGGTTCTCGGCCTGCGCCACTTCGAAGCGGCAGTTCTCGACCGACGCGTAACGGCTGCCCGGGCGGCGCTCGTTGCGGATCTCGGCCAGGCGTTCCGGAGCGATCGACAGGCCGAACAGCTTCTGCCTGTATCGATACAGGACCTCGGGCAGGCGGCGCCGCTCGAAATCCTCCGGGATCAGCGGGTAGTTCGCGCAGCGGATCCCGTGCTGCATGGCCAGGTACAGGCTGGTCGGCGTCTTCCCGCTGCGCGAGACGCCGATCAGGATCACGTGCGCATCGCCGAGCTGGACGTGCGTCTGGCCGTCGTCGTGCGCGAGCGAGTAGTTGATCGCGGCGATGCGCCGCTGGTAGGCGGCCGAATCGGCGGCCGTGTGCGAGCGGCCCACCGTGTGCGTCGAGCGCACGCCGAACTCGTTTTCCAGCGGTTCCACGAAAGTGGCGAAGAGGTCGAGGAAGCGGCAGTTCGCGAGCCGCACCACGTCGTTGATCGTCGGATCGATCAGCGTGCTGAACACGACGGGTCGATGGCGGTCGACGAGTGCCTGACGGTTGATGCGCTCGACCGCCTGCTGCGCCTTCTCGGCCGAGTCGACGAAGGGCAGGCGCAGCTGCCGCAGCCGAAGGTTGTCGAACTGCGTCAGCAACGAATGACCGAAGGTCTCGGCCGTGATTCCCGTCCCGTCGGAAACGTAGAACACCGTCCGGTCGTACGCCGGACTGCCCTGCGGCTCCGGCGGGTTTTCGGCGGGGCTCATCGGTCGCGATCCGCGGGCGCGGGGCGCCGGCCGACGGCGGCGGCCCGAGAGCGGCGCACAGTAGAATCGGGGCTGACCCAAGCGTACCGCCCCGACGGCGATCGCGCGCCACCGCGCCCGGGGCCGCTGCAAGAATTCTCAACCATGTCAGGACCTTTCCATGCACTCACAAGAAGGACGATTCGTCGTTCCCTTCGAGGCCTTGCGCATGTCCGATGTCGAATCGGTCGGCGGCAAGAACGCTTCGCTGGGCGAGATGATCAGCCAACTCGATGCCTCCGGGGTACGCGTGCCGGGCGGTTTCGCGACCACGGCCTTCGCCTTTCGGGACTTCCTCGAAAAGAATTCGCTAACCGAACGGATCGACGCCCGCCTGCGTGAACTGAACACCGAAGACGTCAAGGCGCTGGCCGAATGCGGCGCCGAGATCCGGGAGTGGATCGTCGCGGCGCCGCTGCCCGAACCGCTCGAGCAGGCGATCCGCGAGCATTATCGCCGGATGGTCGAGACCGCAGGTCATCCGATCTCGGTCGCCGTGCGCTCGTCGGCCACCGCCGAGGACCTGCCCGACGCCTCGTTCGCCGGGCAGCAGGAGAGTTACCTGAACGTCAACGGCATCGACGCGGTGCTCGATCGCATCCGGCACGTCTTCGCATCGCTGTACAACGACCGCGCGATCTCGTATCGCGTGCACAAGGGCTTCGCGCACGGCGAGGTCGCGTTGTCCGCGGGTGTCCAGCAGATGGTGCGCAGCGACCTCGCGAGTTCGGGCGTCATGTTCACGATCGACACCGAATCGGGCTTTTCGGACGTAGTATTCATTACGAGTTCTTATGGGCTCGGCGAAACGATCGTGCAGGGCGCGGTCAATCCCGACGAGTTCTACGTCCACAAGCCGATGCTTGCGGCAGGCAACTTCCCGATCATCCGCCGCGAGATGGGATCGAAGCTCGTGCGCATGGTCTTCGCCGACGGCAACGGCGACGGTGGCGCGGGCCGCAGCGTACGCACGCTCGACACCGCGGTCGATGCGCGCAATCGCTATTCGCTTTCCGACGACGACGTGATCGAGCTCGCCCGCTACGCGATGATCATCGAGCAGCACTACGGCCGCCCGATGGACATCGAGTGGGGCAAGGACGGCAACGACGGCAAGCTGTACATCCTGCAGGCGCGCCCGGAGACGGTGAAGTCGCGCGAGGCGCCGATGCGCCAGCAGCGTTACCGGCTGAAGTCGAGTTCCGACGTGCTCGCCACCGGCCGGGCGATCGGCCAGAAAGTCGGTGCCGGGCAGGTGCGCGTGGTGTCCGACGCGAGCGCGATGGATCGCGTCGAGCCGGGCGACGTGCTGGTCACCGACATGACCGACCCGAACTGGGAACCGGTGATGAAACGCGCGTCGGCGATCGTCACGAACCGCGGCGGGCGCACCTGCCACGCCGCGATCATTGCGCGCGAACTCGGGATCCCTGCGGTGGTCGGCTGCGGCGACGCCACGCAAAGGCTCAAGGACGGTTCGCTGGTCACGGTGTCGTGCGCCGAGGGCGATACCGGCTTCATCTACGACGGCCTGCTCGAGACCGAGGTGATCGAGATCGACGCCGGGGCGATGCCGTCGCTGCCGGTGAAGCTCATGGTCAACGTCGGCAACCCGCAGCTCGCCTTCGAGTTCGCGCAGCTGCCGAGCGACGGCGTGGGGCTCGCCCGCCTGGAATTCATCATCAACAACAACATCGGCATCCATCCGAAGGCCATCCTCGACTACCCGAACGTCGATGCCGAACTGCGCAAGGCGGTCGAGAGCGTCGCGCGCGGGCACGCGACGCCGCGCGCGTTCTACGTCGAGCGGCTGGCCGAAGGCGTCGCGACGATCGCCGCGGCATTCTGGCCGCGCCCGGTGATCGTTCGCCTGTCCGATTTCAAGTCGAACGAGTACCGCAAGCTGATCGGCGGATCGCGCTACGAACCCGACGAGGAAAACCCGATGCTCGGCTTCCGCGGCGCTTCGCGCTACATCGCCGAGAGCTTCCGCGACTGCTTCGAGCTCGAATGCGAAGCGATGCGCCAGGTGCGCGAGCGCATGGGCCTGGTCAACGTCGAACTGATGGTGCCCTTCGTGCGAACGACGAAGGAGGCGGCATCGGTGGTCGAGCTGCTCGCGCGTCACGGATTGCGGCGCGGCGAAGCGGGACTGCGGCTCATCATGATGTGCGAACTGCCCTCGAACGCGCTGCTCGCCGACGAGTTCCTCGAGCACTTCGACGGCTTCTCGATCGGCTCGAACGACCTGACGCAGCTCACGCTCGGGCTCGATCGCGATTCGGGGCTCGTCGCCGAAGGCTTCGACGAACGCGATCCGGCCGTGCGCATGCTGCTCGAACGCGCGATCGTCGCGTGCCGCGCAGCCGGCAAGTACGTCGGCATCTGCGGCCAGGGGCCGTCGGACCATCCCGACCTCGCACGCTGGCTGATGGAGCAGGGGATCGAATCGATCTCGCTGAACCCCGACACGGTGGTGTCCACCTGGCAGCAGCTCGCCGGCTCGTCCGGCACCTGAGAAGCAGAAGGGCCCCGAAGGGCCCCGAAGAAGGGCCCGAACGGGCCCTTCGACGCGCGACGCGGGGCGCCGAAGGCGGCCCCGCGTGCGTTGCGGGTCTACCGCACGACCATCATCTGCGTCTTCGCGCCACCCTTGTAGGTGTACAGCGTCAGCGCCGCGTCCTTCATGTCGCCGTGCGAGTCGAAGGCGATCGTGCCGCTCACTCCGTCGTAGGTGATCTTCTTCAGTTCGGGCAGGTATTTCTTCGGATCGGTCGAATCGGCCTTCTGCATCGCGGCGACCATCACGTTGACCGCGTCGTAGACGTACGGCGCGTACAGCTGCACGTCGACGCCGAACCGGTCCTTGAAGCGCTTCTTGAACGCTTCCATCGCCGCCGCCTTGTCGGGCGTCACGCCGCCGGCCTCGGCGCACACGACCCGGTTCTCGCCGAGCGCGTCGCCCGCCAGCTTCGGCAGCTCGCCGGTGCAGATTCCGTCGCCGCCCATGTACTTGGCGTCGATTCCCTGCTGCTTCATCTGGCGCAGCATCGGCCCGGCCACCGCGTCCATTCCGCCGTAGAAGATCACCTCGGGCTTGGCGCCCTTGAGCTTGGTCAGGATCGCGTTGAAGTCGGTCGCCTTGTCGTTCGTGAACTCGCGGCCGACGATCGTCGCGCCGGCCGCCTTGGCCGACTTCTCGAACTCGTTGGCCACGCCCTGGCCGTAGGCGGTGCGGTCGTCGATGACCGCGATCGACTTCGCCTTCAGTTCGTTGACCGCGTACCGCCCGAGCACGCCTCCGAGCTGTCCGTCGTGCGCGACGACCCGGAAGGCACCCGGGTACTTCAGCTTGAGCGTGTAGTCGGGGTTCGTCGCCGACGGCGAGATCTGCGGAATCCCGGCGGAGTGGTAGATCCGCGCGGCGGGAATCGTCGTTCCCGAGTTCAGGTGCCCGATCACGCCTGCGACGCCCGCGTCGACGAGTTTCTGCGCAGCCGAGGTGCCCTGTTTCGGATCGGCGCCGTCGTCCTCGCCGAGCAGTTCGAAGGTGACCTGCTTGCCGCCGATCGTGATCTTCTTCGCGTTCAGTTCCTCGACCGCGAGCTTGCCGCCCATCTCGTTGTCCTTGCCCAGATGCGCGATCGAGCCGGTCAGCGGACCGACGTGACCGATCTTCACTACGGTCTGAGCCGCCACCGGTGCGCTCGTCGCCGCGAAGGCGGCGGCGACCGCAAGACCCAACAGTCGGTGCTTCATCGAGGATCTCCAGAGTTGAGTTTTCGTACCCGCCGTTGCGGACGGAGGGTCACGACGGCGCGAATCCTAATCCGATTCCCACCGAGCGGCAATGTATCGCAATCCCGGCGGGGCGCGCGCGCCGGTAGCAGCCGCCTGTACCGATGCTACGATTGCCGGCGGAGGGAAGCGCATGGCAGCCGACACGCTGGTCGCTGGCGTCGTTCAGTTCCTCGGCGCCCACCCGCCGTTCAGCGCAATGCATGCCGACGAGGTCGATTTCGTCGCGCGCCACGTGTCGCTCGCGTACTACGCGCGCGGCGAGGTGCTGATCGGGCCGGACGACGGACCGCCGCAGCACTGCTTCATCGTCAAGCAGGGGCTCGTCGAGGGTTCGCGTCGCGGGGCGTCGCGCGACAGCGCCGGCCTCGAACCGACGGTGCATCGGGTCCCCGGGGAGATGCTGCCGATCAGCGCGCTGATGGCCGAACGCGCCGTGATCTCGACCTACAGCGCGGCCGGAGACGTCTTCTGCTGGCTGCTGCCGAAGCGGCAGTTCGACGAGTTGCAGCGGCGCAGCGCGGTCTTCCTCGACTTCTGCAAGCGCCGGATGACGAGCCTGCTCGACCTGTCGAACCAGGCGCTGCAGGCGAGCTACGCCGCGCAGAGCACGCACTGGCGCTCGGTCAACGCGCCGCTCGAATCGATGATCCGCCGCACGCCGGTCACCTGCCGGCGCAACGAGAACCTGCACACGGTGTTCGAGCGCATGGAGCGCGAGGGAGTCGGCGCGATCGTCGTGATGGACACCGGGGACGCGGAGCAGGACGTCGTCTCGGGAATCTTCACGCGCCAGGACGTCATCGGCAGGGTCGTGCTCCCGGGACGATCGCTCGACGAGCCGGTGGACTCGGTGATGAGCACACCGGTGGTCACGATGGACGCCGACGATGCAGTGGGCGACGCCATGCTGGTGATGGCCGATCGCACGATCCGGCACATTCCGGTGCTGCGCGAAGGCCATCTCGCCGGCATCGTCACCGAGCGCGACCTCTTCGTGCTGCAGCGCCGGGGGATGAACCAGATCGGCGATTCGATCGGTCGCGCGCGCAGCGTCGAGGAGCTGAAGATTCCCGCCGCCGACATCCGCCACTGGTCGCGCAGCCTGGTCGCGCAGGGCGTTGCGGCCGGATTCGTCACGCGGCTCATCAGCCGCCTGAACGACCAGCTGGCGCAGCGCGTGATCGAGCTGAAGACCGCCGAACACGGCGTTGCGCTCGACCAAGCATGCTGGCTGGCGCTGGGCAGCGAGGGACGCGAGGAGCAGACGATCGCCAGCGACCAGGACAACGGACTGATCATCGACGACGAGTTCCTCCCCTCGCGGGAATCGCTGCTTCGCCTGGCCGGGTCGATCAACGAGGCGCTCGATGCCTGCGGCTATCCGCTGTGCAAGGGCGGGATCATGGCCGGCAATCCCAAATGGTGCCTCGGCCTGTCGCAGTGGTACGCGCTGTTCGACGGGTGGATCGACCGGGGCGACCCGCAAAGCCTGCTGCACGCGAACATCTTCTTCGATTTCCGCGCACTGGCCGGCGACGTGTCGCTGGCCAATGCGCTGCGCGAGTACGTGACGCCGCGCGCAGCGGAGACGCCGCGTTTCCTGAAGCAGATGAGCGACAACGCGTTGCGCAACGGCCCGCCGACATCGTGGGGCGCTTCGGTGCTCGATGCACTGTTCAGTGCCGGCTCGCAGGTCGTCGACCTGAAGATGCACGGCACGGTTCCGTTCGTCGACGGCGCGCGGCTGCTGTCGCTGGCGCACTCGGTGCGGGCCACGGGCACCGTGGCGCGCTTCGAGGCGCTCGCGACGAAAGGCGCCGTCGGACGCGACGAGGTTCGCGCGTGGATCGATTCGTTCGAATTCATGCAGGGACTGCGGCTGCGCGCGCAACACCTGCTCGACGAAGGACGGACGACGAACCCGAACCTGCTCGACACGAACGAGCTGTCGGGCCTCGACCGGCGCATCCTGAAGGAAGCCTTCCGCGAGATGCGCCGGCTGCAGCAGCGGCTCGCGCTCGACTATCCGGGGTAGCGTGCGTCCGCCGTCTCCGACATCGCCGTCGATCCGCGGCCCGGTTCCGTGAAGCGCTGGATCGATCGCCTGCGGGGAGCGCGCGAGCCGGCGCAGCCGGGCGAGACCGGGTCGCCGCGCTGGGTCGTGATCGACGTGGAAACCAGCGGCATGGACAGGATCCGCGATCGGCTCGTGTCGATCGGTGCCGTGGCGGTGCACGATCGGCGCATCGTGATCGCCGACAGTCTCGAACTGACGCTCGGCAATTCCCGGCCGACCACACGCGAGAACATCCTGCTGCACGGAATCGGCGCGGAGGCGCAGCGCCGCGGGCTCGAGCCGAAGCAGGCGATGGCGCGATTCCTCGACTACGTCGGCAATGCGCCGCTGCTGGCGTTTCACGCCGGCTTCGACCGGGGATTCCTGCTGCGTGCGGCCAGCGTCTGGCTCGGAGTGCCGATCGGCAACCTCTGGATCGACATCGCGCAACTCGCGAAAGCGATGCACCCGGGCGTCGACGCCCCCGGACTGGACGACTGGCTCGAGCACTTCGGCATCTCGATCGAACAGCGCCACAACGCCGGCGCCGACGCGCTCGCCACGGCGATGCTCTTCCTGCGGCTGGTCGACGGGTTGTCGAGCCGGGAGCGCGAGCCTCGGCACCTGCAGCGCATCGCCGCGAACGCGCGCTGGCTCGGACGCTGAGCCGCGGCCTCGGATGCCGAGCCGCGGGCCCGGATGCCGAGCCGCGGGCCCGGACGCCGAGCGGATTCAGGGCTTGTTGCCCTGCTTGAGCAGGCGCTGTCGTTCGCGCTGCCACTCGCGCTCGCGCTCGGTTGCGCGTTTGTCGTACTGTCGTTTCCCCTTCGCCAGCCCGACCGACAGTTTCACGCGTCCCTTCGTGTAGTGGAGGTCGAGCGGGACCAGCGTATAGCCGGCGCGCTCGACCTTGCCGACGAGCTTGGCGATCTCGGCCCCGTGCATCAGCAGCTTGCGCGTTCGCTGCGGATCGGGCGTCACGTGCGTGGATGCCTCGGGCAGCGGCGAGATGTGCGCTCCGATCAGGAACAGCTCGGCATTGCGCACCACGACGTACGCTTCCTTCAACTGCGCACGCGCGGCGCGGATCGCCTTGACTTCCCAGCCCTCGAGCACGAGTCCGGCTTCGAAACGCTCCTCGATGAAGTAGTCGTGCGTGGCCTTTTTGTTCTGGACGATGCTCATGTCTAGAATCGTAGCAGTCGAACAGGCGGGTGCCGCCCGTTCGACCCCGCTGCCCGTTCGCCTGCCGTCCGAATCGACCCCCACACGTGCACGCCGTCCGCAAGTCCGTCCTGCTGCCGTACAGCGATCGCCAGATGTTCGATCTCGTCGAGCGCATCGAGGACTACCCGAAGTTCCTGCCCTGGTGCGGCGGGGCCGAAGTGCTCCGCGAGAGCGACGAACGGCTCGTGGCGACGCTGCTGATCGAATACCGCGGCCTGCGGCAGCGCTTCACGACCGCGAACGAGCATCTTGCGCCGCGGACGATCTCGATGCGCCTGCGCGACGGCCCGTTCACCCGGCTCGAGGGCGAATGGCGGTTCCTCTCGTTGCGCGCCGACGCCTGCAAGGTCGACTTCGCGCTCGAATACGCGTTCGCCGGAGGATTGCTCGGGCGCGCACTCGGGCCGGTCTTCGACACGATCGCGCGCTCGTTCATCGACGCGTTCGTGCGGCGTGCGGACCAGATCTATGGCAACGCGCGCTGAGTCCGGGTCCGGCACGCACGCGCGGGCACGCGACGCAGCCAGGAACGCGGAAGCGGGCGATGCAACGGGAAGCGTGCAGGTCGAAGTCGCGTGGGTCGACGACGCGGGAGGCGTCGAGCGGCGGCGCGTTGCGCTCGATGCGGGAACGACGATCGGCGGCGCGCTGGACGTGCTGGCTACCCCCGAGCGCGAGCGCCTGCGCACGGCGATCGACGCCGGCACGCTGCGCACGGCGATCTACGGGCGCCTGTGCTCCGAGGACACCGCGCTGCACGATGGCGACCGGATCGAGCTCGTAGGCGAACTGGCCGCCGATCCGAAGCTCGCACGCCGAGCGCGCGTGCAGCAGCGCCGGGCGCGTTCGCCGAAGGGCGGGTGGGGCGGCGGCCGCTGAATTCGTTCGCGGTTCGCAACCCGGTTCGTTCGCGCTTCGTTCGCGTTGGTTCGAGGTTCAGTTCGACGCGGCAACCGGCGGCGTGGAGCAGCTGCGTTCGATGTCCTTGCGGGTGGTTTCGACGCGACGCGAACGTTCGGCGTCGTCGATCACTTCGGACTCGCCGCGCGCATTGACGACCGACAGGCGTCGTCCGCTTTCGAGCGCGCGCAACGTGTTGCGCATTTCGGTGCAGGCGCGGCGGTTCGCTTCGTCGTGCTCGCGCTGTTTTCGCTGGCTCGCCTCGTTTTCCTCGCGTTCGGCGGCCTTCTTGCGCGATGCCAGTTCGCGTTCGGCCCAGCTCGGCTTCTGCGGTGCCGCACCGGGCGCCGCGACCGGGGTGCTCGAAACCATCGAGGACGCGCCGGCGCCACCCGGAGACCCCGTAGCCGGAGTCGCTGTGTTCGCGGCTGGCCCGAAGCTTCCCGGTTGCAGCGGCGCGCGCACGATCTGCGAAGCGCGCACCTCGGGCGGCGGGGCGCGGTCCGAGTAGACCATGCGCCCGCTGGCATCGCGCCACTGCCACGAAGTCGCGTTCGCGCTCACGGCGAAGAGCAGGGCGGCGCAACCGAGCAGGCAGGAGGCAGTGCGGGACGCGGGCATGACGGGTCGTCCAAAGGAGGGTCGCCCCGCATTCTGCGAGCCGCTCCGGACACCCGGGCGAACGACGCCGACGGAAGGCGCGCGCTCGCAGCCGGGCGGAAGCCGGCCGCCGCACCCCGGTATAATCGTCTTTTGCGCGAGGACCTCATGCGATTGGCGAAAAAGGCACTGACGTTCGACGACGTGCTGCTCGTTCCCGCCTACTCCGAAATCCTTCCGCGCGACACGTCCCTGAAGACCCGGCTCACGCGGCGCATCTCGCTGAACATCCCGCTCGTCTCGGCGGCGATGGACACGGTGACCGAAGCCCGCCTCGCGATCGCGATCGCGCAGGAAGGCGGCCTGGGCATCGTGCACAAGAACCTCCCTCCGCAGCAGCAGGCGGCCGAGGTCGCGCGCGTCAAGCGTCACGAGGCCGGAGTCGTCGTCGATCCGATCACGATCGCACCCGAGATGAAGGTGTACGACGTGATCCAGCTCACGCAGCAGCACCGCATCTCCGGGCTGCCGGTGGTACAGGGACGCACGGTCGTCGGCATCGTGACCAACCGCGACCTGCGCTTCGAGACGCGGCTCGACGAGCCGGTCAGCCGGATCATGACGCCGCGCGAGCGCCTGGTGACGGTGCGCGAAGGCGCGACGCTCGCCGAAGCGCAGGCGCTGATGCATCGGCACCGACTCGAACGCGTGCTCGTCGTCGACGACGAGTTCGAGCTGAAGGGCCTGATCACAGTCAAGGACATCCTGAAGGCGACCGCGCATCCCGACGCGTGCAAGGACGAGCAGGGCAAGCTGCGCGTGGGCGCCGCGGTCGGCGTCGGCAGCGACAGCGAGTCGGACGAGCGGATCGAGCGCCTCGTGCGCGCCGGCGTCGACGTGCTCGTCGTCGACACCGCGCACGGCCACAGCAAGGGCGTCATCGACCGGATCCGCACCATCCGGCGCCTGCACCCGGACGTCGAGATCATCGCCGGAAACATCGCCACCGCAGAGGCGGCGCGCGCGCTCGCCGAGGCGGGAGTCGATGCGGTGAAGGTCGGCATCGGCCCGGGCTCGATCTGCACGACCCGCGTCGTCGCCGGGGTCGGGGTGCCGCAGATCACAGCGATCGCCGACGTGGCCGTGGCGTTGTCCGGCACCGACGTCCCGTTGATCGCCGATGGCGGCATCCGCTACTCGGGCGACGTCGCCAAGGCGATTGCCGCGGGCGCCGATGCGGTCATGCTCGGCTCGATGTTCGCGGGCACCGAGGAAGCGCCGGGCGAAGTGATCCTCTACCAGGGCCGTTCGTACAAGACGTATCGCGGCATGGGTTCGCTCGGCGCGATGCAGCAGGGCGCGGCCGACCGCTATTTCCAGGATCCGACCGGCAGCGTCGACAAGCTGGTTCCCGAAGGAATCGAGGGGCGCGTCGCGTACAAGGGCTCGGTGGTCACGATCATCTACCAGCTGTGCGGCGGACTGCGCGCGAGCATGGGCTACTGCGGCTGCGCGACGATCGAGGCGATGCGCACCGGCCCGCAGTTCGTCGAGATCACGGCCGCGGGCATGCGCGAATCGCACGTGCACGACGTGCAGATGACGAAGGAAGCGCCGAACTATCGCGCAGACTGAGGGCGCGTTCACGCGCCCATTCCGACGGACTCATCGATGCACGACCGGATCCTGATTCTCGATTTCGGCTCGCAGGTCACGCAGCTGATCGCGCGGCGCGTGCGCGAAGCGCACGTCTACTGTGAAATCCACCCCTGCGACGTCGACGACGACTTCGTGCGCGCATTCGCGCCGCGAGGCGTCATCCTGTCGGGCAGCCACATGTCGGCCTACGGCGAGTCCACCGACCGTGCGCCGCAGGCGGTGTTCGAGCTCGGCGTACCGGTGCTCGGCATCTGCTACGGCATGCAGACGATGGCGCAGCAGCTCGGCGGCCGCGTCGAGAGCGGTGCGCGCCGCGAGTTCGGCTACGCCGAGGTGCGCGCGCGAGGCCACGCGCGGCTGCTCGACGGAATCGAGGACCTGCGCAACGCCGACGGACACGGGCTGCTGAAGGTCTGGATGAGCCACGGCGACAAGGTCGCCGAGATGCCGCCGGGCTTCCGGCTCATGGGATCGACGCCGTCGTGCCCGATCGCGGCGATGGCCGACGAGGAGCGCCGTTTCTACGCCGTGCAGTTCCACCCGGAAGTCACGCACACGCCGCAGGGCGCGAAGATCCTGTCGCGCTTCGTGCTCGAGATCTGCGGCGCGCGCCCCGACTGGGTCATGGCCAGCCACATCGACGAGGCGGTGGCCGCGATCCGCGAACAGGTCGGCGGCGAGGAAGTCATCCTCGGTCTTTCGGGCGGCGTCGACTCGAGCGTGGCTGCGGCGCTGATCCACCGCGCAATCGGCGAGCAGCTCACGTGCGTCTTCGTCGACACGGGACTGTTGCGCCAGGGCGAGGGCGCGCAGGTCGTCGACACGTTCGAGCGGCACATGGGCTTGCGCCTCGTGCACGTCGACGCGTCGCGGCGTTTCATGGAGCAACTCGCGGGCGTCTCCGACCCCGAGGCCAAGCGAAAGATCATCGGCCGCGAGTTCGTCCACGTGTTCCAGGAGCAGGCGGGCGCGCTGCCCAACGCGAAATGGCTCGCGCAGGGAACGATCTATCCGGACGTCATCGAATCGGCCGGTGCGAGCTCCAAGAAGGCCGCCGTCATCAAGTCGCACCACAACGTCGGCGGCCTGCCCGAAACGCTGCACCTGAAGCTGCTCGAACCGTTGCGCGACCTGTTCAAGGACGAAGTGCGCGAACTCGGCGTCGCGCTCGGCCTGCCGCGCGACATGGTCTATCGACACCCGTTTCCCGGACCGGGGCTGGGCGTGCGCATTCTCGGGGAAGTGCGTGCCGAATTCGCCGACCTGCTGCGCCGCGCCGACGCGATCTTCATCGAAGAACTGCGCAACACGCACGATACCGACGGACTGAACTGGTACGAGAAGACGTCGCAGGCCTTCGCAGTGTTCCTGCCGGTGAAGTCGGTTGGCGTGATGGGCGACGGTCGCACCTACGAGTACGTCGTCGCGCTGCGCGCCGTGCAGACGCAGGACTTCATGACGGCGCACTGGGCGCCGCTGCCGCACGAGCTGTTGGCGCGCTGCTCGAACCGCATCATCAACGAGGTGCGCGGGGTCAACCGGGTCGTCTACGACATTTCGGGGAAGCCGCCGGCGACGATCGAGTGGGAATGATTCGACGTCTTTTGGGGTCGATCGAGATCGATCGAGAATTGCGCCTCAGTTCGGGACCGACAACGCACCGCCGGACGACGTGGTGGAGTAG
>CAYZYC010000026.1:0-27088 GCA_964481165.1 uncultured Limnobacter sp. | reverse complement strand
AAAGCCTGCTGGCGCAGGCTTTTGTCTGGTGCCCAGAAGAGGACTCGAACCTCCACAGTGTTGCCACCGCCAGGACCTGAACCTGGTGCGTCTACCAATTCCGCCATCTGGGCGATGGGCCTGTCGGGCATTTCCGTCAGGCGGCGAGCCGGGTTTCCGGTCGCGTGCAGAGGCGGGACGTTAAATCGGGATGCCCGATTTGTCAAATTCGCGATGAAACCGTGACGCAGAAGACCTGGTTTGCGCCCACCCGGGAAGCGATTCTCGAATGCCTTCGTTCGTCGGGCGTGCCGATGACGCCGCAGGAACTCGCCGAACACCTGGATGTTCCGTCGACGCACTTCGACAACCTGAACCGCCGCCTGCAGGCGATGGAGCGCGACGGGCAACTGCTTCCGAACCGCAAGGGAGTGCTGCTGCTCGCGAGCAAGCTCGATCTCACCGCGGGACGCGTGCAGGGGCATCGCGACGGCTTCGGCTTCCTGATACCCGATGCGGGCGGCCCCGACGTGTTCCTGTCGCCGCGCGAGATGCAGAAGGTGATGCACGGCGATCGGGCGCTCGTCAAGCGCACCGGCTTCGATGCGCGCGGGCGCCCGGAGGGGCGCATCGTCGAAGTGACGGAGCGCGCGAACCGGCAGATCGTCGGCCGCTTCCTGAACGAACGCGGCGTGTATCTCGTGGTCCCGGAAGACCAGCGCATCAAGCACGACATCGTCGTTCCCGCCGCCGATGCGCAGCGCGCGCAGCACGGCCAGGTCGTCACCGTCGAGATCGTCGATCCGCCGTCGGGGCAGGCGCCGCCGATCGGTCGCGTCGTCGAAGTGCTCGGCGAGATCGGCGATCCGGGAATGGAAATCGAGATCGCGGTGCGCAAGTTCGACGTGCCGCACCGCTTCGGCGACGAAGCGCTCGCGCGAGCCGGCGCGTTGCCCTCCGCGGTACGCCCGGTCGACATGAAGGGACGCGTGGACCTGCGCGATGTCGCGCTGGTCACGATCGACGGCGAGGACGCGCGCGACTTCGACGACGCCGTCTATTGCGAGCCGATCGAAGCCGGCCCGCGCAGCCGTCGCGACCCCGGCTTCCGCCTGCTCGTGGCGATCGCCGACGTCGCGCACTACGTCGACGCCGGCGACGCGATCGATCGCGATGCGCTCGAACGCAGCACCTCGGTCTACTTTCCGCGGCGCGTGATTCCGATGCTGCCCGAGAAGCTGTCCAACGGCCTGTGCTCGCTGAACCCGCAGGTCGACCGGCTCGTCCTGGTCTGCGACATGGTGATCGATTCGCAGGGGCGTATCCGCGGGTACCAGTTCTACGAGGCGGTGATGCACTCGGCCGCGCGGCTGACCTACGACGAGGTGTGGTCGATGCTCTCGTCCGGCGGCGCGATCGCGGCGCCGCCGGCGCGCACCGCGCTGCTCGGGCACCTGCGCACCCTGCACGAGCTCTATCGGGTACTCGCCGCCGCGCGCCAGGCGCGCGGGGCGATCGATTTCGAGACGGTGGAAACGAAGATCGTCTGCGATGCGGCCGGGCGCATCGAACGCATCGTCCCGAGCCAGCGCAACGATGCGCACAAGCTGATCGAGGAATGCATGCTCGCGGCCAACGTCTGCGCCGCCGACTGGATGCGCCGCAGCCGGCATCCCGGGCTCTATCGCGTGCACGAAGGGCCGGTACCCGAAAAGCTGCAGCTGCTGCGCGAATTCCTGCGCAGCGTCGGCCTTGCTCTTGGCGGCGGCGACGACCCGGCGCCTGCCGACTACGCCGCGCTCGCAGCGCAGGTGCGCGCGCGACCCGATGCGGCATTGCTGCAGACGATGATGCTGCGTTCGATGCAGCAGGCCGTGTACTCGCCGGACAACGCCGGGCACTTCGGACTCGCGTACGACGCGTACGCGCACTTCACTTCGCCGATCCGCAGGTATCCCGACCTGCTCACGCATCGCGTGATCAAGTCGTTGCTGCGCGGCAGGCGCCATGTGCCCGATCCGGACTTCGGAGCCTTCGGCGCCGCGATGAAACGACGCGCGGGCGGCAGCGACGCCGGCGACGGCGCGGGCGGCGAAACGGACGACAGGCCGGAAGGGCGCGCGCAAGCGTCCGCGGCGAAACCGCACACGCAGGCGCCGGCGCCGAAAGCGCGCACGCAGGCGAGCGCGCGCAAGCGCGCGCCGGCAGCGAAGGCGCAGACCGCGATCCCCGATGCGCGAACGAGGCAACGCGAACACGAGGTGTGGGAACTGCTGGGCCTCGTCTGTTCGGCCAACGAGCGTCGCGCCGACGAAGCGTCGCGCGACGTCGCCGCGTGGCTCAAGTGCATGTACGTGCGCGAACGCGTCGGCGAGGAGTTCGTCGGGCGCGTCACCGGCGTCGCGCCTTTCGGCGTTTTCGTGACGCTCGACGAACTGTTCGTCGAAGGCCTGGTCCACGTCTCCGAACTCGGCAGCGAATACTTCCAGTACAACGAGGCCGCGCACGAACTGCGCGGCGAACGCACCGGCCGGCGTTTCCGCCTGACCGACGAAGTCGAGGTGCAGGTGTCGCGCGTCGACCTCGAGCTGCGCCGGATCGACTTCCGGCTGGTCGACCGGGTCGGCTTTCGCGAACTGCAGCGCGGACGCGATCCGGCGGCGGGGTCCGCGGCGCACGGCCACGCGGCCGCACGCGGCGCTGCCGGCAACGGCGAATCGAAGCCGCGCAGTGCGAGCGGACGCAAGGCCGCCGGGCCGAAGACCGAGAAGGCGCGGCAGGCGCGCGCCGAACGCGTCGAGGCGCGTCGCAAGCCGCGTGCAGCGGGCGCGGCCGTTCGGCGCAGCGCGGGCCGACGTCGATGAGCCGGCGATGCTGATCTACGGCTTTCATTCGGTGCTGGCGCGACTGCGTCGGGCGCCCCGGGGCATCCGCGAACTCTACGTCGATGCCAATCGCGACGACGCGCGCGCGCGCGACCTCGTGCGCGAAGCCAACGATGCCGGCGTGCGCGCGCATTTCGTCGACGCGCAGCGGATCGCCAGGCTGTGCCCGGGCAAGCGCCACCAGGGCGTCGTCGCGATGGTCGACGATGCGCCTGCGGGTCCAACGCTCGGGGAGCTGCTCGATTCGCACGGCGACGGCGCGCCGCCGTCGTTGCTGCTGCTGCTCGACGGCGTCACCGATCCGCGCAATCTCGGTGCGTGCCTGCGCGTTGCCGATGCGGCGGGCGCGGCCGCGGTCGTCGCGCCGAAGGACCGCGCATGCACGTTGACCGAGATCGCGATGCAGACCGCCAGCGGTGCCGCGGAAACCGTTCCGTACATCATGGTCACGAATCTCGCGCGCGCGATGGACGAGATCCGCGATCGCGGCATCCGGCTCGTCGGCACCGACGAACGCGCCGAGACGACGCTGTACGAGCAGGAACTCGCCGAGCCGGTGGCCTGGGTGCTCGGCGCCGAGGGCAGCGGGATGCGTCGCCTCACGCGCGAGCGCTGCGATGCCCTGGCGCGCATCCCGATGGCCGGTGCGGTTGCCAGCCTGAACGTGTCGGTGGCTGCCGGGGTCGTGCTCTTCGAGACGGTTCGCCAGCGGCTTGCAGCACGGCGATGAACGCGCCCACTTCGATCGCGCAGGCGCGACGCTGGATCGCCGAAGCGTCGCGCATCGTCGTCTTCACCGGAGCCGGCGTGTCGGCCGAGAGCGGGATACCGACCTTTCGCGACGCGCTGACCGGGCTGTGGGCGCGATTCGATCCCGAGGCGCTGGCGACCGAAGAGGGGTTCCGCGCCGACCCGCCGCTGGTCTGGCGCTGGTACGCCGAACGCCGCGCGGCGGTGCTGCAGGCCGCGCCGAATGCAGCACACCGCGCGCTCGCCGCGTTCGAGGCTTCGCTGCCGCAGGGAAGGGCGATCACCGTCGTCACGCAGAACGTCGACGGACTGCATCGCCGCGCCGGCAGCGTCGACGTGCTCGAACTGCACGGCGACATCACGCGGGTGAAATGCATCGACGGCTGCGGCACGCCCGAAGCGATCGACGCGACCTTCGACTGGCGCGCCGACCGGCGCGAGCCTCCGCCGTGCCCGCGCTGCGGCGCCGCGCTGCGACCCGACGTCGTCTGGTTCGGCGAGTGGCTTCCGGAGGAGATCTTCCAGGCAGCCCGCCGCGCGGCCGCCGATTGCGACCTGATGCTCGTCGTCGGCACCTCGGCGCTCGTCTATCCGGCGGCCGAACTGCCGGCACTCGCACGGCACGCCGGGGCGCGGCTGATCGTCGTCGACCCGGGCCCTACGGCGATCGACGAGCTCGCAGCCGCGTGCATCCGCGCGTCGGCGGCGACGGCGCTACCGGCGCTGCTGTCTACGGAATAGCCAGGGCGCCAGCGGGTCGGTGTCGCGCCACAGGCCCGCCCTGCGCTCGCGCGCCGAGCGTTCGGCCTGCGCGTAGCGCTTGCGCTCGGCCGGCGCGAGATCGGCGTCGTAGCGCACGAAATGCCACGCCAGCCCGTCGTGCAGTTGCGCCAGCCCGACGTCGCGCTCGTCGAGGAACACCCGACCGACGATGCGCCCGAAAGGATCGGTCTTCACCGCTTCGACCCGCACGTCGTGGCGCTCGATCTTCGTGCGCAGGGCGCGCCGCGACACGTCGGCGAATGCCTGCCTGCGCTCCGGAGCGTCGATGCCGGCGATGCGCACGCCCGTTTCGCGTCCGTCGGCCAGGAGCAGGAACGAATCGCCGTCCTGCACGCGCACCACACGGCCGAAAACGGCAGTCGTTGCCGGACCTGCCGCGTCGCGTGCCTGCGGCGAAGTCGGCGTCGAAACGGCCTGCGCGTGAACCGTGTTCGCGACGAGGCAGGCGAGCGCCAGCGCAGCAACGGCCGACGGAAACGATCTCACGATTCGCGCGAACTCGGCGTATGCGAAGGGGGCGCCGTATGCGAAGCCGATGGGCGGCGGACGCCGGCCGGGGTGCGTCGCGCGCGGGTGCTGCCGGCGCGGCGATCGTCGCGCAATGCGGCCAGCAGCGAACCGGCGGCTGCCGCGCCGCCGGCCAGTCGCGCGGCCGTTCCGGCGAATCGGGTCGCGGCGCCGACGGCGCCGATCACGCGTCGTCCGCGACGGCTGCCGACGAGCGTCGACAACGCGAGCGCGGCGACCGGCATCGCCAGCGGATGTCGGGCCCACTCCGCGATGCGCTCGCGCACCGATTCGACGCGCGAAACGGCCGAATCGATCGACGCGAGCGTCGGTACGAGCGTGTTCCAGCTCGACGCCACGCGTTCGCGTTGTGCGGCGCTGCGCGCGAGGTGGCGCTCCTGGCGCACCGCTGCGGAAAGTCGCGGCTCGGGCGGCACGGGCGGCTCGCCCGGGTGCGACGTTTCGGTCATGGACGCTGCGCCCGCAGCCGTTCGATGTCGCGACGGAACTCGCCGATCGTCGCTTCGAACGCGCGCGGGCCGTCGCGCAGCCGGCTGCGCAACGCGGCCAGGCAACCCAGCGCGGCCAGCAGGTGGACCGCCGCCACGGCTGCCAGCGCGCCGAGCGGGTGCGTGTCCCAGAACGCCGCGACGACGAGTGCGGATGCGAAGGCCACGGCGAGCGTGAGCAGCAGCACGGCGACGATCGCGAGCGCCGCGATCGTGACGAGCCGGCCGAGCTGGATCTCGGCCTCGGTGCCCATCAGCTGCATGCGCGTACCCGCCAGGTCGAGGACGCTGGCTACCAGGGTCCGGATGCGCCCGGACAGGGGCGCCGGATCCGGCCCCACGGCATCGTTCCTCACGGCAGGACGACCCGCCTTCAGCGGCGCCCGAGCAGCAGCCCGAGCAACAGCCCGACTCCCGCGGCGACGCCGACTGCGTTCCACGGGTGCTCGTGGACGTACTCGTTCGTTTCGCGCGCCGTGTTGCGCGCACGCTCGAGCACCGCCTCCTCGAAGTCGGCCAGTTCGTCCTTGGCGGTGCTGACGCTGCGCTCGAGTCGTTCGCGAACCGCGCTCAGCTGCTCGTTGCCCTGGCGCGAGGCAGCCTTGAGCATTTCCTCGGCGTCGCTCACCAGCGCGCGCAATTCGCCGGCAAGCCGATCCCGCGCGGCTTCGACGCGTTCCATCGAATGCATGTTGCTCTCCTTGTTCGGAATCGGGCTGCGCTGCGTTGCTTCAGCGGAACACGAGCACCGGTACGTTCGAGTGCGTGAGCACCTTGTTGGTTTCGCTGCCGAGCACCAGGGCACTCAGTCCGCGACGTCCGTGCGAGGCCATGAAGATCAGGTCGCAACCACGCTCGGTGGCGACGTCGATGATCGCACGATACGGCTGCGTGTGGCGGACAGCGACCGTTTCGCATTCGACCCCGGCGGCGGCTGCCGACTGCCGCACCGCGTCGAGTATCGCCTTGCTCGTTTCTTCGGTTGCCTTCATGAATTCGGCGAACGATGCCTGGCCCGCAGCCGGGAATTCGGCGAAGGCCGGCGGGATGTATTCCGGCATGACGTGCAGCGCGGTGACGCGCGCACCGGTTTCCTTTCCGAACGTGATCGCGCGCTCCACGGCGTCGTTCGAAAGCTTGGATCCGTCGGTGGGCACCAGCAGATGCTTGTACATCGGTTCGTCTCCGGGATGAGCCAACAAGCGGATTCTGCCCTGCCGGGCGGCTCGTTACAAACCGTTACCCGCTGTTTCCCCGCTGCCATGCCGGAGCGCCGGGCCGTGGCTAGATTCGGTGCCAAGCCGGGAGATGCCGGGGCAGCAGAAGGGGGAGGTTCAGAGATGACGACACAGTACGACTATGCGCGAACCCGGTCTGCTCCGACTCCCGCACTCGCCGTCGTCGATTCGGGCGTGTCCCCGTCCAGGACGTCGCCGCCCGCGGCGCCCTGTGGACTCGAGGCGTTGCTCTCGCGCACCGGATGCACGCGCCGGCGCGTGCGTCGCGGCGAATACCTGTATCGCTACGGCGCCGGATTCCACGCGCTGTTCGGGATTCGCGCGGGCTCGTTCAAGTCGGTTCTGCTGACCGAGGACGGGCGCGAGCAGGTGACCGGCTTTCACATGAGCGGCGACGTGCTCGGTCTCGACGGCCTGGGCACCGATACGTATTCCGGCGACGCGATCGCGCTCGAGGACAGCGAGGTGGTCGAGGCTCCGTTCGCCGAACTCGACGCACTGGCAACGCGCGATGCCGGATTGCAGCGCGAACTGTTCCGGATGCTCGCCGCGGAGATCCAGCGCGAACGCGCGCTGATGCTGCTGCTCGGCTCGATGCGAGCCGAAGAACGGCTGGCTGCGTTCCTGATCAACCTTTCGCAGCGCCTGTCCGCGCGCGGTTTCTCCGCCAGCCGCTTCGTGCTGCGCATGACGCGCGAGGAAATCGGCAGCATGCTCGGGCTGAAGCTCGAGACGGTGAGCCGCATCCTGTCGCGCTTCCAGGCCGAGGGCCTGATCCGCGTGCGAAACCGCGACATCTCGATCACGTCGATCGGCGCGTTGCGCTCGGTGATCGGCCGTTGCGACGTGCGCCGCGCCGCGGCACGCTGACGCGATCGACGCTGCGACCGGCGCGGCCGCTGGGCGGCGCGCCGGGAGGATCAGCCTGCGGCCGGCGTGTCCGCCGTGCCGCGCTCCGCATCGAGCGTGCGGCGCAACATGCGCGCGAGCTGGTCGATCCGGTACGGCTTGGCGAGCAACTCGGCGCCGAGCAGCAACTCGCGTGACGGCAGCGCCTCGGGCGCATGGCCCGAGGTGAAGACCACCCGCATTTCGGGTCGACGGCGCAGCGCCTCGCGTGCCAGCGCGGGGCCGTTGACTTCGCCGCGCAGCAGCACGTCGCTGAAGAGCAGTTCGACGCCGGGTTCGACGTCGAGCAGCGAAAGCGCGTGCGGCGCATCGGTCGCCTGCAGCACGCGATAGCCGAGCTTTCGCAGGAAGCCGACTGCGACTTCGCGCACTTCGTCGTCGTCCTCGACGACGAGAATCGTTTCGTAGCCTCCGCGGTAACCTGCCTCGCGCTGCCTGGGCGCGGACTGCGCCGGCGACTCGTCGATCGGCAGGTACAGGCCGATCGAGGTGCCCCCGCCGGGCACGCTGCGCACGTCGACGTGGCCCCCCGACTGCCTGGCGAATCCGTAGACGAGACTCAGGCCGAGTCCGCTTCCCTTCCCGCTGTCCTTCGTCGTGAAGAACGGCTCGAAGGCGCGCGCGAGCACGTCCGGCTCCATTCCGGTGCCCGTGTCGGTAACGGCCAGGCGCACGTAGCGCCCCGGCGCCAGGCTGTCTCCCGACGCCGTCGGCGCCGTCGACGCCTCCGAGGCGTCGACGAGTCGCGCTTCCAGCGACAGCCTTCCGCCGTCCGGCATGGCGTCGCGCGCGTTGACCGCCAGGTTCAGCAGCGCGGTGTCGAGCATGCCCGGATCCGCGCGCACCGCCGGAAGCCCGGGCTCGACGTGCATGCGCACGTCGATCTGTGCGCCGAGCGTGCGTCGCAGGACGTCGCCCAGCGAGTCGAGCAGGGCGGACACGTCGATCGAACGCGGTTGCAGCGTCTGCCGTCGCGAAAAGGCCAGCAGCTTGCGCGTCAGGTCGGCGCCGCGTCCGGTTGCCCGCATCGCCGCCTTGACCAGGCGCGCGGCGAGCGGGTCGTCCTGCGTCCGCTCCTCGAGCATCTGCAGGTTGCCCGACACCACGGTGAGCAGGTTGTTGAAATCGTGCGCCACGCCGCCGGTCAGTTGCCCGAGGGCCTCGAGTCGCTGCGACTGGAACAGGCGCTCCTCGGTGCGCTCGCGTTGCAGCGCCGCGCCGATCGTGTTGGCCAGCGCCTGCACGAAGTTGCTGTCGTCGCGCGTGAAACTGCGCGCTTCGCGCGAACCCGCCAGCAACAGCCCGAGGCAATCGCTTTCCTCGCCCGGTATCGCGCACAGCAGCGCGCTCTGCATCACCTTCGGCGCGTCGTCGGAAGCCGTGCACGGCGAAGCGCGTTCGTACTCGATCAGCATCGGCCGGTCGAGCAGCCGGTGCGCCCGTTCGCCGAGCCGTTCGCCGAGGCGACTCAGCGTGCGGGCGAGCGTGTACTCGTCGAAGCCGACGCTCGACTCGGCGCGGAGCCGGTTCCCGGTCAGTTCGCAGCGTGCGGCAAGCGCGAAGTCGACGCCGAGGTGCGATTCGATCAGCTCGCACGCCTGATGCTGGATCTGGCGCAGGTCCTTGCTCGCGAGCGCGAGCCGCCCGAATCCGGAAACCGCGTTGGACTGGCGCGCGCGCACGATGAGGTCCTGCGCGCGCTGCAGGCTGCCGACGTCGCGCACGCTGGCGAACACGAGTTGCGTGTCGCCGAAGCGTACCGGGCTCAGGCTGATCTCGACCGGGAATTCGTGCCCGTCGCGGTGACACGCCGACAACGCGAGGTTCATGCCCATCGGCCGCGACGTGGGTGCCGCGCCGTAGCGCGCACGGTGCTGGACGTGCGCGTCGCGAAAACGCTGCGGTATCAGGTCCTCGATCGAGCGACCGACCAATTCCTGCGTCGTGAACCCGAACAGTCGCGCGCTGCCTTCGTTGGCCACGCGAATGCAGCCGTCGGCTGCGGAAATGATCAGCATCGCGTCGGAAGCCGTCCGGAAGATCTGCCGGTACACCTCCGCACCGAATTCGTCGACAGGATCGGCGCCCGCGTGCGGCAATCCGGGATCAGCGAAGTCCAAGGTCCGCTCCGGAAGACGGCGTGACGCGTGCCGCGAACAGGTATCCGACGCCGCGCACCGACTTGATCAATTCCGGTTCGGCCGGATCGCGTTCGATCTTGCGGCGCAGGCGGCCGACCTGTACGTCGATCGCCCGATCGAAAGGCCCGGCTTCGCGCCGGTACAACCGATCCATCAACTGGTCGCGGCTCAACGCACGATTCGGGTTGCGCACGAAGGTGGCCAGCAGGTCGAACTCGCCGGTCGTCAGCGCGACCGGTTCGCCGTCGGCACGCACCAGCGAACGCGAAGCGAAGTCGATCCGCCATCCGTCGAACTCGAAACGCTCCGCCGGCGACCCGGCCGACGCGCCGCCGGCGTCCCCGCGAACGCGGCGCAGGACGCTGCGCACGCGGGCGACCAGTTCGCGCAGGTCGAAGGGCTTGGCGATGTAGTCGTCGGCGCCGAGTTCGAGGCCGATGATGCGATCGACCGGCTGGCCGCGTCCGGTGACGATGACGATGCCCGGCGCGTCCTCGCGTTCGCGCAGCTCGCGCGCGAGGACCAGCCCGTCTTCGCCCGGCAGCCCGAGATCGAGCAGCACCAGGTCGGTGCGGCATTCGGCGAGGTGCGCGCGCATCGCGTTCCCGTCGGCTACCGTGGTGACTTCGAAACCGAAGTTCCCCAGGTAGTTCGCGAGGAGTTCGCGGATGTCCTCCTCGTCGTCGACGACCAGGATGCGCTCGGCGCCGGTCTTCAGCCGCACTCGCCCTGGTGCCCGCAGGCCGTGCAGAACATGCATCCGTCGCGGCGGATGTACGCGTGCGCGCCGCAACTCGGGCACGCCTGCCCGGCGATCAGCGGCGAGTCGGTCGTTGCCGCCTCGGGTTCGCGATCGGGCAGCGCCAGCGCTCCGGCTCCGCCGATCGCGCGGCCTTCGCCGTCGAGCAGTCCGAGCACCTTGTACCGGTGCAGGATCAGCGCGGCGAGGTAGGCCACCGTGCTCGGCCATACCTGCTGGCGCGACTCGCCGGGCACCTGCGCCCAGAACGATCCGTTGAGCTCGCCGAAGTTCAGCAGCTTCTGCAGTTTCAGGCCGATCCAGTTGACGTCGATGAGATGCATGTCGATCGACAGCAGCTTGGCCAGCCCATCGAGGGCGCGCGGATAGTCGCCCGACAGCCAGATCGAGTACGGACGACGCGTGCCGTCGGGCAGCTGCAGTTCCTTCACGCCGATGACGAAGTCGTCATTGGTGGCGCCGTTGGCGACGTCGGCCGTCCACGACAGCGTGCCCAGCGGCCCCGACTTCGGTTCCTTGCGGAACATCATCGCGTCGACCATCGGCGACGGCTGCGAGTCGAGCGACTCGAACACGCCGAGCTCCTCGCAGCGGTGGCGCACGATCTCGGCGAAGCCGGCGACGATGCCCGGCGTCCAGCGCACCTCGCCGTCGGGCGGGAAGGGCATCTGCAGCGGCTGCTCGTCGCGCGTGCGCGCCAGTGCGTCGAGCTTCATCTTCAGCCACGCGCGGTCGTTCGAGCGCATGTCCATCGACAGCGCCTTGGCGATCGCGCCCAGGCCGCGCGGCTGCTCGTTGCCGTTAACCCAGGTCTCGAACGGAACGGTGCGGCCGGTGCTGCCGTCGGCGCCCGGATTCGATTCCTCGGTCTGGCCGATGAAGATGCAGAACGACGCCCGCTTGTCGAGCGGCTCGACCATGTACGAATACGCGAGGTTTCCGCCGGGCAGTTTCGGGCGGCTCGGCCAGACCAGCGACGACAGCGCCGGCTGCGGCACGCGATCGATGCGCAGGCGCCGGTCGGACTCCTCCGGTACGCGCAGATCCTGCGGCTGCTGTGCACTCGCCGACGGCGCGACGCTGAGCACCGAGCCGATGACGCTGTTCGGGCGGTAGGTGGTGATGCCCTTCAGGCCTGCGCGCCAGGCTTCGAAATACAGCGTCTTGAATTCTTCGTACGGGTAGTCTTCGGCGACGTTGACCGTCTTGCTGATCGCCGAGTCGATGTACGGCTGCACCGCAGCGCTCATGCGCATGTGATCGATCGCCGAGATCTGCATCGCCGACACGAAATACTCGGGCAGCGCGTTCGTGTCGTGCCCGAGGTGACGCCACATCCGGTAGGCGAAGTCCTCGACCTCGTATTCCTGTCGCGTGCCGTCGGGCATGCGCTTGCGGCGCGTGTACGTCCACGAGAACGCCGGCTCGATGCCGCCGGAGGCGTTTCCGGCGAAGGCGATCGAGATCGTTCCGGTGGGCGCGATCGACAGCAGGTGCGAGTTGCGGATGCCGTGCTCGCGCACGCGCTCCTTCAGCGCCTCGGGCAGGCGCGACGCAGCGTGCGGCTCGGCGAGCCACTGATCGGCATCGAACAGCGGGAAGGCGCCGCGCTCGATCGCGAGCTCGACCGACGCTTCGTAGGCGACGTCGCGCATCGACTGCGCGATGCGTGCGGCGAAGGCGCGCGCCTCGTCGGTGTCGTAGCGCAGCTTGAGCATCGTGAGCGCGTTGCCCAGGCCGGTGAAGCCCAGCCCGATACGGCGCTTGGCCTGCGCTTCGCGCTCCTGCGCCTCGAGCGGCCACAGCGTGAGGTCGAGCACGTTGTCGAGCGCGCGCACCGAGATCGCCACCGTGCGGCGGAAACGCTCGAAGTCGAACGACGGCGACTCGCCGAACGGATCGACGATGAAGCGCGTGAGGTTCAGGCTGCCGAGATCGCAGCAGCCGTAGGGGGGCAGGAACTGCTCGCCGCAGGGGTTGCTCGCGGAGATCGTTTCGCAGTACGACAGGTTGTTGTCACGGTTGACCCGGTCGATGAAGATGACGCCGGGTTCGGCGTGGTCGTACGTGGAGGCCATGATCTGGTCCCACAGGTCGCGCGCGCGAACCGTGCGGTAGATCCAGTTGCCGTCGCGCTGGCCGAGCCCGTTGTCGTCGAAGGGCTGCACGGTGTGCACGAGATCGAATTCGCCGTCGGCCTCGACCGCGCGCATGAACTCGTCGGTCACGGCGACCGACATGTTGAAGTTCGACAGCGAGCCGTCGTTCTTCGCGCCGATGAACTCCTCGACGTCGGGGTGGTCGACGCGCATCACGCCCATCTGCGCGCCGCGGCGCGAACCGGCCGACTCGAGCGTCTCGCACGACTTGTCGAAGACGCGCATGTACGACACCGGGCCCGAGGCGCGCGACAGGGTGCCGCGAACCAGCGCCCCGCGCGGACGGATCGCCGAGAAATCGTAGCCCACGCCGCCGCCGCGACGCATCGTCTCGGCGGCTTCCTGCAACGCCGCATAGATGCCGGGGGTGCCGTCGGCGTCGTGTCCCCACACGGCGTCTCCGATCGGCTGCACGAAGCAGTTGATCAGCGTCGCCCGGATCTCGGTGCCGGCGGCGGAGTTGATCCGCCCGGCCGGCACGAAGCCGTGCTCCATCGCCCAGAGAAACTCGCTTTCCCAGTGCTCGCGCAGCGCCTCGGTCTCGACCGAAGCGAGCGCACGCGCCACCCGCTTGCGTACGTCGTGTGCGCTGGATTCGTCCCCCTTCGCGTACTTTTCGCGCAGGACGTCGGTGGTGACTTCCTGTTCCGGGAGGGCGGCGAGCAGGTCTTCGATTTTCATGCGTGATTCCGGGTTGGCGGTGGAAGATCTTCGCCGGACTGCAGTGGATCCGGGCTGCGTCGAGGGCCATTCTATCCGGTTGCAGCGCGCTGCCGCACGTCTCGCAGCCGACTTTTTTCGACCTGCCGAAGAACGCGCCGCTCAGCGCAGCTGGCGGTCGCGGTCGTAGCGATCGCCGAGCTCGCCGAGTTGCGCCGCCAGCGAGTTCCCCTGCAGATCGAGCGTCGATTTCAGCTGCGACTCGAGAGCGTCGAGCCGCGCGCGGATCGACTGATCGACGCTGCTGCGCTGCTCGGCGGAACGCGCGAATTCGGCGTCGAGATAGGCGCGCAGCTCGGTGAAGCGCGATGCCTCGGCCTCGTCGGCGAGCGTGCGCTGCGCCTGCAGTTCCTTGCCGTGACGACGCGTCTCGAGCAGCCCCGACATCTGCAGGAAGACGATGTACGAAAGGAGCAGCACGGTGACCAGGACGATGAAGCCGAGCATCACCAGGCCGAGCGGCGCGGTCACCTCGGTGAAGGCCAGCGACAGCACCGTCGGCGTGTTCAGGACCTCCCAGTTGACGAGCACGAACGCGGTCAGCGCACCGAATACGAGCAGAAAGAGGAGCGTGCGCAGCGTCATGGGCGGAGTCCCGTCGGGCGATTGCGGTGATTCAACGCGATGCCGGCGCCGATGTCAAAAGGGTCTCCGCAGGCCCTAGTAGTTGAGCGCGCGCGGCAGCCACAGCGCGAGCTCCGGCACCGCGATCAGCGCGACGAGCACGACCAGCATCGCAAACACGAACCACAGCACCCACGGCACGGTCGCTTCCATCCGCACGTCGGCCATCCGCGCCGACACCATCAGGTTCACCGCCAGCGGAGGCGTGAACTGGCCGATCGCGACCATGTAGGTGAGCAGCACGCCGAACCAGACCGGATCCCAGCCGAAACCGCGCACCAGCGGCAGCAGCAGCGGAACGAAGATCAGGAAGATCGAGATCCCGTCGAGCACCATTCCGATGCCCAGCAGAACGACGACGATCGCGGCCAGCGCCCACCACTGCCCGATCCCGCTGCCGAGGATCGTCGAAGTGAGCGGGTCCACGATGCCGAGCGTGCTGACCGCGTACGCGAAGATGCTCGCGAGCGCGACGACGACCATGATCACGCCGGAGAGCTCGGCGGCCTCGACGAAGATGTCGACGACGTCCTTCGCCCGCATCGTGCGGTGCACGAACAGGCCGATGAACAGGCCGTAGAACACCGCGACGACCGCCGCCTCGGTGGGCGTGAACCAGCCCATGCGCATGCCGCCGAGGATGAGCACCGGTGCGAACAGGCCCCAGAGCGCCTCGCGCAGCGAACGCAGCAGCGGCGGGCGCGGAATTTGCGCCTCGCCCGCGCCGAAACCGTGCCGCCGGGCCAGCCAGACCGCCGGGATGATCAGCGCCAGACCCGCGAGGACGCCGGGAACCATGCCGGCGGCGAACAGCGCGGGAACCGACGCGCCGGGGACCATCACCGAGTAGACGATGAACGCGATCGACGGCGGAATCAGGATGTCGGTGGCAGCCGCGGCGCCGATCACGCTCGCCGAGTACGCCGGCGGATAGCCGGCGCGCGCCATCGCTGCGAGCATCACGCCGCCGACCGCGGCCGCGTTGGCCGGTCCCGACCCGGAGACGCCGCCGAGGAACATCGCCACGCTGATCGCGACCAGCGCGAGCATTCCCGGTCCGCGCCCGACCAGTGCGAGCGCGAAGTCGACGAGCCGCAGCGCGACGCCCGAGCGATCGAAGATCGATCCGACCAGCACGAACATCGGCAGCGCCAGCAGCGGGTACTTGGCGATTCCCGCGTAGAAATTGTTCGGTATCGACAACAGGCCAAGATCGGCCAACCCGATGCCGACCGATCCGGCGAGCATCAGCGCGACGCCGATCGGCACGCCCGCGAGCATCAGCACGACGAAGATCGCAAAGATCGTCAGGCCGACCATTCAGCGCGCGCGCCAATGCAGCAGCAGCCGTTGCATCGCCCGCGCCGCGATCAGCAGCGAGAGCACCGGCAGCCACAGCGTGTACCACCACTGCGGCACGCCGATCCCCGGCGACGTGACTTCGTAGCGGTAGTCGTCCCAGAGCAGCCGCAACCCGAACCCGAACAGGATCAGGAAGGCGAGACAGGTCGCGAACGCCGACAGCATCGCCAGGCGGCGCCGGCGCTGCGGCGAACCCGACTCGAAGAAGAACTCGATCCGGATGTGGCGGTCGCGCACGACTGCGGCGCTGGCCGCCACCAGCGTCAGCACGACCATCAGCGAGATCGAGATCTCCTCGGTCCACGCGAACGATTCGTTGGTGAAGTAGCGCGCGATCACGTTGGCGAACGTGATCAGCGCGAGCAGCGCCATCGCTGCCGCGCCGATCCAGTCCTCCGGCCGGCGCCGTCGATGCGGCGCGATACGAAGGTCGTGCCCGGCGTCGGCGCGTGTTCGATCCGGATCGGTCATCGCGTTCGGGGACGGGGTTCGAAGTCCGCAGGCGCAAACGACAAGGCCGGGCGAACCCGGCCTGTGCGTGCCTTCCTCGTCGTCGAATCAGGCCGTCTTGCGCGATGCGACGGCTGCCTCGGCGCGCTTGACGAGGTCGGCGCCGATCTGCTTCGTCCACTTTTCGTAGACGGGGCGGACCGCGGACTCGAACGCCTTCTTCTCGGCGTCGCCGAGTTCCGTGACCTTGACGCCGAGCGACTCGACCTCCTTGATCATCGACCCGTCGGTGCCGCTCAGCCCCTTGCGCGCGATCGCGATCTCCTGCTTGCCGGCTTCGACGGCGGCCGCGCGCACGATGTCGCGGTCGGCCGGCGTCCACGAGTTCCAGACGTCGCGATTGACGACGAAAATGAGCGGGTCGGCGACGTAGTCCCACAGCGTGACGAACTTCTGCGACAGCGTGTGCAGTTTCGCGGCGGTGAAGATGTGCAGCGGGTTCTCCTGGCCCTCGACGGCGCCGGAGGCGAGCGCCGGCTGCGCATCGGCCCAGCTCATCTGCGTCGGGTTCGCGCCGAGCGCGGTGAAGGTGTCGTTGAAGATCGGCGAGCCGACGACGCGGAACTTCAGCCCTTTCATGTCGGCCGGCGTACGGATCTCATGCCTGGAGTTCGTGAGCTCTCGAAAGCCGTTCTCGCCCCACGCGAGCGGAACGACGCCGGCCTTCTCGACGATCTCCAGGATGCGCTTGCCGACCTCGCCCTGCGTCATCGCGTCGATGCCCGCGTGGTCGCGCGCGAGGAAGGGCAGCGAGAACAGGTTCAGCTGCCGGACCTGCGGAGACCAGTTGATCGTCGAACCGACTGCGGCGTCGATGACGCCCTGCCGGATCGCCGAGAATTCGCGCGTCTGGTCTCCGTTGATCAGCGACACGTTCGGATACAGCTTCATGTTGATCCGGCCCTGCGTGCGCTCGCGCACCAGGTCGATCCAGATCTGCGCTCCCTTCCCCCAGGGGAAGGCCGTGCCGACCACGGTCGAGAGCCGGTATTCGGCGCGGTAGTTCTGTGCGTGCGCGGCGCGCGTCACGACGAAGGGCGCAGCGAGCGCGGCCGAGCCGGCGGCACCGGCCTTGAGCAGGGAACGTCGATCCATGGGGTCTCCTCGTCGGTTCAGGGAGTTCAGCTCTTCGCGGGAAGGTAGCGTACCGCAAGCACGCCCTCGATTGCTCCGATCGCCGCGATCGCCGCCTCGGGAACCGGGCTGTCGACGTCGACGATCGTGTACGCCATGTCGCCGCGCGACTTGTTCAGCATGTTGTTGATGTTCAGGTCGGCGTGCGCCATCGCGGTCGAGATCTGGCCGAGCATGTTGGGCACGTTCGCATTGGCGATCGCGATCCGGAAATCCGACTCGCGCGGCACGAAGGCATCGGGGAAGTTGACCGCGTTGCGCACGTTGCCGTCCTCGAGGTAGTCGCGCAGCTGGTCGGCCACCATCCGCGCGCAGTTCTCCTCGGCCTCGGCCGTCGACGCCCCGAGGTGCGGCAGCGCCGTGGCCCACCGGTTCGCGATGACCGCCGGAGTCGGGAAGTCGCAGACGTAGCGGTGCAGGCGCCGTTCTTCGAGCGCCGAGAGTACGGCCGGCTCGTCGACCACGCCTTCGCGGGAGAAGTTCAGCAGCACGGTTCCCGGGTTCGCGTTGCGCAATGCGTCGGCGCCGATCAGGTGGCGCGTCGCCGGCACCAGCGGCACGTGCAGCGAAACGAAGTGCGAGGTGCGCAGGACCTCGGCGACCGAATGCGCCTTGCGCACCTGTGCCGGCAGGCTCCATGCGGCATCGACGGTGATCTCGGGATCGTAGCCGACGACCTCCATTCCGAGCCGGATCGCCGCGTCGGCGACGAGGCAGCCGATGCGCCCGAGGCCGATCACGCCGAGCGTGTGCGCGGCGAGCTCGAAGCCGGCAAACGCCTTCTTGCCGCGCTCGACCACGTGCTCCATGTCTTCGGTATCCGGGTCGAGCGTTTCGACGAACTGCAGCGCGTCCGGCAGGTTGCGCGCGGCGATCAGCATCGCGGCGAGCACGAGCTCCTTGACGGCGTTCGCGTTGGCGCCGGGCGCGTTGAACACCGGCACTCCGCGCCCGCTCATCGCCGCGACCGGGATGTTGTTCGTCCCGGCGCCGGCGCGGCCGATCGCGCGCACGCTCTCGGGGATGTGCATCGAGTGCATGTTCGCCGAGCGCACGAGGATCGCGTCGGGCGATTCGACTTCGGTCCCGACCAGGTAGCGATCGGCTGGCAGGCGTGCCAGTCCGCTCTGCGAGATTTCGTTGAGCACCCGCACGCGAAACGTCGAACTCATCTGCCGTTCCTCACCCGTTGCGCTTCTCGAAGTCGCGCATGTAGTCGACCAGCGCCTGCACGCCTTCGATCGGCATCGCGTTGTAGATCGACGCACGAATCCCGCCGACCGAGCGGTGCCCCTTCAGCTGCAGCATTCCGCGCTCCTTCGCGCCCTTCAGGAACGGCTCGTCGAGCGCGGGGTCGCGCAGCGTGAACGGCACGTTCATCCGCGAACGGTCCTCGCGCGCGACCGGATTCGAGTAGAACCCGCTCGCATCGAGCACGTCGTACAGCAGCTTCGCCTTGGCGATGTTGCGTTCCTCGATCGCCGCGATCCCGCCCTGGCGCCTGAGCCACTGGAAGACGAGGCCGGCGATGTAGATCGCCCAGGTCGGCGGCGTGTTCAGCATCGAGTCGGCGTCGGCCTGCACCTTGTAGTCGAGCATCGTCGGCGTGTTCGCCTTCGCCTGGCCGAGCAGGTCCTTGCGCACGACGACGATCGTCAGCCCCGCCGGACCGATGTTCTTCTGCGCACCGCCGTAGAGCAGCCCGAATTTCGAGACGTCGACCGGGCGCGACAGGAACGTCGACGAGATGTCGGCGACGAGCGGAACGTCACCCTCTGCGTCGGGAGTCCAGTGGAACTCGACGCCGCCGATCGTTTCGTTGGCGCAGTAATGCAGGTACGCCGCGTCGCGCGATCGTTTCCAGCTCGATTGCGGCGGCACGCAGGTGAAATTGCGGTCTTCGGCCGACGCGACGACATTCACGTTGCCGAAGAGCTTCGCTTCCTTGATCGCCTTCTTCGACCACTCGCCGGTGTGGACGTAGTCGGCGCCGGCCTTGCCGCGCAGCAGGTTCAGCGGAATCATCGCGAACTGCATCGTCGCGCCGCCCTGCAGGAACAGCACGTCGTAGCCGTCGGGAATGCCCATCAGTTCGCGCAGGTCGCTCTCGGCCTGCTCGTGGATGCTCATGTACTCCTTGCCGCGATGGCTCATCTCCATCACCGACTGGCCGCTGCCGTGCCAGTCGAGCATCTCGCCGGCTGCCTGCGCGAGCACTTCTTCGGGCAGCACGGCCGGCCCGGCGCTGAAGTTGAACACCTGTCGCATCGTTTACCCCGCTTGGCGAAACGCGGATTCTAGCGCGCGACGCGTTTGGCATCCGGTGCGTGGCGCGCGCGATTCGCGGTATCGTCGGCAGATGACGCACCGCGCGCCGCAGACCGAATCACCGCACGGGCCACAGCGCGAGCCACGGACCGCGCCGGGCCCCGCCGGAAACGCCGACGGCGGGGCGATGATCGAGCCGCTGCGCCGCCACCTCGAATTCTCGTTCGGTCGCCCGGTGGCGCTCGTGGAAACCCACATCTCGTGGGTGCTGCTCGACGGCGAGCACGCGTGGAAGATCAAGAAACCGATCCGGCTCGGGTTCCTCGATTTCTCGCAACTGCAGACGCGTCGGCGGTATTGCGAGGAGGAGTTGCGCCTGAACCGCAGGCTCGCGCCGTCGTTGTACCTCGACGTCGTCGCGGTGCGCGGCACCCCGGCCGAGCCGCGACTCGATGGCGATGCACCGGCATTCGAATATGCGCTGCGGATGAAGCAGTTCGCTGCCGGCTCGCTGTTCAGCGAGCGCCTGGCGGCCGGTACGCTCGAGCCGCAGCACGTCGATCGTTTCGCGCGTCGACTCGCCGATTTCCACCGCGAAGCGCCCTCCTGCGGCGCCGACGAAGACTGGGGATCGCCGGAACGTGTGCGTGCCGATACCGCCGGAACGCTCGACCGCCTGGCCGCGATGCATCGCGATGCCGCGTGGATCGCAACGCTGCGCGGGCGCCTCGACGGCGAGGCAGTGCGTCTCGAGCGGCGATTCGCGCAGCGCAAGGCCGACGGGTGGATCCGCGAAGGGCACGGCGACCTGCACCTGGCCAACGTCGTCGTGCTCGACGACGACGTGACGGCCTTCGACTGCATCGAGTTCGACCCGGGGCTGCGCTGGATCGACGTGCAGAACGATGCGGCGTTCCTCGCGATGGACCTGCTCGCGCACGAACGCGGCGACCTCGGCTGGCGTTTCGTCGACGCGTGGCTGGCGGAGAACGGCGATTACGAAGGCGCCGGGTTGCTGCGTTACTACATGGCCTACCGAGCGCTGGTGCGCGCGCTGGTCGCCGGAATCCGCGCGCAGCAGGGCGGCAGCCGCGCCGCGGGTGCCGGGCAGCGCACCGGCGGTGCGGGCCCCGAGCAGCGCACCGCCGCTGCGGGCCCCGAGCAGCGCACCGCCGCTGCGGGCCCCGACTACGCGGGGCTCGCGTCGCGACTGCTCGACTCGGACGACCCGCGGCTGATCATCGCCTTCGGCCTCTCGGGTTCGGGCAAGAGCTACGTCTCGCAGCGCTTGCTCGAGCACGCCGGTGCGATCCGTCTGCGCTCGGACGTCGAGCGAAAGCGCCTGTTCGGACTGCACGCCCTCGAAGCCTCGCATGCCGGACCCGGGCAGGGCATCTATCGCGCCGATGCGTCGCAGCGTACCTACGACCGGCTGCTGGCGCTGGCCGGCACGACACTGGACGCGGGGTGGCCGACGATCGTCGATGCGACCTTCCTGCGGGCGGGCGACCGCGATCGTTTCCGCGCGCTCGCGCGCGAGCGCGCGGTGCCGTTCGCCATCCTGCATTGCCACGCCGATCCGATGCTGCTGCGGCAACGGGTGCTCGCGCGCGAAGCGGCCGGCGGCGATGCGTCGGAAGCGGGTCTCGCCGTCCTCGAACGGCAGTTCGCGACGCACGAGGCGCTGCGCGACGACGAGCGGGCGCTCGCGATCGACGTCGATCCGCAGGCGCCGCTCGACGTCGCTGCGCTCGCCGCCAGCTGGCGACGCGCGCAGCCGCCAGCGCGGAAGCCGCGATGACGCCGATGGGCGCAACGGAAGCGGCCGGCGATCCCGCGTCGTCGATTCGTCGTTTCGACGTCTGCAACGGCGACGCCGACGGGCTTTGTGCGGTCGTGCAGTGGCGGCTGCACGAGCCGGCGACCGCACTCCTCGTGACGGGACTGAAACGCGAGATCGCGCTCCTCGAGCGCGTTCCGGCGCGCGCCGGCGACGAGATCCTGGTATGCGACCTGTCGATGGAGCGAAACGAGGCGGCGCTGCTGCGCGCGCTCGAGCGTGGCGCGCGCGTGCGCTATTTCGATCATCACGCGGTGCGCGAGGTGCCGAGGCACCCCGGCCTCGAAGCGCACATCGACCTCGGCAGCGATGTCTGCACGAGCGTCCTCGTCGATCGGCACCTGAACGGCCGCTTTCGCGCGTGGGCGGTGGTCGGTGCGTTCGGCGACAACCTGCGCCCGGTTGCCGAGGGGCTCGCCGCGGATCTCGGGTTGGAGCAGGGGGCGTGCGAGCGTCTGCGCATGCTCGGCGAAGCGATCAACTACAACGCGTACGGCGACGACGAGAACGACGTGCACATCGCCCCGCAACGCCTGTATCCGATGCTCGCGCGCTATCGCGATCCGATCGAGTTCCTCGAGCGCGAGTCGATCGCCCACGAAATCGATGCGCTTCGCCGCGCCGATCTCGCGCAGGCACTGGCACTGCGCCCCTGGCGCGACGGCGCGCGCGGCACCGTCTACCTGTTGCCCGACATGCCGTGGAGCCGGCGCGCGATCGGCAGCTTCGCCAACGAACTCGCGCGACGCGAGCCGTCGCGTGCGCACGCCGTGCTGCGGCGAACCGGAGACGGAGCCGTTTCGGCCAGCGTGCGCGCGCCGCTCGACGCGCCGCGCGGAGCCGGCGCGTTGTGCGCGCGCTTCGGCGGCAGCGGGCGCGCGGCTGCCGGCGGAATCGACGTGCTGGCCGCGGAAGAAGTCGATCGTTTCGTCGACGCCTTCGCAGCGATCGACTGGTGATCATCGCGGCCCGGTTCCGAAGCGATCGGCGAGTCCGCGCGGGTGATGCTCGACGAGCCCGCGAAACAGGCGAAGGCGCTGGCGACGATGCGCCCAGCCCCGGGGTGACCGGCGCGAGCGCGCGCCACGCCCCGGCTCACTGCGCGCGAAGTCGAAAAGAAAAGGGAACCCGATGCAACTGCAGCGGGCTCCCTTCGGATTTTCCTGGCTCCCCGACCAGGGCTCGAACCTGGGACCTGCGGATTAACAGTCCGTCGCTCTACCGACTGAGCTATCGGGGAACAACCGAAGATTTTAGCTCTGAACAGGCGCAGCTGTCGAATCGTCGAGGTGGCGATCAGCCCCGTATCACCGCCGCCATCGACCGCGCGACGTAGTCGATGTTGCGACTGTTCAGCGCCGCGAGGCAGATCCGCCCCGTCGCGACCGCGTAGATCGCGAACTCGTCGCGCAGCCGATCGACCTGCGCCGGGTTCAGCCCCGAGTACGAGAACATTCCGCGCTGCTTCGCGACGAAGGTGAAGTCCTGCGTCACGCCGTTCTCGCGCAGCTTGCGCACCAGTTCCTCGCGCATCGTCCGGATGCGCTCGCGCATCGTGCCGAGTTCGCGTTCCCACAGTTCGCGCGATGCCGGCGTCGAGAGCACCGCCGCGACGATCGCCGCGCCGTGCGTCGGCGGATTCGAATAGCTGGTGCGGATCACGCGCTTGACCTGGCTCGTGACGCGCGCCGTCTCGTCGCGTTCCTGCGTGACGATCGACAGTGCGCCGACGCGTTCGCCGTACAGCGAGAACGACTTCGAGAACGAGCTCGAGACGAAGAAGCTCATTCCCGAATCGGCGAACCTGCGCAATGCGAGCGCATCGGCTTCGATGCCGTCGCCGAACCCCTGGTAGGCCATGTCGAGAAACGCGACGAGGCCCTGTTCGCGCACGGTATCGACGACCCGGTCCCATTGGCCGGCGTCGAGATCGACCCCCGTCGGGTTGTGGCAGCACGCGTGCAGCACGACGATCGAGTCGGCCGGCATCCGGCGCATCTCGTCGACCATCGCGTCGAAACGCACGCCGTGCGTGGCGGGGTCGTAGTACGGATAGGCGTTCACGGCGAAACCGGCCGCCTCGAAGAGCGCCCGGTGGTTTTCCCAGCTCGGATCGCTGATCCAGACGCCCGCCTGCGGGTACAGGCGGCGCAGGAAATCCGCGCCGATGCGCAATCCGCCGGTTCCGCCGAGCGCCTCGAACGTGGCGACGCGCCCGTCGGCCAGGAGCGGCGAGTCGGCGCCGAACAGCAGATGCTGTACCGCGCGGTTGTAGGCAGCGAATCCTTCGATCGGCAGGTAGCCGCGCGCCGGCGCGGCGGCGATGCGCGCCTGTTCGGCCTGGCGCACGCATTCGAGCAGCGGGATCTTTCCGTCGTCGTCGCAGTAGACGCCGACACCCAGGTTGACCTTTCCGGGGCGCTCGTCGGCAAGGAACGCTTCGGTCTGGCCGAGGATCGGGTCTCTCGGCGCCATCTGCACGGCAGAAAACATCGACTGGCTCATCGCGGTCGGGTGTGAGGAGGAGGGGAGTCGCCGTACGGCGCTGTGCGCCGCACCATCGGCACGCGGTAAAGCTGGATTTTTGAGTGCGCGAAGGCGATAATTACGGTTTTGCCGAAACGCGTCCGAAACGCTTTCCGACAGACGGATTTTGGGGAGGTCCTGCGGCCCGGCGACGGGAAACTGCGGCATCGTCGATCGGCTCGCCCCGGTGCATGTTGCGGCGCAACAGAACACTGGGGCAACAGGTACCCCGAAACCGCGCACGAGTGTAGCACGCCCGCTTCCGCCGACGTCCGACCGATCCGTATGACCGAACCCGCGCGCGCCACCGACGCGCTCCTTCACTTCCCGGGCAGCCCCTTCCAGTTGTTCCAGCCGTTTCCGCCGGCCGGTGACCAGCCGGAGGCGATCGAGCGCCTGGTGCAGGGAGTGCGCGACGGGCTGAGCTTCCAGACGCTGCTCGGGGTGACCGGATCGGGCAAGACGTACACGATGGCCAACGCGATCGCGCAGCTCGGGCGCCCGGCGCTCGTGCTCGCGCCCAACAAGACGCTCGCCGCGCAGCTCTACTCGGAGATGCGCGAGTTCTTTCCGCACAACGCCGTCGAATACTTCGTCTCGTACTACGACTACTACCAGCCCGAGGCCTACGTACCGCAGCGCGACCTGTACATCGAAAAGGACTCGTCGATCAACGAGCACATCGAACAGATGCGCCTGAGCGCGACGAAATCGCTGCTCGAGCGCCGCGACACGGTGATCGTGGCGACGGTTTCCTGCATCTACGGGATCGGCAATCCGCACGATTACCACGAGATGATTCTCGTGCTGCGGGCGAAGGACCGGATCGCGCAGCGCGACGTCCTGCAGCGCCTCGTGGCGATGCAGTACAAGCGCAACGAGACCGATTTCGCGCGCGGTACCTTTCGCGTGCGCGGCGACACGATCGACATCTTCCCGGCCGAGCACGCCGAGCTTGCGGTGCGCATCGAGATGTTCGACGACGAGGTCGAAAGCCTGCACCTGTTCGATCCGCTGACCGGTCGGGTGCGGCAGAAGATCCCGCGCTTCACCGTGTACCCGTCGTCGCACTATGTAACGCCGCGCGCGACGGTGCTGCGCGCGCTCGGGACGATCCGCGAGGAGCTCGCCGACCGGCTGAAGTTCTTCTACGAGCAGGGAAAGCTCGTCGAGGCGCAGCGGCTCGAGCAGCGCACGCGTTTCGACATGGAGATGCTGCAGGAACTGGGCTTCTGCAAGGGAATCGAGAACTACACGAGGCATCTGTCGGGAGCGCGTCCCGGCGACCCGCCGCCGACGCTGGTCGATTACCTGCCGGCCGATTCGCTGATGTTCATCGACGAGAGCCACGTGACGGTCGGGCAGCTCGGAGGCATGTACCGTGGCGACCGTTCGCGCAAGGAAACGCTCGTCGAGTACGGATTCCGGTTGCCGTCGGCGCTGGACAACCGGCCGCTGAAGTTCGAGGAATTCGAGCGCAAGATCCGACAGTGCATTTTCGTGTCGGCGACGCCGGCCGACTACGAGTCGCGCCAGTCGGGGCAGGTCGTCGAGCAGGTGGTCCGCCCGACGGGGCTGGTCGACCCGCAGGTGATCGTGCGGCCGGCGATCACGCAGGTCGACGATCTGCTCTCGGAGATCCGCGCGCGCGTGACCGACGGCGAGCGCGTGCTCGTCACGACGCTCACCAAGCGCATGGCCGAGGAACTCACCGATTACCTGGCCGAGAACGGAGTCAGGGTTCGCTACCTGCACTCCGACATCGACACGGTCGAACGCGTCGAGATCATTCGCGACCTGCGGCTGGGGGCCTTCGACGTGCTCGTCGGCATCAACCTGCTGCGCGAGGGACTCGACCTTCCCGAGGTGTCGCTGGTGGCGATTCTCGACGCCGACAAGGAAGGTTTCCTGCGCTCCGAGCGCAGCCTGATCCAGACGATCGGTCGTGCGGCGCGCAACCTGAACGGCGCAGCGATCCTGTATGCCGATCGCGTCACCGATTCGATGCAGCGTGCGATCGGGGAAACCGAACGACGGCGGGCGAAGCAGATCGCCTTCAATCGCAGCCGCGGCATCGTGCCGCGCGGCGTGCAGAAGCAGGTGCGCGAACTGATCGACGGCGTCTACGACGCGCAGTCGTCGCGCGCCGAGTTGCGTGCCGCCGAGCGGCAGGCGCAATACGAGGCGCTCGGCGAGAAGGGGCTCTCGCGCGAGATCCGGCGGCTCGAGAAACAGATGCTCGAGCACGCGCGGAACCTCGAATTCGAGAAGGCAGCGCAGGTTCGCGATCAGCTCGCGGAACTCAAGAAGCGGATTTTCGGTTCGGACGGGGGAAACGATGCGGTTCCGTTCGTGGCTGACCAGGTTGCGCAGAGCGGTGGGCAGGGGGCCCGCCGCGGCGCGGGCTGAAACAGGTTTTTCGACTCAAGCGGATACGGAAACGAACATGGCAAAAAGAGAAACGGTTTCGCTGGCGATGAATACCCGGGTGCTGTTCGTCTGCATGGGCAACATCTGCCGCTCGCCGATGGCCGAAGGGGTATTCCGCCAGCTGGTGCGACAGGCGGGGCTGAGCGACGTGGTCCGCGTGGCATCGGCGGGAACGCACGCGTTCCATCTCGGCGAGGCGCCCGATCGTCGCGCGCAGGCGGCGGCGGCGAAACGCGGCTACGAGATCGCCGACCTGCGCGCCAAGCGGGTGCGCGAGAAGGACTTCGACGAGTTCGACATGATTCTCGCGATGGACTGGGACAACCTTGCGCTGCTGCAGCAACTCGCGCCGAAATCGGCGCATCACAAGCTGCAGTTGCTGATGCGCTTCGCAACCGAACACGAGACGGCGACGATTCCGGATCCGTACTATGGAAACGTGCAGGGCTTCGAGCAGACGCTCGACTACATCGAGGACGCCTGCAACGGGCTGCTCGAACTCGCCAAGCGGCGCGCGACGCAGGTGGCAGCCGCCTGAGGACCGTCCTCGCGCGCGGTAGTGGACCCCCCGGGCGGCAGAGCTCGGGCTGGTTGGCCGCGCCGTCGGCGGCGCGGGCGCCAGACACGCGCCGAAATCGCCTGACCGCCGGAGCGGGAGGCCCGCATGCTGGAGTGCGGAGCACGCGTCGGCTGCGAGAGAGCGGGAAAACCCGGCGGTAAGGCAGGAGAAGAGGCGGCGACAATCCTGAGTAAACGTTGGGGTTGTTCGGATCGGGGCACGATGCGGGAATTCCCGAGCAAAAAAGTCGGAAATCTGCCGTATACTTGAGTAAGGGACTCAACCATTCGGAGCGCGCCATGAGACTCACGACGAAGGGACGCTTTGCAGTGACTGCGATGATCGACCTGGCGATGCGCCAGCATCAGGGACCGGTGACGCTCGCCGGCATCAGCCAGCGCCAGAAGATTTCGCTGTCGTACCTGGAGCAGCTGTTCGGAAAGCTGCGCCGCCACGAACTGGTCGAGAGCACGCGCGGCCCGGGCGGCGGCTACA
>CAYZYC010000025.1:0-27104 GCA_964481165.1 uncultured Limnobacter sp. | reverse complement strand
TGCCTTCATCCCATGCTCCTTCGGACCCGCTTCGCATGAACCTGCAGATCGCTCTGCTGTTGTCGCAGGACGGTATCACCAACGGTGCGATCTACGCGCTGCTCGCGCTGGCGCTCGTGCTGCTGTTCGCCGTGACCCGCGTGATCTTCATCCCGCAGGGCGAGTTCGTCTCGATGGGCGCGCTGACGCTGGCGAGCTTCCAGGCGGGCCGCACGCCGGGAACCCTGTGGCTGCTGATCGGCGCCGGCATCGCCGTGGCGATCGTCGACGGCGTCGTCGCCTGGCGCAGGTCGCGCGAAGGCGGTGCACCGGTACGCGTCACATCGATCGTCGGATGGAACCTCGCCTATCCGGCGATCGCCGCCGTCGTGCTGTTCGCGATCGATCCCGCGAAGCTTGCGCTTCCACTGCAGGTCGCGCTCGCGCTCGCGTTGATCGTTCCGCTGGGGCCGATGATCTACCGGCTCGCGTTCCAGCCGATCGCGCACGCGTCGGTGCTCGTGCTGCTGATCGTCGCGGTCGCCGTGCACCTCGCGCTCGTCGGTCTCGGGCTGCTCTTCTTCGGACCCGAGGGCACGCGCACGCCGGCGTTCTCGGATGCCCGCTTCGATGTCGGCCCGATCGGCATCAACGGCCAGACGCTGTGGGTGATCGGCGCCTCGCTCGCGCTGATCGCCGCGCTCTACCTGTTCTTCGAACGCACGCTGTACGGCAAGGCGCTGCGCGCCACCGCGATCAACCGCGCAGGCGCGCGGCTGATGGGCATCTCGACGGTGCTTGCCGGCAAGCTCTCGTTCGCGCTCGCGGCGCTGATCGGGGCGCTCTCGGGCGTGCTCGTCGCGCCGATCACGACGATCTACTACGACACCGGTTTCCTGTTCGGCCTGAAGGGATTCGTCGCCGCGATCGTCGGCGGGCTGGCGAGCTACCCGGTGGCAGCCGTCGGCGCGCTGCTCGTCGGACTGCTCGAATCGTTCTCGTCGTTCTGGGCGTCGGCGTACAAGGAAGTAATCGTCTTCACGGTGATCATTCCGGTGCTGCTGTGGCGCTCGTTGACGACGCGCGCCACCGGAGACGACGAATGAGCACGTCGGCCGCCGGCACGCGCGTCGTGCGCACACGCGCGATCCCGATGCGCACGATCGCGCTTGCCGCGTTCGTCGCGCTGCTGGCCGTCGCGCCGCTCGTGCTGCCCGACTTCCACATCACGCTGCTCGACTACATCGGGCTCTACGCACTCGTCGCGCTCGGCCTCGTGCTGCTCACCGGGGTCGCCGGCCTGACATCCTTCGGCCAGGCGGCCTTCGTCGGGATCGGCGCCTACGCGAGCGCGTGGCTTTCGACGACTTCGACGCTGCCTGCCTGGCTTGCCTGGACCGGCGGCTCGCCGTGGGCCGGCCTCGTTCTCGGGCTCGCGCTCACGCTCGTCGTCGCGTGGATGCTGGGCGCGCTGACGCTGCGCCTCTCGGGCCACTACCTTCCCCTCGGGACGATCGCCTGGGGCATCAGCCTGTACTTCCTGTTCGGCAACCTCGGCTTCCTCGGCGGCCACACCGGGCTGACCGGCATCCCCGCGCTCGAGGCTTTCGGCGTTCCGGTGCGCGGAGAGCGCAGTTTCTACTACCTGATCTGGACGGTGCTGCTCGGCGCGATGTGGATCACGCGCAACCTGCTCGACTCGCGCGAAGGCCGCGCGATCCGCGCGCTGAAAGGCGGCGTCGTCATGGCCGAGTCGATGGGCATCGACACCGCCCGCTCGAAGATCGTGGCTTTCCTGTTCGCCGCGCTGTTTGCCGCGCTCTCGGGCTGGATGTACGCGCACATGCAGCGCTTCGTGAACCCCACGCCGTTCGGGCTCGGCTTCGGCATCGAGTACCTGTTCATGGCGGTGATCGGCGGCGCGGCGCACGTCTGGGGCGCGGTCGTCGGCGCCGGCGTCGTGACGATCCTGAAGCAATGGCTGCAGGATCTCCTGCCGGCGCTGCTCGGCCAGACCGGAAACTTCGAGGTCATCGTCTTCGGCGTGCTGATGGTGCTCGTGCTGCACCGCGCCCCCGAAGGGCTGTGGCCGATTCTCGCGCGCCGTTTCGCCTCGCACGAGCGAGCGGCCCCGCGCGAGGTACCGCAGGCTGCGCCGCTGCCGCGCCGCGCGCTGCCGCCGCGCGACACCGCGCTGCTCGAGGTTCGCGGCGTCACCAAACGCTACGGCGGACTGCTCGCCAACAACCGCATCGATCTCGAGGTGCGCGCGGGCGAGGTGCTGGCACTGATCGGCCCGAACGGCGCCGGCAAGTCGACGCTGTTCGACTGCGTGTCCGGCGTGATCGTGCCCACCGAGGGCGAGGTGCGATTCCTCGGCGAGCGCATCGATTCGATGCGCGCGCGGCGGATCGCGCGACTCGGCATGAGCCGCACGTTCCAGCACGTACGACTGCTGCCGACGATGACCGTGCTCGAGAACGTCGCGATCGGCGCGCATCTGCGCGGCACGCGCGCCGTCGTCGCCGCTGCGCTGCACGCCGAGCGCGACGAAGAGCGCAGGCTGCTCGCCGAAGCCGCACGGCAGATCGAGCGCGTGGGTCTCGGCGACCGGATGTTCGAAGCCGCTGGCAGCCTCGCGCTCGGGCAGCAGCGGGTCGTGGAGATCGCACGCGCGCTCGCCGCCGATCCGTGCCTGCTGCTGCTCGACGAACCGGCGGCGGGCCTGCGCTATCGCGAGAAGCAGGCGCTCGCCGAACTGCTCGGCCGGTTGCGCAGCGATGGCATGGGCGTCCTGCTCGTCGAGCACGACATGGAGTTCGTCATGGGACTCGCCGATCGCGTGGTCGTGATGGAGTTCGGCGAGAAGATCGCCGAAGGCCTGCCCGAGCAGGTGCAGAGCGATCCGGCGGTGCTCGAGGCGTATCTGGGCGGAATCGATTAGGGCTTGTTTGGGCTCCGGACGGCGACGCGCCGGACGGTTTTTTTTTACTCGAAGTGTCGAAAGGGAAGGAGACGATGATGAAGTTCCGCAATCTGGGATGGGCGCTCGCGGGCGCCCTGCTGGCCGTGTCCGTGCCAGCGCAGGCGCAGGTGAAGATCGGCGTGATCACCTCGGGGACGGGGCCTACGGCCTTCGTCGGCATCCCGCAGAAGAACTCGGTGGCGTTGCTGCCGCGCAAGATCGGCGACCTGAGCGTCGAGTACGTCTCGTACGACGACGCAAGCGATTCGACGCAGACCGTGCAACTCACGAAGAAGCTCCTCACCGAGGACAAGGTCGACGCGATCATCGGGCCTTCGGGCTCGCCGAACGCGATGGCCGTGCTGCAGTTCGTCGCCGAAGCGAGCACGCCGATGCTCGCTCCCACGGGAACGAGCGCGACCGTGCTGCCGATGGACAACACCAAGCGCTGGATCTACAAGACGCATCCGAACGACGACGTGATCGCCGACGGCCTGGTCGAAGCGATGAAGGCGCGCGGCATCAAGACGGTGGGTTTCATCGGCTACAACGACCCGTACGGCGAGAACTGGTACAAGGTGTTCGCGCCGATGGCCGAGAAGGCAGGGCTGAAGATCGTCGCCAGCGAGCGCTACTCGCGCCAGGACACGAGCGTGACCGGCCAGGTGCTCAAGCTGATCGCCGCGAAACCCGAGGCGGTGATGATCGCCGGCGTGGCGGCGGGCGCTGCGCTGCCGCACATGCAACTCGTCGATTCCGGCTACAAGGGACCGATCTACCACACGCACGGCTCGGCCTCGGGCGCGTTCATCCAGATCGGCGGCAGGAACGTCGAGGGCGCGCTGATCGTCGGTCCGATGCTCCTGGTGCTGCCGGAAATCGCCGACACGGTCCCCGCGAAGAAGGTTGCACTCGAGTACGTCACGGCCTACGACAAGCAGTTCGGGCAGAAACCGCCGATCTTCGGCGCAGGCGTCTACGATGCGGGACTGCTGTTGCAGCACGCGATTCCCCAGGCGGCGAAGAAGGCCAAACCCGGCACGCAGGAGTTCCGCTCGGCGCTGCGAGACGCGCTCGAGGGCGCGCGCGAGCTGGTCACGTCGCAGGGCATCGTCAACATGACGCCGCAGGACCACTCCGGCTATGACAAGCGGGGTCGGGTGCTGCTGACGGTGAAGGACGGCAAGTTCTCGCTGGTAGGGCAGTAAGGTGCCGGCCCGGGCGCGCCGTACGCGGCGCCCGGGCGGTTTCCCGCCACGTTTTCGACCACGCCCTCGCTGTCACGATGCATTGATGCGTGCGACGGCACCCCTCTGGTCGAGCGGCTTCCGTCCGTTCTTCCTGCTCGGCGTCGCCTACGGCGGCGTGCTGATGTTCGCGTGGGCTTTCGCACTTGCCGCCCCGGAGGCGGCGCACTGGACGGGCTTCGTTACGAAGCCGTGGCACGCGCGCGAGATGCTGTTCGGCTTTGCCGCCGCGATCGTCGCCGGTGTCGTGCTGACTGCGCTGCCGAGCTGGGCGGGCGCCGACGAGTTGCGCGGCACCCCGCTCGCGGTGCTCGTCGCGTGCTGGGCGGCCGGGCGCGCCGCGGTCTGGATCGCATCGGCGTGGCCTGCCGAATGGATCGTCGCCGTCGACCTGCTGTTCGTGCCTGCACTGCTTGCGAGCGTGGTTCCGCAGCTGCTGCGCGCTCGGAACCGGCGCTACCTGCTGCTGCTGCCGGTGCTGGCCGTACTCTATGCCGCGCAGATCGCGTCGCACCTCGTCGACGCTGCAGCGGCAGCGCACGCGCTTCACCTGGCGCTGCGCGGCGCGGTCTACGCGATCGTCGTGCTCTACGTGCTGGTAGGCGGCCTGTTTACGCCGGTGTTCACCGGCAACGTACTGCGTGGCAAAGGCCGCGGCGAACAGGCACCGTTCGCGCCCGTGCTCGAAGCTGCCGCGGTCGCACTCGTCGTCCTGCTCGCGGCGCTCGACCTCGCGGCGGCGCCGCACGCGTGGATCGGCAGCGCGGCGCTCGCCTGCGCCGTGGTGCACGGCTGGCGCATCGCCCGGTGGAGAGGCTGGCGTGCCGCCGACGCCCCGATCGTGCTCGCGATGAACCTGGGCTTCGCATGGCTCGTCGCGGCGTTCGCGTTGCGCGCAGCCGCCGCTTTCGGCGCACCGGTGCCGCCCGACGCGTGGGTGCATGCGTTCACCGTGGGCAGCCTCGGCCTGATGATGCTCGGGCTGATGACGCGGGTCGTGCTGCGCCATACCGGCCGCCCGATGGTCATGCCGCGCGCGATCGTCGTCGCCTCCGCGGCAATGCTGGCAGCGGCGCTGCTGCGCCTCGCGGCGAGCGTGCACGGACTGGGCAACGCAACCGTGGCGGCCGCCGCGCTGCTGTGGGCGCTCGCGTTCTCGATCTGGTTCGTGCGCTTCGCGCCTATGCTGCTCGCGCCGAGCCTGCCTCGACGGCCGGTGCCGCCGCCCGTTTCGCATAGCGCGCGCGAATGAGCTGCGCGACGATCGCCACCGCGATCTCGACCGGCGCACGGCCGCCGAGGTCGAGACCGACCGGTGCGTGGATTCGACCGATGGATTCGCCGAGACCTGCTTCGGTGAGGCGCGCAACCCGCTTGGCGTGCGTGCGCGAACTGCCGAGCGCACCGATGTAGAAGGCGCGGCTGCGCAGCGCGGCGATCAGCGCCGGATCGTCGAGCTTCGGATCGTGAGACAGCGTGACCACGGCAGTGCGTGCGTCGACGCCGATGCGCGCGATCGCCTGGTCCGGCCACTCGGTGCTTACGCTGACGCCGGGCAGCCGCTCCGCGGTGGCGAACGCGCGCCGCGGATCGATCACGTGCACCTCGAAGCCGGCCATCGCAGCCATTGGCGCCAGCGCCTGCGTGATGTGCACCGCGCCGACGACGATCAGCCGCGGTGCCCGCGCGTGGCAGCGCACGAACAGGGTCTCGTCGGCGCTTTCCAGCGCGCCGCTTCGATCGGCGAGCACGCGGCGTCGCGTCTCGTCGAGTTGTGCGTCGTCGAGAGCGAGGCCGCCTCGCACGTCGTCCTCGGTGACCAGCGCCTGCGCACCGTCGCGCAGGCGCGTGACGATCGCGAACGACCGCCTGGCGGCGCGTTCGGCCAGCATCGAATCGAAGAGTCCCGCATCCATCGCAATCTTCCCGTGCCTCGTTTCGAGATCAGCGGTCGATGATTGCACGAACTGCGGTTCGATGCTCCTTCGGGCCGCGCATCTGCGACCTGTGGGGACCCTGCGCAGCCTGGCATCACTGCGGGGCGAGAAGCGCTTGATGCAACCTGGAATATCAGGTACCCTGATATTAAAACGAATCAGGGAACGAAGATGGCGGACGATCGGAACATCGGTTCACTCAGAGTCGAAAAGCATGGCGCCGTCCTGCGCATCGAGATCGATCGACCCGAAAAGCGCAACGCGCTGAGCGAAGAGATCGTCGAAGGCCTGGCGGACCTGATCGCCGAGCCGAGGCCCGACATCAAGTGCGTCGTGCTGGCAGCCCGCGGAGAACATTTCAGCGCCGGGCTCGACCTGTCGGAACTCGTACTGCGCGACGCCTACGGCGGAATGCAGCACGCACGCCTGTGGCATCGATGCCTGGACTCGATCCAGTTCGGGCCGACGCCGGTCGTCGCAGCGCTGCAGGGAGCGGTCATCGGCGGCGGGCTGGAGGTCGCCTGCGCGGTTCACATTCGGGTCGCCGATACCACCACGTTCTACGCGTTGCCCGAGGGCGCGCGCGGCATGTACATCGGCGGCGGAGGCTCGGCCCGCCTCCCCCGCCTCATCGGCGTGGCGCGCATGACCGACATGATGCTGACCGGGCGCGTAGTGGAGGCGAACGAAGGACAACAGATCGGCCTTTCGCAGTATCTCGTGGAGCCCGGCACGGCGATCGCGAAGGCGATGGAGATCGCCGCACGGATCGCGGAAAACACGACGATGACGAATTTCGCACTGACCCATGTCTTGCCGCGGATCGCCGATTCGTCGCAGGAGGTCGGCCTGCTCACCGAATCGCTGATCGCCGGCATGGCGCAAAGCGATCCGGCGGCAAAGCAACGCCTCGAAGACTTTCTCGAAGGCCGCGCGGCGCGGGTCAAGGATCTGAAGTCCTGATCCGGATCCGCTCTGCACACCCGCACTTCCCGAGGAATCGAGGCACGCGATGCAACGAACCACGCACAACCGGCAAGTCACGGTGGTCGGCACCGGTGTCATCGGCTCCAGCTGGGTAGCCCACTTCCTGTCGTGCGGAATGCAGGTGCGAGCAACCGATCCGGGCGCAGGCGCCGAAGCCCGCCTGCAGGCTGATCTCGATGCGAGCTGGCCGACGATCCGTCGGCTCGGCAACGTACCCGACGACGCGCGCGACCGGCTCGAGTTCACGACCGACCTGGCCGAGGCCTTGCATCGGACGACGTTCGTGCAGGAGAACGCGCCCGAAGACAAGCCGAAGAAGCAGCAACTGATGCGCGATCTCGATGCGCTCGCGCCTTCGGGCGTGATTGTCGCGAGCAGTTCTTCCGGATTGCTTCCGTCCGATCTGCAGGCACGGTGCGAACGCGAGCCGGCGCGGATCATCGTCGGACATCCTTTTCATCCGCCCCATCTGATGCCCCTCGTCGAGGTCGTGGGCGGCCGCGCGACCGACCCGACAACCGTCGATCGCGCGATGGACTTCTACCGTTCGGTCGGCAAGCATCCGATCCACATCCGCCGGGAATTGCCCGGGCACGTCGCCAACCGTCTGCAGGCGGCGCTGTGGCGGGAGGCGTTCGCACTGGTCGAACAGGGCGCGGCAACCGTCGAGGACATCGACACCGCGGTGATGCACGGCCCGGGACTTCGATGGGCCTTGCTCGGTCCCTTCCTCACCTTGCATCTGACCGGTGGAACGGGTGGGATCGAAGGAATCCTGCGGCACCTGGGCCCGTCCGTGCAGACGTGGTGGGATCAGTTCACGACGCCCCGCCTGACACCGGAGCTGCAGCGGACCGTGATCGACGGCGTCTCCAGCTACGCCGGGTCGCTCGGCGGCTCCGCGCTCGGCGAGCAGCGCGACCGATTGCTCGTCGAACTGCTCGCACTGAAGCGAAGCTCGGGCTTCCCGATCGACAAGGAGACTCCGGATGCGTAATGGCGGCGTCGGTTCCTGGCCTGCCCGACGGGTTCGCAGCGACGGCGATGCGATCTCGATCGTCTTCGAGGACACGCGCTACACCTTCGCGCAGGTCCTGTCGCGAAGTACGCGCCTCGCGCACGCGTTGCGCAAACTCGGCGTCGAGCGCGGCGATCGGGTCGCATACCTCGGTCCGAATCATCCGTCGATCGCCGAGACGCTGTTCGCGACCGGGATGCTCGGCGCCATCCTTCTTCCGCTCAACACCCGGCTCGCCGCTCCGGAGCACGACTTCGTCCTGCGCGACGCACGGCCGAAAGTCCTGATCTGGTCGCCCTCGTGCGGCGAGGTCATTCGCGCGCTGGGCGATCGACTGGCCGTTCCGACGCTGATCGTGCTCGACGAAGCGACCGATCGCGCCCGGGGCTACGAAGCACTGCTCGAGGCGGCGCCTGCAACGCCGATCGACGAGGCGGTGTCGCTCGACGACATCTGCATGATCCAGTACACGTCGGGCACCAGCGGGCGGCCCAAAGGCGTCATGCTGACGCACGGCAACGTCACCTGGAACTGCCTGAACCTGCTCATCGACGTCGATCTGGCGGTGCAGGAAGTCAGCCTGGTGGTCGCGCCGTTGTTTCACACGGCGGGCATGAACAACAGTTTCCTGCCGCCGTTCCTCAAGGGCGGAACGTCGATCCTGATGTCCGCGTGGAATCCCGAGCTCGCCCTCGAACTGATCGAGAGACACCGCGTGACGTCGATGGTGGGCGTCCCGACGATCTTCCAGAGCATGGCGCAGTCGCCACGGTGGGAGAGCACCGACCTCTCGTCGATGCGCACGCTGCTATGCGGAGCTGCGCCGGTTCCCGTCTCGCTGATCGAGCGCTATCGCGGGCGAGGCCTGCGCTTTCTTCAAGGGTACGGCCTGACCGAAACGTCGCCGAACGCGACGTTGCTGCGGGCAGGCGATGCCGACAAGCTCGGCTCGGCGGGAACGCCGTGCTTTTTCAGCGACCTGCGGATCGTTGCGACCGACGGAAGCGACGCAGGCACCGACGTGCGCGGCGAAGTGTGGGCGCAGGGACCGAACGTCACGCCGGGATACTGGGGCCTGCCCGATGCGACGCGAGAGGCCTTCGAGGACGGATGGCTGCGCACGGGCGACGCGGCCTTCTTCGACGCGGACGGACACGTGTTCATCGTCGACCGGATCAAGGACATGTTCATCTCGGGGGGAGAGAACGTCTATCCGGCCGAAGTGGAGAATGCGATCTACCGCCATCCCGCGGTGACCGAGTGCGCGGTAGTCGGAATTCCCGACGCGAAGTGGGGCGAGGTCGGCCGCGCGTTCCTCGTGCTGAAGGAGGGAGAGTCTGCCTCCGACGAACAGCTTCGCGACTTCCTCGCCGCCCGACTCGCCGGATACAAGATTCCGAAGGTCTACACCCGGGTGAAGGCCCTGCCGAGAACCGCCTCCGGAAAGCTGCTCAAACGACAGCTTCGCGACCAGCCGGTCGAGTAGGAAATCGGCCAAGGAACATCGAACGCAGTTCCATCGGAAATCGACAATGAGCGCGACGGCGAACGGGAAACTTGGACCCGAGGAAGTGGTTGCCATCGACGTGCATACGCACGTCATCCGGTCCACGCGTACCGGCTGCGGATGCTCGATCCCCGATCCGGCCACCGAGTTCCTGCAGGACGTATTCGACTCCAGCCTGAGTCAATCGATCGTCGAAATGATCGAGGCGTACCGCCGCAGGAAGATGGCGTTCGTCACCTTCACCATCGATGACGCGTGGCGTTCGGGCCGAACGCCGGACGTCACGAGCGAGGAAATCGCCGAGATCGCCGCCGCGAACAGCGACGTCGTCATCCCGTTCGGTTCCGTCGATCCGCATCGTGGCGCCGAAGGCGTGCGCATGGCGCGGCGGTTGATCTCCGATTTCGGCGTGAAGGGCTTCAAGTTCCATCCGAGCCAGCAGGCGTTCTTCCCGAACGACCGCGACTGCTACCCGCTCTACGAAGTGCTTGCCGAGCACAAGCTGCCGGCGCTGTTTCACACCGGGCAGACGGCGGTCGGCCGCGGCCTCCCCGGCGGCGGCGGCATCCGCCTCCGGTTCTCCAACCCGATCTACCTGGACGATGTGGCTGCCGACTTCCCCGACATGCCGATCATCCTGGCGCACCCGTCGTTTCCGTGGCAGGAAGAGGCGATTTCCGTCGCACTGCATAAACCACAGGTCTACATCGACCTGTCGGGCTGGTCGCCCAGGTACTTCCCGCCGATCCTGATCCAGTACATGAATACGCTGCTGAAGGACAAGATGCTCTTCGGATCGGACTTCCCGGCAATGACACCCGAGCGATGGATCCAGGATTTCGAGAAGCTCGAGATCAAGCCCGAGGTGCGGCCGCTGGTCATGAAGGAGAATGCGAGGCGGCTCCTGGGCTGGCCCCGTTGACGCAACGACTCCCTCTTCGAACGACCTATGTGCTCGGGCGATTGAGCAAGGTCGTCCAGCGGCTCCTCGAGCAGACGCTCGAGCCGCACGGCCTGACGCTGCCCGAATACACCGTCCTCGCGGTGCTTCGCAGAACAGCGGGGCTGAGCAATGCGCAACTCGCGCGGCGCGCGTATATCCGGCCGCAATCGATGCATGAAGTGCTGGCCAGGCTCGAAGCGCGAGGCATCGTCACCAGGACCGAGTCGCTGGTGAACCGGCGAATCCGTACGGCGGTGCTCACCGATTCAGGCAGCCGCCTCATCGAGTCGGCCGAGAACGACGCTGCCGCGGTCGACGAGAAGCTGCTCTCGGGGCTCAGTACGGCCGAACGATCTGCGTTCGTCGACGCGCTGCGCAAGTGCATCGTCGGCTTGGGCGGCGGTCTTCGGCTGTAGGATCTTCGCAAGTCGCTGGAATCAGGCGCCTACGCGCACAACGAATCGACGAAATCCTCGACGATGCGCGCGAAGGCCTACAAGATCCCGGCCGAGATCGTTCTGGTGGACGAACTGCCGAAAACGGTCGTCGGCAATATCGACAAGAAGCAGTTGCGCGGCCGCGCGTAGAGTCCGTTCACACCGCGATCGTCGTCGCGCCGGATATCACTCGACGCGCTCGACGTACACCTGCACATTCCCGCCGCATGCGAGGCCCACTTCCCACGCCTGCTCGTCGCTGACCCCGAACTCGAGCATGCGCGGCTTGCCGTCGGCGATCACTTCGATCGCCTCGCTGATCACCGCGCCTTCGACGCAGCCGCCGGACACCGAACCGAGGAACCCGCCGCCCTCCTCCACGGCGAGCAGGCTGCCTTCGGCGCGCGGCGACGAACCCCAGGTGCGCACGACCGTAGCCAGGGCCACTCCCTTGCCGCTGGCACGCCAGCCACGCATCGCCTCGAACAGTTCGTCGTCGCTCGCGTGCGGCGCCGGTGCGCCCGAGGCAGCCGCTGTAGCCGTGCCGGACGCGGCGCCATCGGCGTTCGCCTTCAGCCGCCGCCCGAGGCCGAAGACCTCGCGGTGTTCGTCGGTCTTCGCCACCAGTTCGGGGATCCCTTCGCCGGTCGTCGCGACGGTGCGCAGAGCCGCGACCGTCCATTCGGGACGACGGCGCAGCCGCGACAGCGACTTCATGTCGTTGAGCGTGCGTGCCGCCAGCGGCGAGTCGCCCTTGTTGACGACGAGGATGTCGGCGATCTCGAGAATCCCCGCCTTGATCGCCTGGACTTCGTCGCCGAGACCGGGAGCGCAGACGACGAGATTCGTATCGGCGAAGCGGCGGATCTCGACTTCGGACTGGCCCGTGCCGACGGTCTCCACGATGACCACGTCGAACCCCGCCGCGTCGAACAGGTCGATGACGCGGCCCGCGGCGAGCGACAGCCCTCCGAGGTGACCGCGAGACGACAGCGAGCGCACGAAGACCTCGTCGTGCGAGGCACGATCGCCCATGCGCACGCGATCGCCGAGGATCGCTCCGCCGGTGATCGGGCTCGACGGATCGATGGCGACGACGGCGACCGATCGTCCGCGTTCGACGAATTCGCCGAGCAGCGCGTGGATCAGCGTCGACTTGCCCGCGCCCGGAGCGCCGGTGATGCCCACGACGTGTGCCCGCCCCAGGTGCGGGGCGAGGCTCGCGTGCAACTGCTCGGCGCCCGGGCGATCGTTCTCGAGCAGCGTCGCCGCACGCGCGAGCGCGATGCGCGAGCGTTCGAGGATCGCCGACAGCGTGGTGCTTCCGGACATGTGCTGGTTCCCTCCGTTGATTCCGAATGATCGCCCAAACGAAAAGCGTACTGCCAAACCGCACCGCGCTAAGGCGCCAGTGGCTTCTGCCGCCAGGCGAGCACGGCGCCGATCGCCAGCCCCACCGCGGAGAAACCCAGCCCGCGCTGCAGTCCGCCCGCGGCATCTGCGATCCAGCCGACCGCTGACGGCCCGACGATCTGGCCGACGGCGAAGACGATCGTGAACGCCGCGATTCCGCCAGCCCATCGCTCTGCCGGAAGGTTGTGGCGAACGAGCGCCGTGGTCGACGCGACCAGCGACAGGAAGACGCAGCCGAACAGTACCCCCGAGACGTAGACCGCGACCGGATGCGCGCTCCAGACCGGCAGCACCGTGGCCACCGCGAGCAGCGCATTGAGCAGCGCGAGCGCTTCGCCGCCGCGCGAGCGCTGCAGCACGCCGGCCCAGATCCACGACGAAGCGACGACGCCGGCGCCGAGCAGCACGAAGAACGCGACGATCTCGACGGTGCCCAGTTGCTGCTCGCGCAGCAGCGCGATCACGAACGTCATGTAGCCGATGTAGCCGAGACCGAACATGAAATAGGCGGCGAGTCCCGACGCGAACGGACGCCAGTCGAATCGCGCACGCCCGGCGTCCTTGTGGAGCGGCGGCGCGGCGAGCGGACGCGTCGCCGGCCACATCGTCGCGGTCGCCAGCGCCGCGCCCGCGCCGAGCACGATCCACGCCCACTGCCACGCGTGTGCGATCGACAGCAAGGTCAGCGGCGGAACGAGCAGCGCCGACGCGATGATGCCGAGCCCCGTACCGCCGTAGTAGATGCCCAGCAGCAGTCCTGCGCGCGACGGGAATCGTGCGCCCAGGCGCGCCGCGAGCACTCCGCCCGAAACGAACACGGCAGCGCTGGCTACCCCGGTCGCAAGGCGCAAGGCGTAGAGCGCCGCGTCGCCGAGCACCACGCCGTGCGCGACCAGCAGCAACGCGGTCGACGCGCCTCCGGCGAGCAGCACCGTGCGAGCGTCGTGCCGCGCGAGCCAGCCCGGCGCCAGCAGCGCGCCGACCAGATAGCCGGCTGCATTGACCGTGTTCATTGCCCCGGCGGTCAGGTAGCTCCAGCCGAGGTCGTCGCGCATCGGCTGCAGCAGCAGCGCATACGAGAAGCGCCCGAGGCCCAGCGCGAGCGCCGAGCCGAGCGCGAGCGCCGCGGCGACCCACAGCGTGCGCGCGATATCGGCTTCGGGGGCGTCGGCGACCGGATTCACTGCGACTGCAATGGATCGGCCGCGTGTTCGGCGAGCCATTCGCGCGGCGACGCGCTGAAGCGGTTGCGGAACGCCTTCGACAGCGACGACGGACTGGCGAAACCGAGTTCGGCAGCGCTGAGCTTCACCGGGGAGCCTGCCTGCAGCATCGACGCAGCCAACGTCAGGCGCCAGTCGGACAGGTAGGCGGCGGGAGTCGTTCCCGTTGCCGTCCGGAAAGCTTCGGCGAATGCGCTGCGCGACATCGCCGCCACCCCGGCCATGCGATCGAGCGACCAGTGCTCTCCGGGCGCCTGGTGCAATGCGACCAGGGCCCTGGCCAACCGGGCGTCGGACAACCCCGTGATCAGTCCGCGCGGTACGCCCACGCGCTGCGGATGATCGATGATCCAGCGCAACAGCTGGATCAGCACCACCTCGAACAACCGGTCGGCCAGCAGGCGCGAGCCGCAACGCGTGCGTCCGGTCTCGGCGAACAGCAGGGCCAGCGCGGGCTGCAGCCCATCCACTTCGCGCAACGGGACGCGCACGAGCGGCGGCAGCGCACGCGCGATCGGGTTGTGCTCACCGCCGTCGAAGCCCACGGTGGCGCAGGTGAAATCCGAACCTTCGCGCGGCGGATTGACGAACACGTGCCGCAAGGGCCGCGGGTACAGCAGCAGCGTGGGTTCGTCGACGCGCACGACCGTGGCTACCCCGCTGCGCGCGGGGTGGCGCACCGTCGTCGAGCCTCGACGCAGTACATGCACGAAGGCGCGCCCGGGCCTTGCATCGAAGGTGCTGGTGCCGCACAGCGGGCCCGCATGAAACAGCGTCGCCCGCACCCGGAAGCGCTCGAGCAACGTCGACAGCCGATCGACCGGGTCGGCGGGCGCAGAAGCACTTCTGGACGATAAGACAGCTTTCGTGGATTGCACGGCACCCATCATCCACGATCGTGGGCGAAGCTTCAAGCTCTCCGATGCACCACCGCACCGCGTCGGGTTCCATCAGAAAGGAGTGCCCTCATGAAGCTGCACGAAATCATCGTCGCCTCGGCCACGCTCGGCATCACGCAGACAGGCGCCGCCGCAACGCAGCCCCCCATACCCGGTTATGCACACGGCGACCGCACGCTCGCGCGCGCCCCGTACACGATGGCCGACCTGGCCGCGCTGCAAAAGACGATGCTGTTCACCGACGACGACGTGCAGGCATTGCGCCAGAGCAAGTCGATCCTCGCCGACCAGACCGATGCGATCCTCGACGTCTGGTACGGCTTCGTCGCCTCGACGCCGGAACTCGTGGCGTTCTTCAGCGATGCGAAGACCGGAAAGCCCGACGCCGGCTACCTCGCCGCCGTGCGCAAGCGCTTCGCGCGCTGGATCCTCGACACCGCCGATGCCGCATACGACCAGGCGTGGCTCGACTGGCAGTACGAGATCGGCCTGCGCCACAACCGGATCAAGAAGAACAGGACCGACGGCGCGAACAGCACGGCGCAGATCGACTTCCGCTACCTGCCGGCGCTCGCCATCCCGATCACGACCACGCTCGAGCCCTTCCTCGCCGGCAAGGGCGCCTCTGCCGCCGACGTGAAGAAGATGCACGCAGCCTGGGTCAAGTCGGTGCTGCTGCAGGTGATTCTCTGGAGCCACCCCTACGTGAAGGACGGAGAGTTCTGACTCCGCGCCCTCACCAGCACGGCGTCCAGCGTTCCTTGCGCGCTGGTGATGGACACGCCGGGAACCGGCCGGGGCAGCTGCGGGTCAAGCGCCCAGAAACCTGCGCGCCAGCACGGACTGCATGTCACGGCGGCCATCGACGATCAGGTAGATCACGACCCGGCTGCCGACGACGCGATAGATAACCCGGTAGGGCTTGAACGCCGTCTGACGGTACTCCTTGATGCCCAGTGCCACGAGTTCCTTGGGGTAGCTCCCGCGCTCGGGGAACCTGGCCAGCCCGTCCACGACTTCCATCAAGCGATCGAGCACGCGGTTCGCGTTGCCCACGCTGTCGAACTCGGCGATGTAGTCGTGGATCGACTCCAGGTCCTGCTCGGCGCCTTGGGTGAGCAAGACCTCGTAGCGCTTGGGCTGGCCGGCCATCAGGCCGGGGCTCGCTTCGCGCGCAGGCGCGCCACCACATCGGCGACGGGCTTGACGCGGCCGGCCTCGACATCCTGCTGGCCGAGCGCCAGGATCTTCAGGAGGGCCAGCGTCTCCTGCGTTTCCTCGAACGAGGCGACGTCCTGCAGCACGGCCTTGGCTTCCCCGTTCTGGGTGATGACCAGGGGCTCGCGCTGTTCGGCAAGCTGGGTGAGCACCTCGGCGGCGTTGGCCTTGAGATAGCTGATGGGCTTGACTCGAGAGGAGTAGCGCATGGCCGCGCTCCCGGAATGGATAGAGACTGAATATAGTCTTTTAAAAGACTTGTCGCAATCTGCGTTGCGGCAGATCTTCGGCGGGGCAGCCGTTGCGTGCCTACCGAACCCTCGTGGTCACGCGGAAGCGCGCGGGCTTGTACTCGATGCGCTGCGCCGCGGCGTCGAGCCTCGCGCCGGCTTGAACGAAAACGCCCAACCGATGGAGGTTGGGCGTTGAATGGTGGTGGAGCGGAGGAGGATCGAACTCCCGACCTTCGCATTGCGAACGCGACGCTCTCCCAGCTGAGCTACCGCCCCGAAGAGCGCGGATTATACACCCGGCGCTCCCGACGGCGCGGCGCAGTGCGCGTCAGGCAGCGCTCGTCACTCGAGCCTCGACACCTCGACGCGGAAGTCGCGCAATACCTGCTCGGGCCGCTCGAGGCCGCGGGCCTTCGCGTCGGCGATCCACTTCGCTTCGAGCGCCGACGTGCGCGCGCGCACGTCGTCGACGAAGCCGCGCGACGCGTAGTTCGTGCGCACCTCGTTCGCCTGCATCACCGCGGCCGCGCGCCGGTCGACCTGGTCCCAGGCGCGTCCGAAAAGTCGCGACGCGTGCTCGCCGGCGAGTAGCACGATCGCGGCCTGGTCGGCCGGCCCGATCCGTCCCCAGGTCGCCTGGTTCATCACGAACGCGAAGCTCGTGTTGTACAGGCCTCCCGGAAACACCGTGCGATGGCGCACGAGCTTTTCGAGCCGCAGCGAATCGATCGTTTCGGCCGGCCCGAAGAGTCCGTCGAGCGCTCCGGCGCCGAGCAGTTCCGGCAACTCGGCCTGCGGCTCGAGCACGACGCTCGCACCGATCGCCTTGCCGACGTTGGCGACCATGCCTCCGTCGCCGCGAAGCTTCAGGCCCTTCAGGTCGGCGATCGACAGCACCGGACGCTTGACCGTGTACACCTGCCCCGGGCCGTGCGTGAAGACCGCGAGCACTTTCAACCCGCGGTGCTCGTTGAGCTTCGCGAGGTGTCGATCGAAGATCCGCTGGTACGCGACCGACGCGACTTCCGCCGAGTTGCCGCCGAACGGCAACTCGGCGATCTGCGTCAGGGTGTAGCGATCGGGCGTATAGCCGTGCACCGAATACGAAACGTCGGCCAGTCCCTCGCGCACGGCGTCGAACGTGCCGGGCGGTGCAGAGACCGCCTTCGGCAGGATCCGGCAGCTCACGCGCCGCGCGGTCGCTTCGGCAACCTCGTCGCACCACTTCACGACCGACTGCGTCAGCACGTGCGACGCCGGCATCCAGCTCGACACGTTGAGCGTCACCTGTTGCGCGGCAAGAGGTCCGGCTGCAACCACGAGCGCGACAGCGCAAGCCAGTGCGCGGCAACTCGCGATGCCCATTCTCGATCGTGCTCCCCTGCAGGTGCGTGCTTCACGCGAACGCGTGGCACCGCACGCAGTATAAGCACGCGCCCTTGCGGAACGCGTCGATTCGCCGCTCGTACGCGCTGGGGGATTACCCGGGTGCGACCGTCGTGTTGCGCGACTTCGGGTGCAGCAAGCGCTCGAGCGTGCGCAGGTCGACGTCCGGAACGAACAGGCCGATGAAGCTCAGCGCATAGCCGCGAAGAAACGCGTCGCGACGCACCGCGAGCTTCACCGAATTCATTCCGAACAACGCGCCGGCCGGCAACATCGACAGGCCGCGGTCGCGCGTTGCGTCGTAGGCCAGTCCGGCCATGATGCCCACGCCGAGTCCGACGCCGACGTAGGTCTTGATCACGTCCGAATCGATCGCCGACAGCACGATGTCGGGCTTCAGTCCCGCGTCGGCAAACGCTCGATCGATACGGCGGCGCCCGGCGAATTCCTCGACGTAGGTCACCAGCGGATGACGCGCAAGCGCGTGCAGCGACAGCGGCTGTCCGGCGAGCGGATGCTTCGTCGGCACGATGACGACGTGCTCCCACTCGAACGCGGGGATGACGAGCAATTCGCCGGCATCTTCCGGAACCTCGGTCGCGATCGCGAAATCGACTTCGCGCGACAGCAGCGACTGCGTGATCTGCCGCGGGCTGCCCTGCAGCAGCGTGAGGCGCACCGCCGGATACCGCTTGCGGAACTCGCGCACGACGGGAGGCAGCGCGTAGCGTGCCTGCGTGTGCGTCGTCGCCACGCGCAACTCGCCGGTGTCGCGCGCGCGGAAATCCGCCGTCACGCGTTCTATGCCGTCGATCTCCGAGAGCACGCGTTCGGCGCGCTCGAGCACCGTCCGGCCGGGTTCGGTCAACCCGAGAATGCGCTTGCCGTGGCGCACGAAGACGTCGACGCCGAGTTCGGCTTCGAGTTCGAGAATGCCGCGCGACAGCGCCGGTTGCGACGTGCCGATCGCCTGCGCGGCACGCGTCAGGCTGAAGCCGTGATGCGCGGTTTCCCGCAGGAATCGAAGTTGTTGCAGGTTCATCGCTACGGACGCCGACAGGCGCGATCGGGAAAATAGCGGTCGCAGAAGTAGCATGCGCCGCCGGGCAGCCAGCGCGGCACCGCATAGTAGCGCTGGCGCACCGCATCGAGGACTTCGTCGCGATACCGGGCATACCGGAAACCGCGACCGTCGACGAGTTCGAATACGACGCCGCGAATCGCGACACGCGAGACGGCGACGCGGTCGAAATACCCGTCGAACTCGCGCGCCCGGTCGCCGTCGCGGAGAACGATCAGGATGTCGCGGCCCTCGAGCGCGCGGAAATCGGTCAGGATGTCGTCGTGCCTCGCGTGGCTCGTGCCCGGTCCGAAGACGATGACGTGTTCGCCGAGCGCATGGCCGATCGTCGCTGCCGCCGAGTACCCGTCGGAGGCGATCACGTGCGAACCGCGCCACGGACCGAGAGCCTGCGCGAGTTCGTCGCCGTGCAGGGTCATGACGATTCCCGGGTACCCGCTCAGCGAGCGGAACGTTTCGGTCGGCACCGCGGCAAGCACTGCGATCCCGATCCAGTGCGCGAGCGCGAAGATCATCGCGAACGCCAGCGCGCGGGCCCGCGAACGCGCATTCGCCGACAGCGCGAACCACAGCACCGCAGGCAGCACGAAACTCGCCAGCCAGTGCAGGCCGATCGTCTTCACCAGCGACAGTGCGGCGAAGATCGCCAGCGGCACGACCGCGAGCCAGCGCAGCGTCGTCGCCGCGTCGGACTCCGGCCGATCGCGGTCGGTGCCGCGCGCGATGCCGCACAGCCGCAGCGCAATCGGCGGCGTCAGCACGTACAGCACGCTCGCTGCGTACAGCAGCGGCGTCTGCCAGGACAGTCCCGCGTCGCCGTGCCGGTTCACGAGATTGAACATGACATTCGGCCAGCAATGCTGCGCGTTCCAGGCGATCTGGATCGCTGCGGCAGGCAGCGAAGCTGCGACGATCCAGGCAAGGCCGACGAGCGACGAGCGTGTCGGGCGCGATACCGAATGCAGGAAGATCGCGATCGCGAGCAGCCCCGCGAAGTACTTCGACAGCAGTGCGCCGGAAAGCGCCAGGCCGGTGAGCAGGAAGTCGACGCCGCGCCCGCTTCGCCTGGCACGCAGGTACATCGCCACCGTCGCCGCGGCGAACAGCATCAGCGGGATGTCGGTGGTGATCGCGACATTCCACGCGTTCAGCGGGACGAGCAGCAACAGCGTGGCGGTGGACCACGCCAGCGCCTCGCCGTGAGGCCGCATCACGTGCCAGCCGATCGCGGCGACGATCGGCGGCGCGACCAGCGCGGGCAGGCGCAGCACGAACCGATGGCCCGAGATCGCGTCGAGCGCCGCGAGCCACCAGCCGACCATCGGCGGGTGGTCGTAGAAGCCCCAGTCCGGGTTGCGGCCCCACGCGACGAAGTACGCCTCGTCGCCGGTCATCGGCAGCGCGACGGCGAACCAGGAACGCAGCGCGCCCAGCACGAGCAGCGTCGTCCAGAACGCGCGCCGGGCCGGCGCGGGCTGCGCGAAGACCCGTTCGACCGCGCCGATCATCGGAGGGCGTGCTCCGCGGCCGGACGAGAAAAAAGGCGCACATCGCTGTGCGCCTTGAAAACGGCAGACTTCGCCGCCCCTCCTCCTCCTCGAATGCGCGCAATCGTACTGAAAGACACATCCCGCGTCCATGTTTTTTTGCACCCCGGCCATGCGGAAAAACCCCGGTGGGGCGACCCTCGGGTCATCGGGTGCGATCGACCCACGCGAGCATTCCGAGCGCGAGCAGGAACGCGCCGATGCTCGGAATGCTCACCGACAGCAGCGGCGGCCAGGTATTGAGCAGGCCGAGATGCGAAAACAGTCCGTTCAGGAAATGGAACGCGATGCCGAGCATCACGCCCGCGAATACCTTGAAGCCGATTCCCCCGGCACGGGCCTGCAGGTATCCGAAGGGCAGCGCGAGCGCCATCATCACGATGACCGCGAGCGGGTAGACGACCTTCTTCCACAACGCGATCTCGTACTGGCTCGCGTTCTGCCGGTTCTCCTGGAGGTGCCGCACGTAGCGGTACAGGCTCAGCCCCGACATGCGGTCCGGCTGCACGAGCAGCACGCCGAGCAAGGCCGGGTTCAGCTCGCTGCGCCAGACCCGATGCGCATCGTGCGCCTGCTCGGTGCGCACCAGCGGAGCGCCGCCGACGAACTTCGTCTCGGAAAAACGCGTCGCGTCGACGTCGGAGAGCCGCCAAGAGTCCGGTGCGGCGTACGTCGCCGAGCGCGCGTCGACGATTTCGGACAGGCGCATTCCCAGGTCGAACTCGAACACTCGGACGTCGCGCAGGCTGCCGTCGGGCAGCAGTTCGCCGATGTTGACGAAGCGCAACCGCTCGACCTTGCCGGCGGGATCGTAGACCGAATCCTTCAGCCACAGGCCCGAGCGGAACTGCCCGGAAGCCGAAGCGCCGATCGACGTCAGCCGCAGCTGCTGCGCCAGCCGATCGGCGGGCGGCGCCACGGCCTCGCCGACCAGTGCGGTCATCGCCGCGATCACCAGCCCGACGCGCGCGATCGTCGCCAGCGCCTGGCGGCGACCGAGTCCGGCGGCACGCATCGCGGTGAATTCGGAGTTCGCCGCGAACTGCGCCAGCGCGTAGATCGTCCCGATCAACGCGGCGATCGGCATCAGCTCGTAGACGTGAGCCGGCAGGCCGAGGAGCACGAACGCGACCGCGTGCTGCAGGCGGTAGCCGCCGCGGCCGATGTCGTCGAGTTCGTTGATGAAGTCGAAGAACGCGAACAGCGCGAGAAACCCGGTGAGCACGAACGCGACGGCAACCCCGATGTGGCTGCCGAGGTAGCGGCGCAAGGTCCTCACCCGCGCCTCTCCGGAGAGGCTGCGCCGCTCGCGCCCGAAACCGGGACCGTCTTCACCACGACCGCAGCCACCGTGCGATGCGGTTGCGCGGAAGCGTGGTGCGCCGCCAGAACAGCAACGCGATCAGCGCGAGCATCACGGCGTGCAGCACCCACACTCCGATGCCGAACGGAATCCGCTCCTGCGCGATCCAGGTCTGGAAGACCGTGAGCAGGTTGTTGTAGACGACGTACAGCAGCAGCGCGGCGAGCAGGTTCACCGACCGCCCTGCGCGCGGGTTCATCGCCGACATCGGAATCGCCAGCATCGCCATCAGGATCGCCGATACCGGCAGGCTGATGCGCCAGGCGAGCTCGCCGAGACTGCGCGGCGTGCCGTCCTCGATCAACTGCAGCGTCGAGCGGAACTTGATGCGGTCCTCGGCCATCGGCACGCCGCGCGGCTCGAGGCGCAGGCCGTAGCGCTCGAACTCCATCAGCCGGAAGTCGGGCTGCGCGCGCGTGCCGTCGTAGCGCCTGCCGTCCTCGAGCACCAGGAAACGGCTTCCGTCGGGACGGTTCTCGATGCCGCCGCTGCGCGAGACGACCACGGTGAGCCGATCGCCCTGCGTCTGCGTCACGAACACGTTGCGCACTTCGGTCTGCTCTTCGTTCAACGCCTCGACGAAGAACACGCGATTGGCCGACACGGATTCGCGGAACCGGCCCGCCGACACCTGCGAAACGTCCTCGCGCTGCGCGAAACGCTGCTGGTACTCGCTGGCCTGCCGGTTCGCCCACGGCGCAACGACGAAACCGACGATCGCGATGACCACCGCGATCGGCACCGCGACGACGAGCACCGGACGCACCCATGCGTACAGGCTCAGCCCGCTGGAGAACCAGATCACCATCTCCGAGTCGCGGAACGCGCGCGTGAGCGCGATCAGCACCGCGACGTAGACCGTCAGCACCAGAAGCACCGGCAGCACGTTGATCGAGTTGAACGCGATCAGCGGCAGCACGCTTGCGGTATCGACGCGATCGGTGGCGGCGCGCCCGAGGAAGCGGATCAGCGACGTCGTCACCATGACGACGAACAGCGTCGCGAAGACGACGCCGGCGATGTTGCGAAGGTCGCGTCGCAACGCCTTTTCGAACAGCATGCCGGTGCGACCCTCGTATAATCCGCCGAGTCGACTCTGAGAAGAATGAAGCGATGCAATTTAGCACAACGACATCGGCGCTCGCGCGCATGCGTTCGGGCTGCGCACTGGTGCCGGTGCTCGCCGGAAGCCAGCTCGGCGAAGGCGGAAAGACGCTCGACGCCGCAGGCAACGGACGCCTGTCGCGCCTGATCGCCGCCGGGGATCTCGCCGCGAAGGCAGGTTCCACGCTGGTCGTGCACCTGGACGGCGCGATCGAGCGCGTCGTCCTCGTGTCGCTCGGCGAGGAAGCGGAGATCGCGGAGAAGTCGTATCTCGACGCGGTCCGCGCCGCGTACAAGGCGGCCGGACAACTCGCCGCCGACGATGCCGTGTCGCTGCTGCACGAAGCACCGGTCGCCGGGCGCGACCTGGACTGGAAGCTGCGCATGCAGGTGCTCGTCGGTCGCGAACTCGCGTACCGCTTCGAGGCGCTCAAGAGCAAGCGCGATCCCAGGCCGGTGCGTCCGCGCCGCGTCGCGTTGTCGATCGAACGGCCCGGCGCCGCGGCAGCCGCGCGCGAAGTCGAACGCGCCGGCGCGCTGGCCAACGGCGTCGACCTGGCGAAGGATCTCGGCAATCTTCCGGCGAACGTCTGCACGCCGACGCACCTGGCCGACGTCGCGCGCAGGATGGCGCGCGACCACAAGCTCGAGGTCGAAGTGCTCGGTGCGAAGCAGATGCAGGCGCTGAAGATGGGTGCGCTGCTTTCGGTGGCGCGCGGCTCCGAGCAGCCGCCGAAGCTGATCGTGCTGCGCTACCGGGGCGCAGGCGCGAAACAGGCGCCGATCGTCCTCGTCGGCAAGGGCATCACCTTCGACACCGGCGGCATCTCGCTGAAGCCGGCGCTCGAAATGGACGAGATGAAGTTCGACATGTGCGGCGCGGCGTCGGTGCTCGGCACGATGCGCGCCGTCGCCGAGATGCGGTTGAAGGTCAATCTCGTCGTCGTCGTGCCGTCGACCGAGAACATGCCCAGCGGACGCGCGACGAAGCCCGGAGACATCGTCACGACGATGTCGGGGCAGACCGTCGAGATCCTGAACACCGATGCCGAGGGACGGCTGATCCTGTGCGACGCGCTCACCTACGCGAAGCGCTTCCGGCCGCAGGCGGTGATCGATGTCGCCACCCTGACGGGCGCATGCGTGATCGCGCTCGGCAATCATCACTCGGGACTGTTCTCGCCGAACGATGCGCTCGCCGACGAGTTGCAGCGCGCGGGACGCGATGTCGCCGATACCTGCTGGCGCATGCCGGTCGACGACGAGTACCAGGAGAAGCTGAAATCGCCGTTCGCCGACATGGCGAACATCGGCGGGCGCCAGGCCGGCGCGGTTACCGCTGCCTGCTTCCTCGCGCGATTCACGAAGGACTACGACTGGGCGCACCTGGACATCGCGGGCACCGCCTGGCGGTCCGGCGCGGACAAGGGCGCCAGCGGCAGGCCGGTGCGACTGCTCACGCGTTTCCTTCTGTCGCGCGCCGAAGGCTGAAGCGTCCGGGCGGGAACAGGGACACGCCGGTGACACGCGTCGACTTCCACTTCAACGCGCCCGACAAGCTGCAGTACGGATGCCGGCTGGTGCGCAAGGCCTGGCGCGCGCAGTTTCCGGTGCTCGTGTGGTGCGACGACGAATCGCGGCTGTCGGCATTCGACCGCATGCTCTGGACGATGCCCGCGCACGATTTCGTTCCGCACGTGCGCGCCGGCGACCCGCTCGCGGCGCGCACGCCGATCGTGCTGGCGCACGACACCGACGACATCGCGTTCCACGACGTGCTGGTGAACCTCGGCCGCACGACCCCGCCGATGTTCGGGCGTTTCGAGCGGCTCATCGAGATCGTCGCGTCCGACGAGGACGACCGCGCGGCGGCCCGGGAACGCTGGCGCTTCTATCGCGACCGCGGCTATCCGATGGCGCGGCACGACGTCGTTTCGGCGCAGGCATCGTGATGGAAGACGACCTGAACCGCCTGGCCGGGCAGTTGCGGGCCGTGGCGGCCAACCCCGGCGAATCGCCCGACGACGCGATCCCGGTGCTCACCGAGGTCATCGAGGTGCCGCGCTACGACGCGAGCGAACTGCCGCGCACGCTGGCCGACGTCGACTGGTCGCAGCTCGCGTTGCGCGTCCAGGAGAACGTGCTCGAACGGCTGCTCGGGCGTTCCGACGCGCTGCTCGACGCGCAGCTGCAATCGAGCCTGCAGGCAGTCATCGTGCGGGCTACCGACTCGCTCGCCGCCGAGCTGCACACGACGCTCGGACAACTGGTGCGCGACCTCGTCGCGCGCGCGGTCACCGACGAACTCACGCGCGTGCACGACGAGGTCATGCGCGCACGCGGACATCCGCGCGACGATCGGCCGATATAATCGCAGGCTCGATCCAGGGCTTGCGAAAATGAACACGTCGACGTCAGCGGCGGGCACGTCGCCCCGCGCGCCGGGCGAACCCACCGAACTGGCGAAAAGCTTCGAGCCCGCCGACATCGAGGCCCGCTGGTATCCGCTGTGGGAATCGCGCGGCTACTTCGCAGCCGGCGATCGCGACGGGGCACCCGACTTCTCGATCCAGCTTCCGCCGCCGAACGTCACCGGAACGCTGCACATGGGGCACGCGTTCAACCAGACGGTGATGGACGCGCTCACGCGCTACCACCGGATGCGCGGCGACAACACCGTGTGGCTGCCCGGCACCGACCACGCGGGAATCGCCACGCAGATCGTCGTCGAGCGCCAGCTCGACGCGCAGGGACGTTCGCGGCACGACCTCGGGCGCGAAGGCTTCGTCGAACGCGTCTGGGAGTGGAAGCACGAGTCCGGATCGACGATCACGCGACAGATGCGGCGCATGGGCGCCTCCACCGACTGGTCGCTCGAATACTTCACGATGGATCCGAAGTTGTCGGACGTCGTGCGCGAGGTGTTCGTGCGGCTGCACGAACAGGGTCTGATCTATCGCGGCAAGCGCCTCGTCAACTGGGACCCGGAACTGCTCACCGCGGTCTCCGACCTCGAGGTCGTCAGCGAAGAGGAAGACGGCCAGCTGTGGCACATCCGGTATCCGCTGGCCGACGGCAGCGGATCGCTCACCGTCGCCACGACGCGACCGGAAACGATGCTCGGCGACACGGCGGTGATGGTGCACCCCGACGACGAACGATATGCCGCGCTCGTCGGCAGGTCGGTGCGGTTGCCGCTGTCGGGCGACGCCGACGAAGCGCACTTCGACGGCGCAACGATGTCGATCTCGCAGGTCGCCGCGCACGGCGCGCAGCGCGGATGGCGGGAAATTCCGATCATCGCCGATCCCTACGTCGATCGCGAATTCGGAACCGGTGCGGTCAAGGTCACGCCGGCGCACGACTTCAACGACTACGCCGTCGGCCAGCGGCACGCACTGCCGACGATCGGCGTGCTCACGCTCGACGGCCGGATCAACGAGAATGCCCCGGCCCGGTATCGCGGCCACGGACGCTTCGAGGCCCGCCGGATGATCGTCGCCGACCTCGAGACGCTGGGACTGCTCGAATCGGTGCGCGCGCACCGGATGGTGGTCCCGCGCGGCGACCGCACGAACGCGATCATCGAACCGATGCTCACCGACCAGTGGTTCGTCGCGATGAGCAAGGCATCCGCGCCCGATTCGCTGCTCGCAGGCAAGAGCATCGCGCAACGGTCGCTCGAAGTCGTCGCCGACGGCTCGATCCGCTTCGTGCCCGAGGGGTGGACCGCCACCTACAACCACTGGCTCACGAACATCCAGGACTGGTGCATCTCGCGGCAGTTGTGGTGGGGGCACCAGATCCCCGCCTGGTACAAGGCCGACGCCGGCGGACAACCCGTGCACGACGGAACGGTCTTCGTCGCACGCAGCGAAGACGAGGCGCAGGCGCGCGCGCGCGCAAGCGGCTGGAACGGGCCGATCGTGCGCGACCCCGACGTGCTCGACACCTGGTTCTCGTCGGCGCTGGTGCCTTTCTCGACGCTGGTCGACGAATCCGAACCGTTTCGCGACGGCCGCCCGAACCTCGTGCCCTCGCTCGCGCGTTTCCTGCCGTCGACCGTGCTGGTCACCGGATTCGACATCATCTTCTTCTGGGTCGCGCGAATGGTCATGATGACGCTCGCGTTCACCGGCGACGTTCCGTTCCGGCACGTCTACGTGCACGCGCTGGTGCGCGACGCCGAAGGGCAGAAGATGTCGAAGAGCAAGGGCAACACGCTCGACCCGATCGACCTGATCGACGGCATCGAACTCGACGCACTGGTGGCCAAGCGCACGTCCGGGCTGATGAATCCGAAGCAGGCGGCGTCGATCGAGAAGCACACGCGGCGCGAATACCCGCGCGGAATCCCTGCCTATGGAGCCGACGCGCTGCGTTTCACTTTCGCGTCGCTTGCCGGCCCGGGCCGCACGATCAATTTCGACCTCAACCGCTGCGAGGGCTACCGCAACTTCTGCAACAAGCTGTGGAACGCCACCCGGTTCGTGCTGATGCATTGCGACGGGCACGACAACGGATTCGCACCGCACGACGCGGCGCAGTGCGCGCCCGGCGGGTACCTGCATTTCGGCACGCTCGAGCACTGGATCGTCTCGCAGCTGCAGCGCACCG